>JAISHW010000115.1 GCA_031262365.1 Lentimicrobiaceae bacterium
TTGGTGATTTTGCTCCCACAGAAATAGCATATTTTTTACTCATATCGTTTTTTACTCGTAAATATAATATAATCAATATATTATATAGTGTTACAGCCTAAATTTTGTCCACATCGCCGGATTTTTAGAAGCTCCCTTATCTAAAAAGTTTGTTAGTTTGAAAACTTTTTGGTTACTTTACAGCGATTTTTCGAGATAAACTTTAACGAACTTCGGGTTCTACCAACAAAAGTCAAGTACAAAAACTAATTTTAGAAGTTCTCAATAATTTACACTTACAATGAAGACAAATTTTTTAAAGAAATCATTTTGGCTGCTGTTGTCATTTTGCACGATAGCGGTATCTTTTAGCTCATGTAAGAAAGAAGATGCTGCCGTTGACGGTATCACCTTTCAGGTAGGAGGAGAATCATTTACAATGGTTCAAGTGAAAGGCGGAACATTCAGCATGGGGACGAACGATGGCGGTAGTGATGAGCGACCTGTTCATTCGGTAACGTTGAGCGACTATTCGATAGGCGAAACCGAGGTAACACAAGCGTTGTGGCAAGCCGTAATGGGCAGCAATCCGAGCCATTTTTCAGGAGGTAATTTGCCTGTGGAAGATGTTTTACGGGATGATATTCAGGAATTTATAACAAAGCTAAATGAAATTACCGGAAAGGAATTTCGTTTACCCACCGAAGCGGAGTGGGAGTATGCAGCTCGTGGAGGCAATAAATCGGCAGGCTATACCTATTCTGGTAGCAATGAGGCAGGAGATGTTGCATGGTGCAATATACCAAACCAAAGCGCACAACCCGTAGGAACCAAACAGCCTAATGAACTCGGTATTTACGACATGAGCGGCAATGTAACTGAGTGGTGTTCCGATTGGTATGGCTACTACAATAGCGAGGATCAGACAAACCCAATGGGACCAACTTCCGGCTTTCTTCGCGTGAGTCGCGGCGGAAACTGGTGCGACTTTGCGACTAACTGCCGGGTTACATATCGCAACTATTTCATGTCCAAGGGCAGCAATAGCGGTATAGGCTTCCGCCTTGTCCTTCCATAGATGAGGCAAAAACGAGTGAAAAAGTCATGCCGTTACCATCCTCCGGCTATGCCGTTGTAGGACGGCATCCACTGTAAAGAAAAGAATAAGGTGTTGCTTGTTTGTACAATGGATTCCGACCTTCGTCGGAATGACATTTTCCGTCATTGTCATTGCCGGTGAAGACCGGCTCCATTGTAATAAACACAAATTCCTTACACAATAATTACGTCCCTAATGCGATGGGTATGTCTTGTGTATTTTTGATTTCTACAAATATAACAGCATATATTTGATATTATCTTATCCAAAACTCAGGTTTTCACCTTTTGAGACAGCCTTCTTAAGTTTCCACAGTTTTTTGGTACATCTTTTTTTTTTTTTGACAGCTTTTGAAAGTCAAAATGGCAGTATTTGCAGATGGCACAACCTTTGCTTTAGCTTCGAAAAATAAAAAATTATGACGAAGCAAAAAGGATCTATAGGTGTTAAAACGGAAAATATTTTTCCGATTATCAAAAAATTTCTCTACTCGGATCATGAGATTTTCTTACGCGAAATTGTCAGCAACGCAGTTGATGCCACACAAAAACTAAAAACATACGCATCTTCAGGCGATTTTAAGGGCGAATTAGGCGATCTGACCATTCAAGTAAAAATCGATCCAAAAAAGAAAACGCTCACGGTTAGCGACAAAGGTATCGGAATGAGTGCCGAAGAAGTTGATAAATACATCAATCAGATTGCGTTTTCTAGTGCCGAAGAATTTGTAAACGAGTTTAAAACCAAAACAGAAAGCGAAATGAATGCCATTATCGGGCATTTTGGATTGGGATTTTATTCGTCGTTTATGGTTTCGAAAAAAGTCGAAGTCATCACCAAATCATTCCGCGAAGAGAGCGATAAGGCAACCAAATGGGAGTGCGACGGAAGTCCCGAATACGAAATGACCGAAACCAAGAAAAAAACGCGCGGAACGGATATCGTGATGTATATCGACGACGAAAATAAAGAATTTCTCGAAGAATATAAGATTCGCGAATTGTTGAACAAATACTGTAAGTTTTTGCCGGTTCCGATTCAATTTGGCGAGCGCGAACTAAACGAACCTATCGAAGGTGAAACCGATGAAAATGGCAATCCAAAGACAAAAAAAGTTAAAAAACCTTGGATCATCAACGATGTCGAACCGTTGTGGAAAAAATCGCCGGCAAATCTCACCGACGAAGATTATGTTAATTTTTACCACGTGTTGTATCCGATGAACTTCGATACACCGCTGTTTCAAATTCATCTCAATGTTGATTATCCGTTCAACTTGACCGGAATTTTGTACTTTCCAAAGGTAAAACACAATTATGAATTGCAACGCAATAAGATTCAATTGTATAGCAATCAAGTGTTTGTAACCGATTCTGTTGAAGGTATTTTGCCCGAATTTTTGACTTTATTACACGGCGTAATCGACTCGCCTGATATTCCGCTCAACGTAAGTCGTTCGTTTTTGCAAAGTGATCAAAATGTGAAGAAAATTTCGAGTTATATTACCAAAAAAGTGGCAGAAAAACTCGAAGAATTATTCAAAAAAGATCGCGAAGTTTATGTCAAAAAGTGGGACGACATCAAAATTTTCATCGAATACGGTATGATTACCGATCCGAAGTTTTTCGAAAGAGCCGAAAAATTTTATTTGTTCAAAGATACACAAGGAGCTTATTACACGTTTGACGAATACAAAGCGAAAATCGATCCGGCTCAACTGAATAAAGATAAAAAATTGGTTTACCTCTACGCTTCGAATGTTGACGAACAATACAGCAACATAGAGTCGGCTAACGAACGAGGCTACAATGTGTTGTTGCTCGATGGCGTACTCGATAGTCATTTTATCAACACGTTTGAGCAACGTTTTACCGATGCCACATTTGCGCGTGTTGATTCGGATACGATTGATAATCTGATAAAAAAAGACGATAATGCGAATGTTTCGAAACTCGATGACAAGCAAAAAGAAGCATTGAAAACAGTTTTCGAAAATGTGATTGATAAGCAACGTTTTTCGATTGTTTTTGAAAATTTGAGTGAAACTGATGATCCGTTGTTGATTACGCAAAATGAGTTTATGCGCCGCATGAAAGATATGAGTGCTTTAGGCGGTGGCAATGCCATGTTTGGACAACTTCCTGATTCGTACAATTTGGTACTGAATGTGAATAATCCGATTATTGCCGATTTGCCGAACAAAATAGGCGAAGAGCAAGAAAATACAATTAGGCAATTGTACGATTTGGCTTTGCTTTCGAAAAACTTATTGAAAGGAAAAGAACTCAACGAATTTGTGAAGCGAAACATGAAACAAATCGGATAAGCAGCATAGAATTTCCGAAAACAAAAAAAATCCAATTGAATCATTTCAGTTGGATTTTTTTGTTAGAATGGTTTTCTTTTCCCTGACTTTGACAATGTGTCACCCAAAATAACAAAGTCAGGAAATTCATTAAAATCGGAATTTGTGTTTATTACAATGGATGCCGTCCTCCGACGGCATGACCGGAGGACGAAAAAGTCATTCCGGCGAAGGTCGGAATCCATTGTACAAATGGAGCACGTTACACACTTTTGGGATACTACTATTTAAAAATGTAATGCTTTACATTATAGGCGCAATCGCCAACGCTTGGCTCTCGAACTTTTTCGAAACCAAGTGTTTGCATTTTTTCGTTGTTTGTTTCGAGGCGTACCAAAAAAACAGGTTGCACAAGTGCGGTTGTACCGATATTGCTTCCGGGTGCCACGCACATTGACGATCCGCCTTTGTACCAAATATCTTTTACAGCAATTTTTTCTTGAAGCAATTGTTCAGCTAAAGCACTGTCGTTGAAACCGTAGGCTTGACCGTCGAATACATAAATGTAATAAACTCCTTGAAGAAATTCGAATGTGTTATTCACATGGTCTTCGATGCTTGTATGTGTCATTTTTGGTTGCGTTTGTTTGCTCGAATTGCACGATGCAAAAATGAGTAGCAATAGAGATAACGAAAGGATTTTTTTTGTCATGATATGTTTTTTAATGTTAATCATATTGTAAGTAAGGTTTCAGAAATACGTTTTTATGTTCTTTGACGTTTATTTTCGATTGAAAATCGTTCCAATTTTGGATCATTCCGTACCGTTCGCGCTGATTTACAATAGATTTTGTTGTTTCATAAGAAATGTACGGATGGCTTAAAAGTTCTTTAAACGTTTCGAAATTGATCCGTCTTTTTTGAATAAGCATCGTGTCGATCGAAAAGTAATGTTCTATTTTAGTGTAAAATACCGAATCAATTTGATAGACTTCCAAGAGTTGTTTTTTATCGTAAAATCCACCTAAGGCATATTTGTATTTCAAAATTCGGTGCGCTATCCAAGGTCTAATTCCCGGAATACGAATTAAATCGGACGAATCGGCTGTGTTGAGTTCTATATTTTCAGGAATTTCGTAAGTTGTAACAGCTTGTTCTTTAGCTTTTTTCTTAGTTTCTGTTTTGATTGGTTGTTTTTTGTGTTCGGGAATTAAAATATAAGGTTCCAGAACTTTGTATTCGGCTTCGCTGATAGAATACAGTTTTTTTAAATCTTCTTTGCGGTAAAATTTGCCACCTTTTTGTTCGTAATTTTTGATATTGCGTATCTGCCGATCGCTGAGTCCTATTTTTTTCCATTCGCTTTCGGGCAACATATTCGGATTGAAGTAGAAAGGCGTTAGAACAACTTCAGCGGCTGATTCTTCGGGTGTTATCGGATCAAAGTTTGTTTTTTGCTTGGCGAGGGCTTCATTTTTTGCTTGCGCTTGCAAACGATAAATCGAATCAAGGTCGTGAAATTCTTTTTTAGGCACTCCGAAATGGTTTGTCGGAAAAAAGTAAAACAATACAACGAGCAATAGCAAAATACAAATTGCAGTAATTGCTATACGCTGATTTTTAGTGAAATAAAAAGAGTTTTTAAATTCTTCCATTTATTATTATAAAAATAATCCGATACTGTTCAGAAATACCAACGCAATAGCAATAGGTGCTATAAACTTGATGATGAATAAGTATACCCAACGAAGACGCGCTTTAAGTTTTCCGCCGTTTGAGATTTCGTCGAAAACCTGATCTTTTCCCAAAAACCACCCGACAAAAATCACGATTAACAAGCCACCAAGAGGTAATAAAATGTTGGCAGATAGTTTGTCGAAACAATCAAAAAGACTTAATCCGTTAATCGAAAGCCAGTTCCAGCTTCCCAAACTCATCGTGCTTCCGATTCCGAAAACAGAAATCGCTAAAGAGGCTGCTATGGTAGCTTTTTTGCGACTGATGTGTAATTCTTCGGAAAGGTAGGCAACGGCGACTTCTAAAATGGATATGGTCGATGTGAGTGCTGCAATTGAAAGCAGTATAAAGAAAATCAATGAGAAGAAATAGCCACCAATCATTTGGTCGAAAATCAACGGAAGCGTAATAAAAACCAAGCTAGGACCTTCGTTCGGACTGATTCCGAAAGCAAAAACAGCCGGAAATATCGCTACGCCAGCCAAAACAGCGATAAGTGTGTCGGCTAAAGAAATCGAAATCGCAGCAGTGCTTAAGTTTTCTTTTTTGTTGATATACGAGCTGTAAGTAATGAGTGTTCCCATGCCGATGCTCAACGAAAAAAACGCTTGTCCTAAGGCTTCCAACAATACTTTTCCTGTAATTTTTGAAAAATCAGGTCGAAATAAAAAAGTCAATCCTTTGCCTGCATCCGGTAATGTAACCGAACGGATACATAATGCAATGATGATCAAAAGTAGAATCGGCATGAGAATTTTCGTGTATTTTTCGATACCGTTTTTGATGCCTTTAAATACAATGAAAGCGGTAAAAAACATAAAAAGCAGTTGCCATAAAACAGGTCGGAGTCCGCTACTTGTAAAGGTGTTGAATTGCGTAACGAGATCGGCTTCGCTTTTACCGCTAAAGCCATTTTTGATCGAAATAAATAAATATTCTAAAGTCCAACCCGAAACGGTTGTATAAAAAGCTAAAATGACAAACGAAGCTATAATGCCTAAAAATCCTACTATGTGCCAAGGTGTGCGCGGTGCTAATTTTTTGAAAGCTCCTACGGTATTGCGTTGCGAACGCCTGCCGATCACAAATTCCGAAAGCATGACAGGAATTCCGATCAAAAGGATAAAAGAAAGATAAACCAACAGAAAAGCACCACCGCCGTTTTCGCCTGTTACATAAGGAAAACGCCAAATATTTCCTAATCCGATAGCCGAACCTGATACTGCTGCAATAACACCGATTTTCGAGCCAAAACTGTCTCTTTTAGAAGTTAGAGGAGTTGACATAAGCTATAAATTTTTGTTTGGTATCTTGTTTAATTTCATCAAAAACTGATGAAGCGTAAAATTACAAATTTACATATACAAAGTCGCAAAAAGGATAGTTTTTCTGATAGGAATGAAAGCATATAGTCGTTCTTATTCGTATCGCAATGCTTCGATAGGATCAAGGGCAGCTGCTTTATTTGCCGGAATGATTCCTGAAGCGATAGCAACGATAAAACACAATATAACGGCAAAGACAACCCAAATCCAAGGAATTACAAATGTGCTTCCGATAATGAGTGCCATGACGTTTCCGACTAAAATTCCTAATACAATTCCGATAATTCCACCTAAAAGTGCAATCACGATCGCTTCGAACAAAAACTGGTCTCTAATCGTGATTTTAGTGGCTCCCATTGCTTTCCGGATTCCGATTTCTTGCGTGCGTTCGGTTACCGACACCAGCATGATATTCATCAAGCCGATAGCGGCACCAAAAAGTGTAATGATACCAATGAAAACAGCACCTATCGTTATTTGACTCATCAAAGTGATTAGTAATCGGGCGATATTGTCGCTTTTTTCGATTGTAAACGAATCTTCTTGTCCGATTTTGTCGCCGCGAATGGTTCTGAAAAGTCCAGTTGCTTCGCTGATGGCATCATTTAGCGCGTTTTCGTTTTCCATGCGTATCGTGATGTTGTAACGCATATTTGGACGTGTAAAGTATTTTCGAGCATTGTTGAACGGAATCAGGCAATAATTGTCACCGCTAAATCCCATGCTCGATCCTTTTTCTTTCAGCACTCCTACAACGCGATAGTGCCCATTGGCAACTATAATGGTTTTTCCGATCGGATCTTCATTTTTGAAAAGTTGTTCGACTAATTTAGTGCCCAAAATAGTGATGTTGTCGCCTTGTTGCGTTTCTAAAAGCGTGATATCTCTTCCCTTTTCGATTTCGAAACCGGAATTGTACACATAATTTTCGTCGATGCCGATGATGCGAATATTCGGATTGGTTTTTTCTTGTTCGTATTTTAAGGTTGCCGATCCGGTTGCATTTGTGTATATGCTTGTATTGTCTCGAAACGCGTATTGTTCTTTAAAACGTGTTGCTTCGAGCAAACTGATTGGTCTGTAAGATTTACTACGATAAGAAGTTCCTCCAACCTGAATATTCATAGAGCGGTATTCGATCGAAAAAGAATTTGCACCAAGCATCGAGAAGTTTTCGTTCAGAAAATATTTTATCGAATCGATAGCCGTAAGAATACCGACTAAAGCCATGATGCCGAATGCAATAATTAGAATCGTCAATGTGGTGCGAATAGCATGGCTGCGAATCGAGTCGGTTGCTATTTTGAGGTTTTCTTTGACGATTGTCCGCATCTATTGAAGTATCAGATTTTTAATCCGTAAGCCAAATCGCCGGCATCGCCTAATCCCGGAACGATATAGGCGTGAGCCGTCAACTCGTCGTCGATAGCTCCTGTCCAAATCGTGATGTTATATAACGAAAGGTTTCGTTTCACAAATTCGATTCCTTCGATGCTGGCAATAGCCGAAACGATGTGAATGTGTTTTGGTTTCCCGTTTTCGGCTAATAATCCTTTTAGTGATTGTACAATCGAAGCACCCGAAGCCAACATTGGGTCGCTCAGAATCAACACACGGTTTTCGATACTTGGTGTCGAGCTGTATTCAACGCGAATTTCGAAATCTTCGTTTTTGTCGTATTTTCTGTAGGCAGCGATGAATCCGTTGTCGGCGCGGTCGAAATAATTGAGCATTCCTTGGTGCAACGGAAGTCCGGCTCGGAGTATAGTTACCAAAACCGGTTGTTCGTTCATCAATTCCATATCGGCAATACCGAGCGGAGTAACAACTCCAACTTGCTTGTATTCAAACGTTTTGCTTATTTCATAAGCGAAAATTTCTCCGATTCGTTCCAAATTTCTTCTAAAACGCATGCGCTCCGATTGGATTTCGATATTGCGCAATTCGGAAATAAATTGATTAAAAACAGAGTTTGTTTTTCCTAAGTTTTGAACCACTGTCATAGGTAAAATTGTTTCTTAACAAAAATAGCAATTCTTTGAACAGGCAAGTCATTAAGGTGTCATTATTTTCGTTTAATGATTCGCAACGCAATGCGACCCAAAAATGAAAGTCGGTTGATTTTTATCGAAGGATAAAAAACTTCGCTGCTTCCGAAACCTTTATAAAAACGTGCTAAATTCTTATTGTCAGAGCCTTCAAAATCAAAAATCAATGGTGTTTGGGCGTTTTTTTGAATCATGTAATCAATTAAAAAGGTGATAGCATGCTTTTTATGTGCCGTTTGATTGGCTCCCGAAAAAAGAAAAATTATTTTGTTGTTGCTTTGAATAAAAATGGCACCGGCGCAAATTTCGTTTGATTCGTCGGAAACACCTAAAACGGTAGCTTGGTTACGCGACAACGCGATTTGTGTAAGGTATTTCAGACGCGAATATTCTTGGTCGTTCCAATGGCTGACTGTGCGCCCGCGATTGGCTCTGAAAAGTTCAATAATTGTGTCGGGATTACTGTTTTTGATGATTTTAAGTTTGGCTTGCTGCGCTTTTTTGAGGTTTCGTTTGGTGTTCGAATGGTAGTTTTCGGCAATTTTATCGTAGGATTGTACAAGATCAAGTTCCATATTTCGATGCCAAGCAACCACTCCCAGATTTTCCGGAACTTTGTTGTGAATGTTCAAACGAATTTCGGCAAAACGGTATTGGTCAGGGATTTTATGAATGAAACTTTCAATGATGTTTTCGTTGAGCCAATTTTGCGAAAAAACGCCTAATTGTTGGGCGTAAAAAGGTTGAAAAAGATACCAAATACCGTGTTTTTTCTTTCCTGTGAGCGGAAAAACAGTTCGATAATCTTCGTCAATAAGCGCGTCCCAGTTCGGATGTACAATGTCGAGATACCACGACCACGCATACGCATTGCCATTGAAAGCGTTTTTAATACAATTATCCCACTTTACTTTGTCGATGTTTTTATGTTCGACAAAATGTATCGTTTGCATTTTTTTAGGACAAAGCATATTCGATCATATTACGGTACATGTTGCGCCATCCTTTCCAGCGTTTTTCGTCGCTCAGTGTTTCGTTGTGCCACAGCGAGATAAACGTTCCGTCGACAGCTTTTACTTCGTCGATGAGTGTTTTTATGATTTCGAAAGCTTGATCAACGTTCATATTCATGTAATCGCGCAATGTGCCGTCCATCACGGCAAACGGATGAATGCGGAGGTTTGTCGGCACATCGTGTTCCAAATCGTAAAATAAAAATGATGATGCTATTCCGGCACGGAATCCCGGAGCTGAAGCATATCCCATTGTGTAATCGTCTGTAATGTCGAGTTCGATGAGTTTTTGATACGTCTTAGGAATCGTCAAGCGTAAAAAATGCTGCCGGCTTTTCGTAACTTCACGATTCAATACATGCGACAAGTTGTTGATTTCGTTTTGAAGTTGTTTTTCGTCGAGAAACGAAGCGAAAGAAGGGTGAATGCCTACTTCGGAATAATCGCCGAGTTTTTTTATGAGATTACAAAAATAACGATTCCGAATCGAAATGTTTTTGTCGTAAGGTCCGTAATCGCCGCACAAAATGAAATAAATAGGGTGGAGGCGAAATTCTTTTTGCAGTGCAATTTGAAGATCGAACGTGTCGAAAGGGTCTTTTTCTTTGTTGCGGAGTACCGCTGTACGAAATTTTATTTCGTTGAAATTGAGCTTCAATAGATATTTGGCGTATCCACCTAAAATCCTGAAAAGCCCTTTATGACGATATGCCCAAGCCGAATCGATGTCGTAAGTGGGCAGCAATGTGAATTCGTTTTTTTTGAATTGCAATTCGGGAAAATGTGTAGATAAAACGTTGCGAAGTGCTATTATCCAGTGGTTTACAACTGGTTTTTGAAGTATTCCTTCTTGTTGAAGCACTGATGATTCGGCTTCGAACCGACCGAATTTATCCGGAACGAAAGGCAGATATTCTTCGTAACGGCTTACCAAAAAAAATGTGGCGGCAAACACATCGAACGGAAGCATTGAACGTGTCGAAGCGACCGGAAACGTTACTTTTGTTCCGTTATACAATTTCCATTTGAGTGTTATTGAGGCAATATCGCGTTCGAATAACAACGAAACCGCTTTTTGAAAAATTTCGTCGCCAATCGGCTGGTCGCCATAATGAAATTTCATTCCTTTTTCGTTCAAAAACAATGTCGAATCGGTAGTAAACGCAATTTCTAAGCCTAATAACTCATTGAGCAACAGCTTGAAAACGTAACGAAGCCTATTGGTAATTTTCGGAACAAGTATGAGCAGTTTCATAATAAAAGGTCAAAGGTAAGTTTTCTGTCGGAACAAATTTCATTTTATGTTGTAAAGTGCCCGAAAGTTAACAAAATCTAAGTTTTAACAGATCACCGTATCCGTAGGCAACGTTGCGCTCGTCTGCGATTATGAAAGTCAAGCCCTTCGGGCCATTCCGAATGTCGCAAAATGAGGCTTAATGATTCGGGTATTACAGAAAATTCAACGGCGATTTTTACAATTCGCATAGCTCTTTTACATAATCTACCAAATAGAGTGGAAGGTTGAGCAAATCGCCATTACGTTCAACATTTTTGAGCGAAAATCGTAACGATAGAGCAGGGCTGTATTTTTTGCGGTATTCCGATAGACTACGAGAGTTTGTACTATTCCCTGATTTTACCTCTATCGGAATAATGGTTTCGCCATGTTGGAACATAAATTCCACTTCCGCTCGATTGCCCGATGTCCAATAATATATTTCGCTGTCAAGCTGCCGCAGAAGCGATTGCAGCACATAATTTTCTGCCAAAACGCCTTTAAATTCCGTAAACAGTTTATCGCCAAGCAAGATTGTTGTGGGAGCAAGACGAAATTTTGTGCGCAATAGTCCCGTGTCTGCTAAATAGAGCTTGAATGCTGCACTATTTTTGCACGATGAGAGCGGAAATCGCAACGTTTGCACCTCAAACACACGATTAACCAAGCCGCTAAGCACAAGCCATTCTACGGAATTTTCATATTCCCTCGCCCGTGCATTTTTTTCAATCAAAGCGTAGCGGAATTTTCGGTCTTCTTTGGCAAGATTATCCTCTATGTTGTACCACAAACGATTGAGACGCGGTATGTCTTTGCTGTCTATGTGTTTGGAAAAATCAAGCGTGTATGCGGTAAGTATTTGATTATTAACCAAATCTACTTGTTCCCAGTCTCGCACTTCCATGTATCGCACAATGCTTTCGGGCATTCCTCCGCAACACATATATATTTTGTATGCCTCAATTAATTGCGAATGAAAAATTTCCGGCACTTTAGCAAAATCTTTGCGAGCTACGTACTGTGCCAAAAATTGTGATAGATGTTCGTTATACACTGCCAGAAACTCCTTAAAAGAAACAGGATACAATGTCAAAAAATCCACATTACCCACAGGAAAAGATGCTCCGTGCTTATTGAGGGCAACGCCAAGCAACGAACCGGCACACACAACGGCTTGCTCAGGCATCAATTCTCGAAAATATTTTAAGCTATTAAGCGCATCGTTGCATTCTTGAATTTCGTCGAAAATAATCAGCGTTTTGTGTGGTGTAATGTCAATGCCCTTGACCGAACTAAGATAAGAAACGAGGCGTACAGGGTCTTTTGTGGCTGCAAATTCCGATTTATGTTCGCGCTCAAAATCGAAATTGACATAGCAACAATTTTCAAAATGAGTTTTACCAAACTCTTTTAGGATAAACGATTTGCCTACCTGCCTTGAGCCTTGTAGCACCAAGGGCTTACGATAAGGGCTACTTTTCCACTTGTTGAGTTCTTGTATTATATCTCTATCTATATTCATAACTATCACTTTTTGGCAAAAATACACATTTTTGATATATAAAACGTGATAAATTACACAAAAATAATATTAGAAGCTTTTTTGAGAAAAAATTCCGCAGATGAGAGGACTTATTTTCTCGTTGCGCTTTTTGAGCCGTTAGGCACATCATATTGGTAGAAAAATTGCCCCATTCGGTTGTATCTCGTGCGGTTAGGTACGAAACCGTTTGCAATTAGGTTCGTTTGTGGCGTACCTATGGTACGCAGGTGGTGTGGAACGATTGCTTTTCTACCAATAGCTATTCCCTAACGGGAATTAGGTTCTCAATCCTGTTAATCAATGAATCAGATAAATCAAAGTTCAGACATTTTTCCCCGTAGGCAACGCCACGCTCGCCTGCGGTTATGAATGTTTGGCTTTTCAAGCCGCTCGCTTGTAAAGCTATAACGGTAGCCCGAAGGGCTTAATCTTCATAACCGTATGGTCAACGACCTGCGGTAGTAAAGCAGTTCTTCCTTACTACTGCCTAAAAGGCAGAACTATGACCGGAGAGAGAAAGTTGCGCTTGTTCCAGTCCGTAGGCAACGCCACGCTCGCCTGCGGTTATGAAAGGTAAGCCTTTCGGGCATACGTACACAGTACATCTAAAATTTTGCGTTCTTAACGAGATGTGTGCTTCTTGTATGTTTCTGATTTATAATGATATAACATACTTAAAAGCATATCTTTACTATTTTTCTTATCTCAAAATCAGTTTTTTAAACGAATAACGATTGATTACACCTATTACTACATAGATTTATTGTTCTATCACAGAAAGAAATGTTTTTCTCTTTATTTACAGTGTTATAGCTCCTTTTATAGCTCTTTCAAGCACCTCTAAGGCTGCATTTATAGCTTTTTGAGTAGTTGCAGTTCTTACAACTTTCAACGCCTTTATTTGTGCTTCCAAAATTGTGAATTCATCTCTCAAATATTGTTCGTATTCCTCTTCTGTAATTCGCTTATTCAAGCGATCATCAGTCAATCTTTGTAAAGATTCTTCATGCTCTTGCATAAATTTTTCCGATGTAGCTCTCACATTTCCCCAGTCTGCAAGAAATACATTTTTCATCGCAGTTAACATCTTTGCCAATACGGCTCCAAAATCAAAATTCATACGCGTATTTTTTTAATTATTTATCTACTTTTTCTTCTTTTGCTTCTTCTGAATCTAACAACGTTTTTAACATTCGTTTTATATTTCCTCGATGTCTACAAATATGCGTATCGTTGAGCATATTCCGATTTCGATGTATTTCTTTATATCGTTCAAACATAGTGATAGTTGAATCACAGGTTGTTATCATATAATCATCGAATTGCAAAACCGTCTTTTTGCACAAAAGTATTCGTGCCTCATTGCGTTTTTTACGCTCTTGTATTGTTTGCAAAAGCAATTGTAACTCATCTTCTACACTTTCATATTGACAAGCAAATAGATCAAACGCCCTCTCGTTAGACTCAATAGTAGCATTTTGTATCGCATCATACAATTTATCAACCGATTTTCTGCTCAATTCTGTTAGTACCACAATCTTTGCATCATACTGCGGTACAAGTTGAACTCTACATGCGCTCAATGATAAGAAACTTACCACCAACGCTAATACTAAAAATGGTCTGTGTCGTTTTTCTGAAATAGCTGTTTTCATAATATTACAGGTTAATTGTTATTTTCTATGATTTTTTGATTTACTATGGAAAGAAAGAATATATCTACAAAAGCACATTTTTTCTTTCCTAAAGTATTTACTCTTATTCTTAAATCGCTGTAATTCAGTTTATAAATTTAGTCTTTATTTATACCCTTGCGTTCCGGTTTTTTCAACAGACCTTAATATATTCGGAATAAATATTTCGCTAAAACCTGCAACAAAGCCAAAAACTATGAACCCCCAAATATTTTTAACATCTATTAGATTCAATATACCAGATTCAAGGACAATATAGATAATAATAGCACTAAATATAGAAACAAAAGCTCTTTCTAATCCGTAAAGAATGAAGTAAATCGAACTTACTTTATCGTTTTTGCTTTTTTTATCCTCCGCATTTGGGTCGATGGTTGGAGTCAAAATGCCTTTTTCAGAAGGTTCCTTACCTTTTTCGTTTTCCGGGTTATTCTTTGGTTTATCTTCGCTTTTTTCATCTTTTGCATCATCATTTTGAAAAAAGTTAATTTTCTTAATACCAATAGATACGGATATAAAACCTCCTATAGAACCTGCCGTAGCAACATAAATGAAGTCTTTAATACTATCAAAGAACCCACAAAAAAAATGATAGTGTGTAATAAATGAAAGGCTGATTAATAAAAATGAAACACCTCCTATTATTGATAAATGTTTAAATTTCTGCCTAAATTGCTCTTTATATCTCTTATCTATGTAATCAATAAGTTTGTTTAATTCATATTCTGCACAATCTGAATGTTTTGGACAATTTTTACAATCTCTTTTAGGATTTTTCTTGCTCCTGTTCTTACATTCTTTCTTTTTTTCCTCATATTCACTATTATCATAATCTAATGCCAATGAAATATAACTAGCGGCTTGCGCTTTTACGGCAGATGGATCTGAACTTTTATATAGAGCTTCTCTTACTTTTGCTATTTCATCATACACTTTGCGTAAGTTTGTTCTTAATCTTTTATATTTTTCCTCTTCTTTTTTTTCGAGAATTTCATAAATATTAATTCTTAAAGATTGAGAAAGTTTATCGGTTTCAACTTCATAAATAACATAATCGGGAGTTTTAACATATATGTCTGTTATTTTGTGACCTTCTTCATCTATTCCTCCTACAACGTAATGTGCTTGTACTTCTTTCAGTTTTTGCTCTTGTGCTTGTTCTTGTGCCGGATCTTTTTTAGGTGTCGCTCCATTGCATGGAGATTCCTGTGTTGCGTTATCTTTTTTTTCTTCTCCTTCGTTTCCCATGATTTTTAAATTTAATAGGTTAATAATTTTGTGTTTTCAGTTTAGGATACCTAAAAGATCCATTTCTTTCTTAAAAATTTCTCACAAAGCCGAAGTGCATTAAAACGTTGCAAAAAATCTTTTCAAAGATAGTATTTGTTTTTTTTAAAAACAACACTTTTTCAAAAAAAATTATCTTCCATCTATCTATCTATCTATCTATCTATCTATCTATCTATCTATCTATCTATCTATCTATCTATCTATCTATCTATCTATCTATCTATCTATCTATCTATCTATCTAT
>JAISHW010000011.1 GCA_031262365.1 Lentimicrobiaceae bacterium
AGGCGGCTGCCTTCCCGATTGATGAATTGGAATCCTCTCTGCATCCTGATTTGTATTCGCATTTTCTTCTTTCGTTTCTTTTAAATTCTCAACAGTCTCAAATCATAGCAACAACACACAACCGAGAAATTTTAGACAACAAAGACCATTTTAGAAATGATGCAATATGGTTCACCGACAAACAAGAAAGTTGTTCGACTGAACTCTATTCATTAGCCGATTTTGACAGTTCCGAAGTTAGAAACACGACCAACATATTAAATGCATATAAAAGTGGTAAACTAAGTGCAACACCTAATTTGGGCGACACTTTCATTGACTTAAATCTATGAGAACACCCAAAAGAAATGCACCTAAGACAATTCCGTCTTTTGCTGTTGTGGTGGACGGAAAAACCGAACTTTGGTATTTACAAATGCTAAAACGAAACGAACGAGAAATTCGTGTTAATATAAAACCGGAAATACCAAACAAAAAAAGTATAGAAGAACAATACAAGTTAGTTTGTGATTTATCGGGCAAAGAATACACAAAAGTTTTTTGGATAATTGACCTTGATGTCGTTATCAAAGAAAACAAAGAAGCGAAAAAAGGGTTAAAATCTCCGCTGAAAATGTTTGAAGAATGTAGAACGGAACTCATTACGAAGTATCCGAACGTTGTTGTCATTGTAAATAATCCATGTATTGAATTTTGGTTTTTGCTTCATTTTGTAAAAACGTCAAAAGAATATACTGCTTCAAATGTGGAAAGAGAATTGAGAAAACATTTGAATAATTACGAAAAAACAGAAAAATCCTTCACAAAACAGAATGACGACATTTATTTGAAATTGAAACCATATTTAAAAACAGGGTTAGAAAATGCTAGTGTTCTTGGAAATTTCGATAAGGAAAATCCTACGAAAGCAATGTGCGAAATGGAATTACTATTTCAATCGGAGGAACTGAAAAAGCACTTTGAATAAAAAGCCGAACCGCCAACAGCGGTTTGGTGCAATGCTGGGCGAAGTGCTCCGCATCAAGTTCGGTGGTAAAAACCCCGCCACATCGCCAAGCCGCAAAACGTTATACTTCTTGACTGTAAACGTATTTGTAAAGCGTATTTCTGGTTTCTTCGAAATTTTTTTCCAAAAAATCTTTTTTGGAGCACATTAATAGCATGGGCACATTTTCTTTGTTTTTGTCGTAAGGTGGTTGCTTGTAGGAGTGATTGCACACACAAAAACCCAAACATTCGTAAAAACGAATACGTCGCTTGGCGGTATCCGATTCGGGCAATTCAACTTCCAAAACAATTGGTTTTGATATTGATTTCATGAACTGTTTCAATGTGCTGCTACCAAGCGATTGACCACGTTGTTGCGGACTAATAGCAAAATGTTCGATATAAACAAAATGATTAAATTCCCAAAAAGTCAAAAAACCAACAAATCGGTTCTCGTGCATGAGCACCGTGCAATAAAAAGAATTTTGTTTCTCAAAAAGTTGGACAAAACCTTCGTGCGAACGCCGCTCATTTTCGGGAAATGAACGGACATATAAATCGTACAATGCAATGAAATATATGTCTTCTTTCGAGTAACAAGACTGAAAATGAATCATATAGAAATTTTTAGTGAATCGTAATTTCTATTTATTGTTACATATTCAGGAAGCTTCTATAAAAGCAATGATTTCTCCTTTTTGTACAAGCTCGCCTTGTTGTTTCACAGTGTCAACGATTTTTCCTTCGAACAAAGCTTTTACAAATTCAATTCCATAGTTCGTTTGTAAAGCGCAAATAATGTCGCCTTCTTTGTACATAGTTCCCGGAATCGGAGCTATTGAATGGTCTTCGAAATCGAATTCCCAAAGCACCTGACCACGCACCGGCGCTACAACCGGCTCGGCATTTGGATGGCGTAATGCACGCAAATCAGGAATTTTTTCAGAAACAGTAGCTTTTTCGAATTTCTTTTCCATTTCGGATAGAAGCTCTTTATCGAAACGTTTTTTTGCTTCACCCGATTTGAAGTCGCGGTATTGCTTTTCGTGCATTGCAAATTCGAATAATTCTTCGTCATCTTGTCCGCGATCCCAGCCAAGCTCTTTCATTTCGTTGATAAAACGCGGCAATTCGTCCGGATAGTTATCCTGTGGATTTCCGTCGAAGAATTCGTAGTTGTTTTTCTTTGCCAGTTCAATAATTTCCGGATCGAGTTTCCCCGGCAACTTCCCTGCTCTACCGAGAATCATGTCCCATGTATTTTTATCGATCATCGTATAACGCGCTTCACCTTTGCTCATGCTAAAAATATTCATCAATGCAATATTTTTGATGTATTGACTGAAAGGCGTTACGAGCGGAGGATAACCAAATTTAGGCCAAATAAATTCTACTTCTTCAAAAAGTCTAACAAGTAACTCGTCTTCCGATAGCGGCTCTTTTCCTGCTTTCGTTAAATTGTTGTTAATGGCAGCGTGCACACCTTTAAGATCGGCCATTAGTGATCCCATCATGCCACCCGGAAGTCCGCAACCAACAAGCAACGAACTCATGAAACGGTTGCGTGGATCGATGAAATAACCCAAAAAGTCGTCGATAAAACTTTGTGTCAAACGGCGTACTTCCATGTAAGTGTTCATGTTGATTTCCGGAACTAAAAATCCGGCATCTTTCAACATGGCTTGAATTGTAATCACATCGGGATGTACCATTCCCCACGAAAGCGGTTCCATGGCTACATCTAAAATATCGGCTCCTGCTTTCGCAACTTCGAGCATCGAAGCAACTGAAAATCCGGGTCCGCTGTGCCCGTGATATTGTACAGTAATTTCCGGATGCGCTTTTTTGATTGCATATACGATTTTTCCCAGTGTTTCGGGACGACCGATTCCGGCCATGTCTTTAAGTGCAATTTCAGGAGCTCCGGCTTCAATCAGTTGTTCTGCCATGTTGATGTAATATTCAGCTGTATGGATAGGCGAATGCGTGATACTCATCGCTGCTTGCGGAATCATGCCTGCCTCGCGTGCCCATCTGATTGACGGAATGATGTTGCGAACATCGTTTAATCCACAAAAAATGCGCGTAACATCAACGCCTTGTGCTTTTTTTACTTTATACATCAATTGGCGCACATCGGCAGGAACTGGATTCATGCGAAGTCCGTTCAGACCTCTGTCAAGCATTTGTGTTTGTATGCCCGCTTTGTTGAAAACCGAAGTGAAAGCACGGACGGCAGGATTCGGATTTTCGCCGTACAACAAATTTACTTGCTCGGCAGCTCCTCCGTTTGTCTCAACGCGGAAAAAACAGCCCATGTCAACAATAGCAGGAGCTACTTGCTCAAGTTGGTCTTTTCGTGGCACATACTTTCCTGATGATTGCCACATATCGCGATATAGTAAACTGAATTTAATTTCCCGTTTCATGGTATTATAAATCGTTGATTTTCTAAATGTGTTGAATTTTTTCGAACAAGATTTTTATTCGAATGATTGGGTTATCGTTTTAGTGAAATGAATTAATACGCTATAAATAAGATGTTTAATGTGTTCATTTTTAAGTCTTTCCTTTCTCATGGAAAGAGAGCACAAAAGTATCACTTTAAAGTGAAACATGCTTGTAAACAAAGGTTTTATTTGTCTGTTTTTAACCTATTTTCAGAATTCGAGCTGTATTAAATAGTTTTTAAAGTGATTTCTGTTTAAAGTTTTACAACATATTCATACTAAAAAAGTTTTCAAACCGTTTTAAATCGGTGAAACGAAAATAATTAACAAAAATTATATCCAATGAAAAAGTTTGCTGTAATTTTATCCGGTTCTGGAAAACTCGATGGGAGTGAAATTCATGAAGCTACGCTTTTGCTTTTAGCAATCGACCAAGAAGGTGCTAAATATCAATGTTTTGCTCCAGATATCGACCAATTTCATGTGGTCAATCATCTCACAGGCGAAGTAACGAATGAGAAACGAAATGTATTGGTCGAAGCGGCTCGTATTGCACGTGGCGACATCAAACCGTTGTCGGAATTTCGTGCCGAAAATTTTGATGCATTGGTACTTCCGGGAGGTTTTGGTGCTGCAAAAAATCTTTCGACTTTTGCTTTCGATGGTGCCGAAATGACTGTTCATTCGGAAGTTGAACAAGCTATTCGTGCAATGTACGTTTTAAAAAAACCAATTGGAGCCATGTGTATTGCACCAACGATTTTGGCAAAAGTTTTGGGAAATGTAAACCTGACAATTGGCGATGATCATGCTACCGCAGAAGTAGTTACGAAATTGGGAGCCAATCAAGTACAAACAGAAAATGGCGATGTGGTCGTTGATAACGAAAAAAATATTTTTTCGACTCCATGCTATATGCTCAAAGCTTCAATTGCCGATGTGTACGAAGGCGCAATCAATATGGTCGAAGCGATGATGGAGGTGCTGAACGATTTGCGGCTTGGCGATGTGGCGGAAATTTAGCACAAAAGTTCAATAGAATTACTGCCGTTGAGCCTTGCACAACTGTTTCTACGAAGCACATCGGTACCCATTACGCCAAAAACTCTTGTTATGCACAGGCGTTTTCGTCTTTCGTTTTATTTTACCACAAATATTATGTCCGTCAATGCTGTATAAGTATGTGGTTTCCCTTTGTAGCCGAACGAAACTTTTAAGTCGTCAATTTTCTTGTTTTTGAAGTTGTTCAAATAGTTTATAATTGTAGGTTTCAAAAGTTCAAGGTTACGTTTTAGTTTCCACGAATTAGCAAAGTCGTCCGTATCAACAAGCACAAGAAACAAACGGTTTTCTGAACCGAAACGCATTTCGCCTTGATTTTCGTAAAGCCACTTTGCCAATATTTTCGGGTCGTCTTGCACTTCTTTTAGGATAGCAAGTTTTTCGTTTTTCAACGTTGTTAAAACGTTATTGCAAAATTCATCGTTCTTGTCTTTCATCTTTTCGACAATTTCGTAAAAGACATCTTTGTATTTGGCTTTTCTGTCAAACGTGATTTTTGCTTCTGTTGCCTTACTTTTCAAAAACGTAAATTCAACGGGAAATCCTTTTTCTTTTCGTTTGAACTTGATGTATTCGGCTGGCAAATACGTTACTTTCAAGTCAAACGGCACGACCAACGCATAAAAAATCTCATAAAAACAGCGGTTATCAACAATTTGCAAACATGATTGTTGATAACTAATTGATTTGTAATTTATTAGGCTGTTGGTAATTGCATATCTTCGTATAAAATAAGAAGCTATGCAAGAGACAA
>JAISHW010000016.1 GCA_031262365.1 Lentimicrobiaceae bacterium
TACAATCACATGAGTATGTTGCAAGAAAAACCCGACAGAGTTCGGAAATATTTCCAACACAAATCAATCAGCTATGCCGCTTGAAAAATTTACGATAAATTAAGGTCGGGTTAATAATCTTTGAATTTGCTTTTGTCTTTTGCTTTTTCCGCCAATTTCAAATGTAAAATTATTAATCGTGAAATCTGCTCTTTCCGCAGATACAACCGTATTATCCACAGACACTTGGCTCATAAAGAAAGTTTCTCGAAAGTTGCCTATATTTGCGTTTTCTTTTGCTAAAGCAACAATCAGGTTTGTATTGTTCAGATATACTTTTTCGGTTTTATTCATGGCTGCAACGCCTGTCGTTTTACGCTGCAACATCGTAATCAAACTTGCCTTTTCCATATACACCAGATAGTCTTTCACTTGATTGCGGTTAATATCCATTGCGGCAGCTAATCCGTTAAAATTAGGCTTAAACGGTACATTTTGGGCAACAATATAGAGTAATTGTTTCAGTTTGCGCGAAGTAGCAGCATTCATATTTACGAACATCGGAATATCGTTTTCGAGCGTTTGATTAATTACATTTTGCAGGCGAACAGAAAACTCCTCATCGGCATAAAAAGGATAGTAGCCGCACTCCAGATAATTTTTGAACAGCTGCAACGGATATTTCACATCCGTTTCCACCTTATTTGCCAAAATATCTGCAAGAGAATATGGCGCAATCGTTAGGTTTTGGCTCATATTCAAATATTCACGGAAAGACATACCGGGCATAAAATACGACAAAGCCCGTCGGCTTAAGTCATCGCTGCCTTTGTATATGTCAAGTATAGAAGATCCGCTAAAAACAACTTGCAAATCAGGTAAATAGTCGTAAATCAACTTCAACTCTTTAGACCATTGCGGATATTTGTGAATTTCGTCGATAAATAAATACTTGCCTCCTGTTTTTGCAAATGAATCGGCAAAATCAAGTAAAGAGTTTTCCGAAAAATAGGTGTCGTCTGCATTCACATAAACAGCTTTACGCTCATCAAGATTTTGCTTGATATGTTGCAGCATAAGCGTGGTTTTGCCCACACCTCGTGCGCCCACAATGCCTATCATTCTTGCATTCCAATGAATTCTTCCATGCAAAAACCGCTGAAATGTAACATCGGTTTTGTTCAATAATTGCCGGTAAAAATCAAAAATTCTTTCCGTAAAACCTCATTTTGCATCTTTTAATGTGCAAATATATTAAAAAACGCATATTTTAATATGCAATTCTGTTTTTTATTTTTTTATCCATGTCATGCCGTCGGAGGACGGCATCCACTGTAAAGAAAAGAATAAGATGTTGCTTATTCGTACAATGGATTCCGGCCTTCGCCGGAATGACTTTCTCGTCCTTGTCATGCCGTTTGTCATCCCTGTGAAAACAGGGAACGGCATCCACGTCATGCCGTTGTAGAACGGCATCCACTGTAAAGAACGGCAAAGGGTATTGCTTATTCGTACAATGGATTCCGACCTTCGTCGGAATGACTTTTCGTCCTTGTCATATCGGTATTACAGATAGATACGAATAATTTATATGCCGCTAAAACCGAAAAATCCTAAAATATTTATATAAACATGTTGATTTTCAATACAGTATTTTATTTTAAAAAATCAAATAAAAATTATTGTAACAAAAAACACACCACATAATACATACTGATTGAACTAATTTCATACATTTGCAAACACCACAGTATTATACTTTTCGCAGAATTTTAAGGTGCTTTGACTTTGAATGGAATTTTAGAGAAAAATATAATTTTTTAGAACTGTTCATAAGAATATGAATGAAACGAATTTTAAAGTACAAATAGAAAAGAAATTGCAAAAGATGAGCAGAGAACAACTGCTTCTCTTTGCTTGGCTATCCGCCGTAAGAGCATTACCTTCTTTAAGCATAAAAGGTGGTTTTGCTTATTGGAAAGAAAAAGATAGGCAGAAATACTTATATGCTATTTTTAGAGCGTTAGATGCTAACCAATATTATTTAAAAACATCTGTCGTCGCCTACGTCGCCGCCTACGCCGCCGCCGGCGCCGCCGTCGACGGCGGCGACGGCGTCGCCGCCGCCTACGCCGTCGCCGCCGCCGTCGCCGCCGCCGACACCGCCGTCGCCGCCGTCGCCGCCGCCGACACCGCCGTCGCCGCCGCTCGTGTCAATTACAATATGCAAGATATTCTCTTAAATGATCTACAAAATATTCAAAAAGGACACACAACTTTCGATAGCCATTTAGAACTATACGGAACAATATGGAATGATTTTCTGCACGCATTAGATAATGAGCATTGTACATACTGGGGAAACTTATATAAAGATATTTTTGACAACAATTTTGTGTTGGATCAAGAGTCGCTTGAAAGGCGAATGAATGTTCCGGAAGAAATTCAAGATCAAGGTGCTGCTGCTGTTGCCGGCTATTTGGAAGAATTGGAAAAACAGGGAGCGCAACATCTCAATGAGGCTCGCATTATCATTTTAGGAGAAAAAGGAGCAGGAAAAACCTGCCTCGCACGCAGGTTGAAAGAACCAAGTGCCGCTATGACCACAGACGATGAAAGTACCGCAGGCGTGGATTCTACGCTTTGGAAATTGGAAGATGATGATATTAATGTACATATTTGGGATTTTGCAGGACACGTTGTTACCCATGCCGTACATCAGCTTTTCCTTTCGGAACGTTGCTTGTATATTATAGTTTACGATGGTCGTTCAGAAGAACGAAATCGTCTTGCATACTGGCTTAATCACATTAAAAATTATGGTGGCGATTCAAAAGTTTTCATTCTGGTAAACAGAAGAGATAATCATTCTGGTGAAATACCTATTAATAGTTTACAAGAAGCGTACCCTAATATCGTCGAATTTTATGATTTTTCGATTAAGGATGACAAGGACAAATTGATAGAATTTCGCAAGAAAGTTACCGAGCATATTAAAAATAATCCTTCGTGGAACAATTTGAAAATTCCTGCCAACGATTTTAAAGTCAAGGAAGCATTGGAATTATATTTTACTCAAAATAATAAAGAGTATATAACTAAAGATGATTTTGAAAAAATTGCGAAAAAAAATGGTGTAGATGATTTTGACAGATTATTGAAAAATCTCCATGCTTTGGGCATTTGCTTACGATATGAAAATATGGGATTTTTTAATACCTTGGTATTGAATCCCGAATGGATAAGTCAAGGAATTTACAAGATAATCAATTGGGTGCATAACAACAATAAACATTCGATAAGCGCAGAAGATTTTTCCGCAGTATTTGAACAGGACATTGCCCGTTATCCTAAAGATAAGCATTCCTATTTTTTTGAGTTGATGAAAATGTATGAATTGGCTTATGAAATAAGTGAAGAAAAAAGTTTAATCATTCCTCACCTATTGCATGAAGACCGACCTAAAAAATTACCTGATTTTCCTGAAGATGAAAGTCTCATGCTTCGCTATAAAGCGGATCAGGACTTGCCACCCAACACCATTTCTCGTTTTATTGTTCGGCATAATAAAGAGATAAAAAATGAGTATTTGCCATGGCGTTATGGTGTAGTGTTGGAAAATAAGAACGGCTCTATTGCTTTGGTTAGAGAAGAAGACCGCACGATAAGCGTTTCTGTGCAAGGAAACGATAAAACGGCTTATTTAAGTAAACTGCGAGAAACGTTAAACGATATTTTTAATTCATACAAAAGCAAGAAGCCGGAGTTGCAGTATAAAATAGAACGCAGATTACCTGCCGGTTTAAGTGAAAAAGGAAAGGAACTTTGGTTGCCAGAAGAAGTAATTTCTAATCATTATGTCAATAACCGTTCATATTATGATGCGTATTCCAATAGGGATATACCAATGCAGGCTATAGTTCAAAATTTCAATATTACTGTTAATGTTGAAAAATTAATTCTTGGAGGACAAGGCAATGTTATTGATGAGTCCATTCATAACACATTTAATTTTAATGGCTGTAATATAACCTTACAAGGAAACTTAAACGATTTGGCGAGTTTGTTAGAAGAACAAGGAGATAAAAAAGAAGCTGATGAGCTGAAAAAGGCGGCAACGATATTAGAGGCGGCTAAAAATTACAAAACTCCCGAAGAATTAAAGAAAAAAGGTATTCTTAATAGGCTGAAACAAATTGTAGAAGATTTGGGAGACGAAAACTCCACATTGTATAAAAAAGTTAAAGGAGTTAGAAACGGAATCAGAATTGCGCAAGCTATTGGCAAAGGATACAACGATATTGCACAATGGTGTGGTTTGCCGCAAATCCCAAGACCATTTTTGGGAAAAAGTTAAAACTTGCTCAGATAGGAGGATACGATTTTTAAGTTGGATACTTTTTCAATGCTCTTTTTATAACAACATTATTATCACTGTATTATGAAAATTACAACACTATTTCGAGTGTCGTAAAATAAATTTTTTCTCGTCCAAAAATAAGTTACTCTTTTGATTCATTTTTCTCTCTTTTTTGTGTAAACCTATTTTAGGACAAGACAACAACGGTGCGTTAGACGTAACAGGTCATAAGATACCTTCTTTTAATATATCATGTAAATGGATTACGCCAACATAATCAGCTCCCGATAATACGGGAAGTTGTGTAATGTTGCACGAACGCATCAATTCGAGTGCTTCTGCAACAAGTGCCGTGTCGGCAATCGATTTTGGATTTGCCGTCATGATTTCGCTCGCTTTAACACCTTCTAAATTCGGATTATTCATCAACATACGGCGCAAATCGCCATCGGTAATAATTCCTAAAAGTTTTCCGTTTTCGACAACCGCCGTAGCACCAAGTCGTTTGGTCGAAATTTCGACAATGATTTTTGTGAGGTCATCGTTAGGATTTACCAAAGGTTTTTCGTTCCTTTTATAAAGGTCGTCGACTCTCAGATAAAGTTTTTTTCCTAAAGCACCTCCCGGATGAAAACGCGCAAAATCGGCTTGCGTAAAACCACGACATTCGAGCAAAGCAACCGCTAAAGCATCGCCCATGACAAGCTGTGCTGTGGTGCTACTTGTTGGTGCCAGATTGTTCGAACAGGCTTCGGACACAACCGTTGCATCAAGAACATAATCGGATTGTTGTGCCAAATACGATTGTTTGTTGCCGACAATAGCAATTAATTTGTTGCCACGTGCTTTCAATATCGGAATCAAAACTCGTATTTCGGGCGTTTCGCCACTTTTCGACAACAACATTAAAACGTCGTCATCGTCAATAATTCCCAAATCGCCGTGTATAGCATCTGCTGCGTGCATAAAAACAGCTTTTGTGCCCGTCGAATTGAGTGTTGCCACGATTTTTTGTGCAATGTTGGCACTTTTTCCAATGCCACTAACGATTACATTTCCTTTTGTTTGCAAAATTAATTGTACAACAGAAGCAAAATCATCAGTTAATAATTCTATCAATCCAAGTATTGATTTCGATTCATTTTCAATAACTTGAGTGGCTATTGCGTATATTTCGTGTGCGTTTTTCATTTTTTTATAGAAAAAAGTCTTGCTAAAGAAAATTTTATTTGGCTATATTTGTAATTGAGCATTGCAAATGAAACAAAGATTTACCTTTGCTTTCAAATTACATGCAATTGCAAATATAGGTAATTTCATTTTTAGGGAGGAAAAATGGCAAAAAAGGACGAATACGGTCTGCATGAGTTGCTGAAAAAAATTTTTGGTTTCGATCAGTTTAAAGGAAACCAAGAAACAATTATTAAAAGCATTCTGTCGGGGCACAACACATTTGTGTTAATGCCGACTGGGGGAGGAAAATCGTTGTGCTATCAATTACCGGCTTTGATAAAAGAAGGAACGGCAATTGTTGTATCACCACTTATTGCATTGATGAAAAATCAAGTGGATGCCATCCGAAATTTCGGCGCAGAATTAGGCGTTGCCCACGTGATGAACTCTTCTTTGTCGAAAGCCGAAGTTATACAAGTGAAAGAGGATTTATCGAGTGGCAAAACGAAATTGCTGTATGTTGCTCCCGAATCGCTCACAAAAGCCGAAACGATTGATTTTTTGAAACAACTCAAAATTTCGTTCATCGCGATCGACGAAGCACATTGTATTTCGGAATGGGGGCACGATTTCAGACCCGAATACCGTCGTTTGCGACCGATCATCAATGCTATCGACGCAACCGTGCCTATCATTGCACTTACAGCAACAGCAACGGTAAAAGTACAACAAGATATTTTGAAAAATCTTGAAATTCAAGATAGTAATGTCTTCAAATCGTCATTCGATAGAAAAAATCTGTATTACGAAGTGCGTCCAAAAACAAAAGACGTAATAAAAGACATCATCAAATATATTAAAAGCAACCCCGGAAAATCGGGAATTGTTTATTGTTTGAGCCGCAAAAAAGTAGAAGAAATTGCCGAAACACTTGCAGTAAACGGTATTCGCACCTTGCCCTATCATGCCGGATTAGACAGCAATACACGCCGTACCAATCAAGATATGTTTTTGATGGAAGAAGTCGACGTGATTGTTGCTACTATCGCTTTTGGAATGGGAATCGACAAGCCAGACGTTCGATTTGTGATTCATCACGATATGCCCAAAAGCATCGAAGGATATTACCAAGAAACCGGACGTGGCGGACGCGACGATGGCGAAGGAAATTGCATTGCTTTTTACGATTATGAAGACATACTCAAATTAGAGAAATTCAATAAAGGAAAAAATGTTGCCGAGCAAGAAATAGCTCGTGAACTTCTGAACGAAACAGTAACCTATGCCGAGTCGGCTGTTTGCCGGCACAAACTCTTATTGCACTATTTCGGCGAAGCTTACGACAAAGAAAATTGCGGAGCATGTGACAATTGTTTACAACCCAAAGTGAAATTCGACGGACAAGAAGACATCAAGCTCGTGCTTGAGGCTGTTGTTGCAACCAAACAGCTTTACAAATCAAAACACATTGCCGAACTACTCGTTGGAAAAAGTTCGAGCGAAATTAAAGCAGCAAAACTCGAAAATAGTGAATTTTTTGGTGCCGGAGACGATAATAATGAACATTATTGGCACGCCATCATTCGACAAGCGTTGCTTCAAAATCTTTTTATGAAAGATGTCGAAAACTACGGCATCTTGAAAATCACCAAAGAAGGAAAAGAATTCATCAAGAAACCGTACACCATCATGCTCGCTAAAGACCATGATTACGAAAATCCTGACGAAGAAGATTTCGAAACAGCAAAAACCGGTGGAAAAGACAGCGGAACCGATGCAACGCTCTTTAGCATGCTGAAAGACCTTCGCAAAGCACTCTCGAAAAAAGAAAAACTTCCTCCATTTGTTATTTTTCAAGATCCTTCGCTCGAAGACATGGCAATACAATACCCTGTAACACAAGAAGAACTTACGCAAATCATGGGTGTCGGTGTCGGAAAGGCGGCTAAATACGGCGAACCATTTTTGAAATTGATTAAACAATATGTCGAAGACAATGAAATCATTCGTCCGAACGATATGGTTGTCAAATCAATTGTCAACAAATCGGGGCTTAAAGTGTATATCATACAAAGTATCGATCGCAAAATTCCTTTAGAAGACATTGCTAACGCAAAAAATCTTTCGTTCGATGAATTGTTGACCGAAATAGAAAGTATTGTGGCGAGCGGTACCCGTCTCGATATCAACTATTATATTGAGGAATATATTGACGAATATCATCAAGAAGAAATTTATGATTATTTCCACAAAGCAGAATCTGATTCTATCGAAAAAGCACTTCTTGAATTAGGAGAGCCGGAATTTAGCGAAGAAGAAATTCGTTTGATGCGCATCAAATTCATGTCGGAAATAGGAAATTAAAATGAAACGTAGAATTGGTATTGTATTGTTACTGTTCTTGTTACTTTCCGGTTGCGCAAAAAAACAGGAATTGATTACACCATCAGTTGTTTTAACGAAAAATCAGATGATAGCCGTAATGACTGATGTGCAACTTGTTGAGGCTGCTTTGATTCGAAAAAGAGAGTTGGGACAAAACATTACCGATTTGAAACCTATTTGGTACGATCAAGTATTTAAACATCACAGGATTAGTAATTCGATTTTTGTCGAAAATTTGACTTATTACAATCAAAATCTCGACGAAATGGAAAAGATTTTAGATGAAGTACTTGCCAATTTGAACAAAATACAAGCAAATTTGGAAGCTACAAGACCACTTTCATAAGGGAGTGTCGTAGTATCTTGGATTTTTAGAAGTTCCCGTAATTTAATTTCGTGTGAAAACAGCTTTTCGAGATTCAGAACTTCCGCTGATTATCAGCGTGTAAGATATTTCGATCAAATCGTTGGTTATTAAATATCCGCTGCCTCTCACTTGCCACGAATTGCCAATCAATTGTGTTTCGATTGTGATTGTTCTGTTTGTAATCAAGGCTCTTGTTGTACTTTGTGCATCTGCAAAACCATGCATCAACACTTCGGAATAGTTATTTTCGTCTTTTTCGATCGTAACATCATAATTGATTTTCAATTCATTATCCGAAACGCGCCACGAACCGACAAAAAGATCAACTGTTGATCCGTTATCATCAATACCATCGTCTTTTTCGCATGAACAAAAAACAATTGCTGTAAAAAGGAAAAGAAAAAAGATTTTTAAAGTTTTCATCGTTTTATTTTTTTTGGCTTGTCTTTTACAATTTTCGTTCCAAATAATGTTTCGGTTGATTTTATAACAGCAAAGCGGAAGCAAAATTAGCAACAATTAATAACAAACTGAAAATCAAAACTAATTGAGCAGTCGAAGCGTCTAAGGTTTCAATATCTTTTGGTGCACCGTGTTTTGTTGCATTCATTTGTTTGCTGTTTTTAAAAGCAATAAGCAAGGTCAGCAAAACAATGAAACAATAAGGTGATAAAATTCTAAAAATCACCAAAATAACAATCCAAATATAACTCAATAAAGTTAAAATGGTGTATTGTATTTTGGAACCTTTTAGCCCGATTATCATTGCGAAAGTTTTGATGTTCGCTTTGCGATCGAGCGAAATATCGCGTGTGTTGTTGGCGTGTAAAATATTGACAATCAGAAACCCCAAAGGAGCCGAAACAAACAAAATCGGATAGAAAAAAGTTGTTGTCAACACAAAAACAGTTCCCAAAGCAATGAGCTGTCCGTAAATAATAAAAATTAGCAAATCGCCTAAAGCATTGTATTTTAACTTATAATAAAACCATGTGCTTAAAACGCCGAAACTTCCTAATAAAAGCAATTGCCACCCACTTCTAAAAATCAAAAAAAATCCGATAGCAACACCTAATATCAGGAAAATGATTCCAAAGTTCAAAACGGTTTTTGGTTTAAATAGCCGATCGACAATTTGCCGGTTGGTTCCAAACATTTCTTCGCGGTCGACACCGTGTTTGAAATCGAAATAATCGCTAATCAAATTTCCTGCTATTTGAAACAAAATGGCTCCTAAAACGGCTAAAATGCCATTTGTCCAATTGATGGAAACGAATGTCGTACAAGAACGTTCGATATAAAACACATACGAAATTGCTACAAGAGCAGGCATTGCCGAAGCCGGAAAAGACCAGGGGCGTGTAAGAAAAAACCATTGATTCAGAGAGTGTTTCATCGAAACGATTTTTTTACAACTTTTTGTGTCAGATGGTTGCCTTCGGGAGTTATTAACGAAACAAAATACATTCCGTCTTTCAGGTTTTGTAAATCAATTTGTGATTTATTTTTCCCTTTTGTGGTTTTTATTGTTGTTTCAAATAGCGTATTCATTTGCGTATCAATTATTTTCACCGACGAAAATCCGTCTTTTTCGCTTGAGAAAGTCAAGTTTAATGCGTCAAAAAATGGATTGGGAAAAACGAGCAAAGAGTTGTCGTTTTTTGTTTCAAATTCTTCTAAACCGACCGTTAAACCGCCATATCCTTGAATGATTTCAATGATGTTTTCAGCTGTTGGAGGATAAATGTGTTGTTCGACAATTTGTTTGTCGTGATTGATGAGTATTGTCGTTGGGGTTATGCTTATACCGAAATTTTCGTGAATGCGCCCGCCTTGTCCGTTTATGCCGCTGACACTCGGCACGTCGATGTTATATGTTTCGTTAAATTCCCGAACGTCATTATTTGTTCCGTATTTTTCGATTGCAATAAAAAACACATTATTCTGGTTGGAATTGAATGTAAAATAGGCTTCGTTGAAATGTGGCGCATATTCTCGACACGAATAACAAGTGGTGCTATAAAAATAAATAGCGACAAATTTTCCACTTTCTAAAGTTTCGTACAAGAAAAATGACGTTCCGTCAATCATTTTTGTTTCGATGTTCGGTGCTTCGGTTAATGTTGTTTGCGCAACAATGCGCAAGAAAGAGACAAGAGAGAAAAATACAAGAAACAGCTTTTTCATTGTTTTTGTGCTTCGGTTAACAGCGCGAATACTTTATCAGCCAAACGGCTTGCGCCAATTCGGAACAGTTTTTTGTTGAGCCATGTTTCGCCCAAAATTTCTTTTATCAACATATAATAAACCAAAGCTGTTTCAGGTTCTGAAATGCCTCCTGCCGGTTTAAAACCTATTTTGATTCCGGTTTTTTGATAGTATTCTTTAATTGTGTCGATCATGATTAAAGCAGCTAATGGCGTTGCGGCGGGCAATGTTTTTCCTGTTGAAGTTTTGATAAAATCGGCACCACCCAATATAGCTATTTCACTTGCTTTTCTGATGTTTTCGACCGTTCCCAATTCACCGGTTTCGAGAATTACTTTCAGATGCGCTTTTCCGCACGTTTTTTTCACTTCTTTGATTTCTTCGAATACCTCATCGTAATGACCATCGAGAAATGTGCCGCGAGAAATAACCATGTCGATTTCATCGGCTCCTTGCGCTACACAATATGCTACTTCTTTGATTTTCAAGTCGAACGGAAGTTGCCCTGTCGGAAAAGCACAAGCAACCGTTGCCAAACCGATTGGTGTGCTGCTGAGTAATTGTTTGGCTTGTTTCAGAAAGGGGCTGTAAATACAAATGGCGGCTACTGATAAGTCGTTTCGAGTTTTTGTGTACGACATTGCTTTTTCGCAAAACGCTCGAATTTTTGTCGGATTGTCGGTTGCTTCGAGTGTTGTAAGGTCGACAACGCCAAAAATTGTTTTCAACGCTTCGTTTTTATTCAGATTTACGCTCTGTTTCTCAATGATTTGTGCAATTCGTTGCTCAAGTTCTTGAGCCGTATGCCGATAAGAATTGAATGTCATCATGCTATTTATTTTAAGTTTCAAAATTAAGTAAACATTACATTGTCGGCAAATAATCTTTGATAGGAGCTTTTAAAAATCCAAAATACCGCGTTGCACTACCCCCAAACATAAGTTACTTTTCGCCTGTATTACGATGTTAAGCATCAATCAGCCACAAAAACTAATTTTAGAAGTCCCCGTAATTGATTTTGCAAAGGAAAGTAATTCGTCGAAAAGCAGCTTTTCAGTGTCTTTAATTCACTGAATTTTTGTTTTTTTGCAGTTGCATTGAAAACAAGAATAGAATCGTGAAAAGAATGGAAATTAAAGATGCTTTAGCATCGCAAGATTTCGAAAAAGAAATCAACGTAAAAGGCTGGGTACGAACGAAACGCGGAAGCAAAAATGTGGCTTTTATTGCCCTAAACGACGGATCAACAATTCACAATCTGCAATTGGTTGTCGACTTGGAAAAAATTCCGGAACAACAACTTGCGTTGATGCATACAGGAGCTTCGATTTCGGCAAACGGGAAATTGGTTGCTTCGGCAGGAAGCGGTCAAAAAGTCGAAATGACCGTCGAACAAATCGAATTGCTTGGCGAAGCAAATCCTGATGAATATCCGTTACAACCTAAAAAACATTCACTTGAGTTTTTGCGCGAAAAAGCACATTTACGTTTTCGCACCAACACTTTTAGTGCTATTACACGTTTGCGCCACGCGATGATTTTTGGTATTCACAAGTTTTTCAACGAAAAAGGATTTTTTAATATTCACACACCTATCATTACCGGTTCGGATGCCGAAGGTGCCGGTGAAATGTTTCAGGTAACAACGCTCGATATGGGCAATCCGCCGCACGACGAAATAGGAAACATCAATTACACCGAAGATTTCTTTGGAAAAATGGCAAACTTAACCGTTTCGGGACAACTCGAAGGCGAGTTAGCCGCTTTGGCAATGTCGAAAATTTACACGTTCGGACCTACTTTCAGAGCTGAAAACTCCAACACATCGCGCCATTTAGCCGAATTTTGGATGGTCGAACCCGAAGTGGCTTTTTTCGACATCAACGACAACATGGATTTGGCTGAAGAAATGCTTAAATTCTTGATTCAATATGCGTTAGACAACTGTTACGATGATTTGGTATTTCTCGGCAAACGCCTCGAAGAAGAAGAAAAAAATAAAAAAGTCGACGAACGTTCGATGGATCTGATCAGCAAACTGAAATTTGTACTCGAAAATTCGTTCGAACGTATCACTTACACCGAAGCTATCGCTATTTTGCGCAACTCGAACCACAACAAAAAAGGAAAATTTCAATATCCGGTCGAAGGTTGGGGTATTGATTTACAATCGGAACATGAGCGTTATTTAGTCGAAAAACATTTCAAAAAACCCGTTATTCTGACCGATTATCCGAAAGAAATTAAGGCATTCTACATGAAACAGAACGACGACGGCAAAACGGTTCGTGCGATGGATGTGCTTTTTCCGGGAATCGGCGAAATTATCGGCGGTTCGCAACGCGAAGAACGTTATGATAAACTGTTGCGGCGCGTTGAAGAAATGCATATTCCGATTGATTCAATGTGGTGGTATCTCGAAACGCGCAAATTCGGAACGGTTCCGCATGCCGGTTTTGGACTGGGTCTTGAACGTCTGATGTTGTTTATAACCGGAATGGGTAACATCCGTGATGTGATTCCTTTTCCACGCACACCAAAAAATTTGGAATTTTAATGATCGTAAACAAACTTGTCGAACTCAACGAGTAGAAATTACTTTTCAAAAACAGTTTATTCTTCCTCCATTTCGCTTGATTTATAACCGTTTCCAAGCCATTTGTAGTTCGAAAAAATGTATTCGACAGCTTCGGTATAAAGTTTCGGGTCGTTGATTTTTTTGATCTTGCGCCATACGTGTTGCGGTTCGTCGAACGACCATATCAGATACGACCACAACTCTTTCATACGTCCGATGGCGCGTTGCGGATAGCGACCTTGTTTCAGGCGTGCTTCGAAAAGTTCAACAACAAAAGCATGAACAATTTTTTGTTTTTCAAAAGATTCAGGCTGTTCGATTTCCTTGATTTCGGAAGCCAAAAAAGGATTGGAAAGCAGTCCCCGACCAAGCATAAACGAATTGACAGATTCAAATTCTTGTTCGAACATTTTGAAATCGGAAACCGTGAAAATATCGCCGTTATAAATTAATGGGGCTTTGACCAACGGAATAATTTTTTCGAACAAAGCCGTATCGACAGTCCCTTTGTAGAGCTGTTTGCCGATGCGTGCGTGTACAATTAATTCGCTGATCGGGTAGCTGTTGAACACGTCGATAAGCGGAAAAATTTCGCTCGAATCATTGTATCCAAAACGACATTTGACACTGAGTTTGGTTGAAATATTTTGAAAAACTTGAGCAAAAATCGCGTCAAGTATTTCGGGATAGGGGAGTAATCCCGAACCGCGTTTTTTGCGGGCAACACGTTGAAAAGGACAGCCAATGTTGATATTTATTTCGTTATATCCCAAATTGGCGCATTGTTCTGAAAAACGAATAATCTCTGCGGCATCATTACTCAGAATTTGTGGTGTAAGTGTTTCGACATTGTTGAGCGAAGGTGCAATTTCGTCAGTTTGAAGATTTTTTGCTTTGTCTTTTTGGATACTTGTAAAAAAAGGCGTGTAAAACTTATCAATTCCCTGAAAATAAGTCGTATAAGTCGTTCGAAAAACTTGGTCGGTAATTCCTTGAAAAGGTCCGAGACTGAGTTTAAGGTTTTCTTTCATTACTCGAATAAACGCTATTTATTTAACACCATTCGAAATGTGGTTCCTTGATTGATAACCGACGATTTGACAAAGATTTTTCCTTTATGATAATCTTTTATGATGCGTTTTGCCAACGAAAGTCCAAGTCCCCAGCCACGTTTTTTGGTCGTAAATCCGGGATTGAAAACCTGTTTGAATTCTGATTTCGGAATACCTTTTCCGGTATCGCTGATATCAATGGTAAATGTGTGGTTTTCTTCGTGCATTTTCACAGTAATTTTCCCAACGCCGTTCATCGCATCGATAGCATTTTTTATCAAATTTTCGATGACCCAACGAAATAGTGATGCGTTCAAAGGCAATAGAACATCTTTATTTTCAATCAATTGTGTTTCAAACGTTATTTTTTGCGATGAGCGTTTTTTAAAATAATCAATTGTTTCGATAATAAGCGGATTGATGTTGGTTGGTTTGAGCATGGGAGGCGATCCGATTTTTGAAAAACGTTCGGTTATGATTTCCAAACGTTGGATGTCTTTTTCCATCTCTTCGATGCCTTCAATTTTGTTTGGGTGGCATTTAAGCAATTCGTTCCACGCCATGAGCGACGACAGCGGCGTTCCGATTTGATGAGCCGTTTCTTTTGCCATGCCTGCCCACACTTGATTTTGTTCCGAGCGTCGCGCATAACTAAACAGCAAATAAGCCACGAAAATGAGTAGCGAAATCAAAATGATTTGTATGAATGGATAAAACTTCATTTGTGTCAATAAGTTTGAACTTCGGTAAAAAACATACGATTTCCCATAGTTCAACAAATCGATAGTAATAGGTTCATTTTGCGAAACCATCATTTTAATTTGTTGTTCAACAAAAAGACTGTCTGTCATTTTTTCTTCCGGAAGATTTCCGAATTGAATTACGTTTTGGCGTGTGCTGTCGGTAATAATAACCGGCGCACTGACGGCGTTTCCGGTTACTTCGTGAAGAAACGAAAAATACAAATCGTCGAGAATGGCTTTTAGTTCCGTATAAATACGTGATTCGGTGTAATAAAGCCATTGATTTTTGCCCATTCCGAGTGAAATCCGAATGGGCTTAAAAAGCGAAAACTCGCGCAATAACGTACCGTAAAGACTGTCAGCCGATTCTTGTTCGACAGATAAATTGGTTTTATGTTTTATGCGACGTTCGTCATCGGTAATAATGACCGGAATGGTTTTGTTGTTGCGGATAATATTGAAATAAAAATCCAATTTTTCATTTGCCGAACCAGCCAATAATTGCCGATAAGCTGCGGCAAAAAGTTCAACCGAATGGCGTTCTTGTTCGCTTACTTCAAGAAAAAATTTTTCGGTGTACTTCATCATCTCCGCATGACGTTGCACGGCTTCTGCCCATACTTCAATTTGTCGTTTTTCTTGGCGAGCAAAATGATTGACCAGCGTATTGGTATAATAAATCGAAATACAAATAATGACCAGCGCGATAGTCGAAAGGATAATCTTCCAGCGTTTTTTTTGCGAATAAAGATTGCTTTTCATGCAACAGAAACGTTTTTGAAAGATTAAAAGTATAAAAGATCTTGGAATGTTGTGAAGGGAGCCTCTAAAAATCCAAAATACTGCGTTACGCTCCCTCGCCAAAATGCTCATTTACGCCAAGTAAACTCCGCTTTTGTTTCAGTCGCAAGCCTTGATATTGAAATTTCTAGAAGTTCCCTGAAACAATTCAACGGGAATAATTTTTACAAACAAACCCGTCAAAAAACAATCGGCGAAAAAAAGTGTTAATTTTGGACAGTCTAAAAACAAGTATCCATGCTAACGCGATTAGGCGATTATTTGATTTTGATGTACCAAACGTTTCGAGTGCCTGACAAAATGTCGGTTTTTCGGCAACAGTTGAATCTTCAGTTTGCTGCCATAGGACTCGATTCATTCGTGATCGTAACGATTGTTTCGATTTTCACAGGAGCTATCTCTGCTTTACAAACAGCATACAATATTGATAGCCCGTTTATTCCGCTTTTTATGGTAGGTTTCACAACCCGTCAGATGATTATTTTGGAGTTTTCGCCTACGGTCATCAGTTTGATTTTAGCCGGCAAAGTAGGTTCGCAAATTGCTTCTGAAATCGGGACGATGCGCGTAACAGAACAAATAGACGCATTACGTGCCATGGGCATTAATCCGGCTAATTACTTGATATTACCACGTATTGCAGCCGGTTTGATTTTTAATCCGATACTAATCGTTTTCAGTATTGCCATTAGCTTGCTTGGTGCTTGGGGAGCTTGTGCCATAACGGGCGTTGTTGCACCAAACGATTTTGCTCATGGTTTACAATCATGGTTTGAACCTTTTTCGGTTTATTATGCATTGATAAAAACCGTTGTTTTTGCTTTTATTATTTCATCGGTTTCGGGCTATCTCGGCTATTCGGTCGAAGGTGGTTCGGTTGAAGTAGGTCGTGCCAGCACCAAAGCGGTTGTTTATGCGAGTATTTTGATCATTTTCTTCGACTTGGTTCTCACACAACTTTTATTGGTATGATAGTCGTGCAACATATCACAAAATCATTTGGCGATCATGATGTTTTGAAAGATGTGTCGATGACTTTCGAGCAGGGAAAAACCAATTTGATTATCGGACAAAGCGGTTCGGGAAAAACCATTTTGATGAAAATATGTATTGGCTTGGTTGATCCGGATCAAGGCGTAGTAACTTTCGACGAACGTCCGTTTTCGCAAATGAAAGAAAAAGAACAAGTTCCGATTCGGAAAGAGATGGGAATTTTGTTTCAGGGAGGCGCACTTTTCGATTCGTTGACGGTAGAACAAAATATAATGTTTCCGCTGAATATGTTTACCGAAATGAGCGACAAAGAAAAATTAGACCGTGTTAATTTTTGTCTCAAACGAGTCAATTTGGAAAACGTAAACAAACTTTTTCCTTCCGAGCTCAGTGGTGGTATGGTCAAACGTGTTGCAATTGCACGTGCTATTTCGAACAATCCGAAATATTTGTTTTGCGACGAGCCAAACTCCGGACTCGACCCAAAAACCGCTGAGATGATCGACGAACTAATCAGCGAGATAACACACGAATACAACATGATAACGGTGATTAATACACACGATATGAACTCTGTTTTGGCGATCGGGCAAAATATTAATTTCCTCTATCACGGCTCATTGTGGTGGGTTGGTAATAAAGATACAATTCTGCACACCGACAACAAAGAATTGCAAGATTTTGTATTTTCGACCAGACTAACACGGCGTATTATAAAATAAAAAGCCATTGAGCAAAAAAGACAAAATAACCGTACAGGGAACGGAAATAACGCTGTTTGCAAAAGCGAAACAAAATTATATTTCGCTAACAGATATGGCTAAGCATAAAAACGCCGAAGCAACAGGCTTGGTTATCTCTCATTGGCTACCCGTTATACCATCAGATTTATGGGTATTTGGGAACAAATGTTCAACCCCGATTTTAATGTTACGGAATACAGTAACATTAAAAATGAAAGTGGCGACAACGGTTTTGTTCTTTCTTCAAAACAATGGATTGAGCGAACGAATGCCATTGGAATTATTTCCAAACCGGGACGTTATGGCGGAGGCACTTTTGCCCATTCCGACATTGCATTTGAGTTTGCCACTTGGTTAAGCCCCGAGTTTAAATTCTTGTTGATATTAACCCGACGTTCATTAAAACGTATTTTATTTACATATAATACGTTTATATTAAGCGAATTATGTTTCTTGATATTATCGATTAATTAACGTCTGGTTAATAACTGAGTTTCAACGTCTCAAAGAGGATGAACAAAACAGCAAATCTCTTGAATGGAACTTACAGCGCACACTCTCAAAAATCAACTACCGTATTCATACCGATGCGATCAAAGACGAAATAATCCCCCAAATGGTTAGCAAAGAACAGATAACATTTGTCTATGCCAACGAAGCCGACTTGTTGAATGTTGCTCTCTTTGGAAAAACAGCCAAGCAGTGGCGCGATGAAAATCCGAATGACAAAGGAAATATCCGCGATTATGCTACTTTAGAACAATTAGTTGTACTGTCGAATATGGAAAGTATTAATGCCTTGCTCATTCGGCAGGGACTTCCACAAGGAGAACGCCTTGTGCAACTTAACAATACGGCAATTACACAAATGCGCTCACTGACAAGCAATAAAAATTTGAAACGATTACAATAATCTAAAAATTTGAAGGCAATAACCCCGTAGCTAAAAGTAAATTTTTCACTTTACAATGTAAAAATGAGCAATTTAGCAGCATCTAAAAACGAATATACAAGCCAAAGACCTGCTTTTAACTACGACGAGGCATCTCGCCAAACAGGTTAAAATATTTTTTGATTTTTATTTGGCGGATTATAAGCATTGTTGTACTTTTGTAGCGTTAGTACCCGCCAAGCCTCTTTACAATGCTCAAATTAGGCGGGGCGTTTTTTTATATACTTATGAAAACCAATTACCCCAAGATCTGCACACTCCCGAAAGATTTATTACATTTGCTAAAACAAAGAGGATTAACAATTTACGACGATAAAAAAGCCATTAGTTATTTATCTAATATCGGTTATTTTCGTTTAAGTGCCTATTTTTATCCCTTACTCAAAGAACCAAAGACAGCGCATTTGTACAAAGACGGATCAACGTTTGACAAAGCAATGGATATGTATCGTTTCGACCGAAAGTTGCGGATATTGCTTTTCAACGAAATTGAAAAAATTGAAGTTGCAATCCGTAGCACAATGAACAATTTGATTAGCAAAGAATTGAACGATGTTTTTTGGATGACTGACAGCCGAAACTTTAGTAATCCGACTACTTTTAGTCGGCATTATTCTCTGATACATACCGAGTTGAGCAAAACAAATGAAGAATTCATTGTTCATTTTCGAGAAACCTACGAAAATCCGTTTCCACCTGCTTGGATGATTTCCGAAGTAATACCTTTCGGAGCATTGTGCGGACTTTTCAATAATTTGAGATATAAGGCTTTGCGTAAAATTGTGGCGAATTATTTTGGTCTTTCCGTTCCTGTTTTTTCATCGTGGATTGTGTCGTTGGTTAGTTTGTCTTGTCCTAGAAAGAAAGGGGAAAAATAAGTGTTGGTTTCAAAAATAATCTAAAACAATAAACAATGAATTACCTCGATATTATCATTCTGATTATCTTGCTATTATTTGCTATTTATGGCTTTTCGAAAGGATTAATTGTCCAACTATTTTCGTTAGCTGCGATCATTTTAGGAAGTTATTTCGCGCTGTTTTTTTCTGAAATAACAGCTGATTTTCTCGTTTTATTTTTCGATATTGGTCCAATGGCGTTGACCATTCTTTCGTTTATTTTGACTTTTTTGATTGTAGTGATCGTTGTTGTTCTTATTGGAAAAGTGCTTGATAAAATTGTCGATGTACTTTTTTTGGGATTTTTTAATCGTTTGGCTGGCAGTTTAGTTGGAGCTTTTACCGGTGTTCTGATTATCAGCTTGCTCATCTTATTTTTCAATTTCATGAATATTACAGCAACTATCATCAGTCCAAAAACACAAGATGAGTCTGTTTTTTTTAAACCCATTGAGAAATTATCCACAAAAATGTATAAAAACTTTAATTTTTTAGACGATTTTGAGTTTGAAATTCTCGAAGAAGAAGACTCACGCAAAGAAAAATATAAGATATAAAAGCCGTAAGGACGGTGTTTTAAAAAGTATGCCAGTATAAAAAAATGGAAATCAGATAATTAGAAGTCCACTTCATATAGACGCTTGCATTTCTTTGCAAATCGAATTTCTTCCGAAAAAATAAGCAAGTGATTAATCTCTCGTTAATTATCGTATTTTTACGTGCTATTAACTGTAATTTATAAACAAACATAAACATCACATTATGAAAACGTTTTTCAAGTCATTTTTTGCTTCCTTTTTAGGAATGGCACTTCTGTTGTTGGTTTTATTTTTCTTTTTGATTGGGACAATCACGGCTTTAGTGGCTACTGCCGACGGCGATCAGGTGATTGTAAAACCAAAATCGGTACTGGTTTCTAATTTTGATTTCGAAATTTCAGACCGCACGTCAAAAAACACCTTCTCCGTCATTAATCCGTTCAGTTTGGAAGTTGCCGAATCGCTCGGAATGAACGACATCATCGCAAATATTAAAAAAGCAGCCACAGATTCAAATATCGAAGGTATTTACATGAATCTTTCATCTTTGCAAACATCATTTGCGAATATCGAAGAAATCAGAAACGAACTGTTGAAATTTAAAGAATCAGGAAAATTTATCATCAGTTATTCCGAAGGATATAGTCAAGGTACTTATTATTTGGCAACTGTTTCCGACAAAATTTATTTGAATCCTCATGGCAATGTTGATTTTAAAGGATTGATTTCAAAAAGTTTCTTCTTGAAAGGATTGTTAGAAAAATTAGATGTCGAAATGCAAATTGTTCGTGGTCCGAACAACAAATTCAAAAGTGCTGTCGAACCATATATCCTCGACAAAATGAGCGAAGCCAATCGTGAACAAACACAAAAACTCATCTCCTCAATCTGGGAGGAAATGTTGCAATCAATTAGTAAAATGCGCAATATTGATGTAGCAACGCTCAATCGCATTGCCGATGATCTCGAAATCAACTTCGCTGAAGATGCACTTCGCTTAGGTTTTGTCGACGGGTTAATGTATAAAGATGAATTGGTAAAAGAATTGCGCACCAAACTTGCTTTGCCCGATGATGCAGAATTGGAGTCGGTAAAAATTTCGAAATACACCAGTGCAACTATTGCCAAAGAAACAAAACCGACACGCGACAAAATTGCTGTAATTTATGCTATTGGCAGTATTAATAGTGGAACAGGAAGCGAAACTGAAATCGGATCAGAAGGTTTGTCGAAAGCCATTCGAAATGCAGCTAAAAACGAACATATAAAAGCAATCGTGCTACGCGTAAACTCTCCGGGAGGAAGTGCTTTAGCTTCAGAAGTTATTCGCCGCGAACTTGAAATTGCAGCTTCAAAAAAACCGCTTATCGTCTCGATGGGAAATGTAGCAGCTTCCGGCGGTTATTGGATTTCGACCGCTTCGGAATACATTTTTGCAGATCCGACAACAATAACCGGATCAATCGGTGTATTTGGCATGATTCCTAATGCGCAAAAATTGCTCAACAACAAACTTGGAATTACATTCGACAATGTAACATCAAACAAAAATTCCGATTTTGCAGATATTACACAGCCTTTGTCTGATTTTCAATACAAAAAATTACAAAATCAAGTAGTAAAAATTTACGACGATTTCATCGAACTTGTTGCTACATCGCGCAAATTGCGCCCAACATTTGTCGACAGTATCGGACAAGGTCGTGTTTGGTCGGGCACCGATGCATTGAAAATTGGTTTGGTCGACCAACTTGGTGGTTTGGAACAAGCAATTGCTTATGCAGCCGAAAAAGTCAATCTGGAAAACTATAAAATAATCGAATTTCCTGAGCAAAAAACAATGGTACAGTCGTTGCTCGACGACATGAGCGGTGATAAAGGTATTCGCACCGTGTTAAAATCGGAGTTTGGCGCATATTATCCACTTGTCGAATTTATGAATCAGGCAACAAAATACGAAGGCATTCAAGCGCGTATGCCATTCTATATGATTTTAGAGTAAAAACACTGTTTTAGAATAAGATAAGATGTAAAAAAAAGGTTGCTATATTTTTTAGCAACCTTTGTTTTTTTTTGTTCGGTTAAAGTTTAAAAGTTGATTTTCTTCATGATTTTGTTCGGAACAGCATCTTTGTGCAACGAAAAGAATAACGTTCTGTAAGCGATATAGGATTTCGAAGCATAAAAATAACCTTCGTAAAGATGATCGCCAATGCCCCACGAATTTTTTACTTTGTAATAAATTGTGCCGTTTTGATCTTTTGCTTTTCCGACGATGAGCATACCGTGATCATCGGTTGTTTCGTAGTTGTCGAATGCTTGTTGGCGTAATTCCGGTGTGATTTCTTTTTCGGGAACAATTTCTTCAAATTTATACAATTGTTTTTTACGGTCAGCTTCCGAAACTCCAGCCCAACGGTCCCTGTCGGTTGCACTCATTGCTTCGATATTTTCTTCGGGGACAACAGCAAAACCACTTCTCCAAGCAAAACCTTTGTCGCTCACGTCGGCAGCCCAATGCACCGTATAGCCGTTTTCAATGGCATAATCAAGCGTTTCCATCATTTCGTCTAAAGTTACGTTGTAAGTCGATGACCAGTTCCAGTTGTCGGGAATTTCCATGATGAATGGTTTATAAAGTTCGCGATGCAAAAACGACCCAATTTGAAGGTAATCGTCCGGATTGATTTTGGTGCTTTCGGCAAACGATTTTGATGTGTATTTTTTTCCGTCAACGGTAAATTCTGTTGGAACTTTTCCTAAATAAGTGTCGAGCAACGCATCGATTCCGTCTTTCCAAACAGGCGAAAGTTTGCGGTTTCCGTTTTTTAAAATCGCATCACCATAAGCTTTCATAACGTTGTCCATTTCTCCATGAATATGGCGGTCTTCGCCAATCACCATACCGCTGTAATCTGCTTCCGGAATCAGTCCATATTGTTTGATAACATTCGGAACTTCGGCAAATCCACCACCTGGCGATAGATTGGTTGCTCCATGCATGCGTACATATTTTTCAATCTTTTCGCGCCACGAATGGCGTACAATAAACATTTCCGACAAGTTGTACTCTTTTCCGGTTAAACGCAAAATTTCGGCTTCGATAAGTCCAATCGAAGCAAAACTCCAACAGGTGCTTGAGCTTGCCTGATTGTCGACAGGTGTATGTGGCACTACAACCAAATCGGTAAATTGATACACGCGCTCATCGCTCTTTTTTTCTTCTGTTTGAGCTAATAAGAGGCTTCCTGATGCAATAAAAAGCGATGTTGTAAGAAAAATTAGTCTGATTTTTTTCATAAAAAATTTATTAATAATAATGATTGAATAAGTCAACTTTTCAATCGCTAAAATTAACAAAAACCGACAAACCAAACGTGTTTCTTTTGAAGGGAAGCGTGATAAAAACAAAAAAGAGCATTAAAAAACGCTCTTCTATTTTTTTTTGGGGTGGAAAACGGGACTCGAACCCGCGACCCTCAGAACCACAATCTGATGCTCTAACCAACTGAGCTACAACCACCGTATTTCGAGGCTGCAAATATACAAACTTTTATATGATTGATTTGAATTTTTTACGAAAAAAATCACCGGGTAGATTCAATATAGGGAGCTTCTAAAAATTTTAATATCAAGGCTTGCGACAATCTCCTGACTTCATCAATGCGCCACCCAAATTGTCAAAGTCAGGAGTCATTCCGACGAAGGTCGGAATCCATTGTGCAAATGGAACAATCTTCAAAATCGAAGCCCGAAAACTCGTGCTTGCACACTGTCGAGAGGCTGATTAAAAAACCAAAGCCGAAGCATAAACTCCGGCTTTGTGATAGTTTGGTACAATAAATTCCGACTTTACCTCATCACGGCAAACTTTCCGTTGATTTGTTTATCGTTGGTTTTGATGGTGTAGAGATACGTTCCTGCCGTGAGCTGGCGTGTGTCGAGCAGGTGCTGACCTTGCTGACCGGTGAGTTCGATTGTTGTTACAGTGCGTCCTTGCAAGTCGGTAACGGTGAGCGTGGCTCTTGTAACTTTTTCGGGCAGCGTGTAGTCGAACGCAATCCAAGTGTTGGCAGGATTCGGATGTGTTTTGACTGTCATGCCGTAGCTTTTTGCCAAATCTGAAGGCTCGATGGCTCCGCTCTTTTCGGTTGTGTCTTCGTCCGTGCACGGACAGTTGTCGAAATGACGATCGTAAAAATAAGTCAGAATGCCGCGTGCAATCGAGCCTGACGTGCCTTGCGATTGCGC
>JAISHW010000029.1 GCA_031262365.1 Lentimicrobiaceae bacterium
GGCATGACTGAAGGCAGGTCTGCAACGGCATGACAAAGACGAAAAGGTCATTCCGACGAAGGTCGGAATCCATTGTACGAATAAGCAACTTATCCTTTTCTTTACAGTGGATGCCGTTCCCTGTTTTCACAGGGATGACGAACAGCATGACTGGAGCATGATTATTCCATTCAATGACGATTTTGCAGTTGCTTTTTATATTTTATAAAATTATTTCGAAACAACAAAACGTTTTATAAAAACATCTTTATCTGTATGGATTTGCAATAAATAAACCCCTTGTTCAAATGAAGAAACATCAAACTGATTGTGATACACGCCATTTGTCGGCATATCGAACAAATGTTCACCAAGCATATTAAAACAGCGCACATAACGAATTCCTTCGCCAACAATGTATAACTGTGCTTTTGCAGGATTCGGATACACCGCTATTGTGCTTTCGGCTTGCGAGTCAATACCGGTTACTATCACAATCACAAAATCTTCGTCCGGATTATGAAGTGACGGTGCGGCATTCGATTCGCAACTACCTCCGGTGTATTCGTAAACTGCTTTGACTTGATAATAAAAAGCGGTTTGCGGACTTAAATCATAATCGATGTATTCGTAATTCGTTGCCTGTTCTGTTACAGGTATTTGCGTAAACAATTCAAACGCTTCACCGCCTGCTTTTCTGTAAATATTAAATGCCGTCAGTGTATATCCCGAAGTGAGTGGAAAAATCCGCGGATCGGGTTGCCATTGCCATGTGAGCTGTACGCCCATTGTTTCGTTGTAAATATAGGCTGCATCAAGATTGTAGGGTTTCCAACAAGGAAAATCCAATTGAATAGCAATACAATTAACATCGAAACACGACATGGCATAATCTTCATAAACCAATGTAATGCAATAATCGTGTTGGTCAAATGGAACATTTCTATCGACATAATGTACCGATTGCAATAATTCTGCTATTAAAGTGCCGTTGCGGTAAATATTGGCACCTATAAAAGGTTTGTCCGAAATCGTTCCTTCTGCAATACCACGTACAATCAAAGGCAATCCCATTTGTCCGAGCGACCCCGAATCAATCCATTCAGTCCAAGTCGAACCGTTGTATTGCAATGCGTTTCCGGTATTCACTTCGTCAAGAATTTGTCTCGGAATTACTAAAGGACCTGATGTTAAAGTTCCTGTAAACGAAACAACTACCCAATAGTTTCCGGCAGGAAGTAAGGTGTTGATAGTGGCAACAACTTTCATTATCGGTCGGTCGGTATTTGTAAAATCTTCTGCTGAAGTGCGGTAAACACCTGTCCAAACGGTCGAACGCATCACATTTGCATCAGGATCTCCCCACACAAGTTGTCCGCCTTCAGCCGGATTTGCGTCGAATAATTCTACATATACGCCCGTAATGGTCGAAGCTGTCGATGAATTTGTTTGATACGCATAAAATTCTATTTGTTCGACAAATGTGTTTTCGGAAAGTACAAAATCATCTGCAACTTTCTGTTCGTTGTCGTGATTGGCTTGTTTTCCAAAATTCAACGCCTCGCCATAGAGTGCACTTATATCGGCACCATTTGCACCAACGTCTTGATGTGTAATAAAATCAGCTTGATTAAAGACAGTTTGATTTCTATTTTGGTTTTGCTGAAAAGTCGGATTTTCCCAAATAAGTTGCACATCGTTTACCGAAATCAGATCGACATCGAAATCAATTGCTCCTAAAAAGTGCGTACAGGATTCATAAGTCCATTCAAAAGCCCTCTTTTCTGATTCGCCTGTTAAATATATGGCTTGTACTTCGGCTAAGTATGTTTCGCCTTCTACAAAATTTTCGTTTTCATACTTGTAATGCGTATGTGTCGTGGTTTCGGAAACTAATTCGCCATCGAGCCACATTTTATATGCTACAACAGGTGTCGAAATAAGCGGTGATCCTGTCAGCATGACGTTGTCAATAGCCCAATACCAATTCCAGTTTGGCGAATAATAATGAAACCGTACTTGAAAATTTTCATTGATGTACGGTGTTAGATCAAGTTGGGTCAACGCAGGTTCGCTCCACGAGCCAATGGTTTCTGTTTGTCGGAGCACACAAATCCATTCGGTGCCGTCAAAGACTTCGACTTGCGAAAATTCGTCTTCGGAAGCCACCCGATAATATTGATAAAAAGAAAGGTATAATTCGTGGCAAATCGACACGTTGCATATTGGCGAACAGATTTTTTCGTCCATCACAGCACTTCCGCTAAGGGCATCTGAATCCGCTACAATATAAGGCGATCCCATCATGAAGCGTTCCTGTGTCGATTCTTTCAGTGTCCATGTACTTGCTGCGCCGCTGCTGATTACCGTCCATGCTTCCGAAATTCCAAAGTTAAAGTCTTCATAAAATCCCGAAAACGGTGCGTATCCGGGACATTTCCATTTCGCATATCCTGTTGAGCCTACATAAAAATCTTTTACCGGAAGAATTTCTTCCAATAGCATATAGTTTAAATCGGTTGCTTCCATAATCGAAACGTCCTTCAAAACTATTGGTGTATAATTGTGTTTAAATAATGTGATATCGTATATTCCCTTTCGAAAATCCTCAAACATATAAGAACCCGTTTCGTCTAACAATAAGACTATTTCGGCATATTCAAGCTCTTTTGTATTTACAAAACAAACACGTGTCTGATCGGGCGTGTCATCGTTATTTGTCGCAACCTGCAATGTAACAGGCGCATACATATCTTTATCTAATTTTTCGGAAAAGACTTGTTCCGATTCGTTTAATTCGTAGCAAGCTGCAACGCTCCATTTATAAGCTCCGACGGACAATTCGCCCCATTCTTGATCGACAAAACTTGTTGCTGTCAATGAGTCGAGTAAAACAACCTCTGAAGTTAAAAGATGCGAGCGATAAATTTTATAATGTACAAATGCACGGTTTTGCACGGTTTCTTGTTCCCACGACACCAGTACGCTTTCGGCATCTAATACTGATGCCGTAACATTTATGGGTGGATACGGATATTCGTACAACTGAAAATCTTGCTCGATAGTTGCCGTGTATGGAACATACACATTTTCTATTGCTAAAGTGTCAAAACCGGCTGCCGCCGCCGAAAGTGTATAAAAGCCATCGATTACTTCCATCGAATAAAAGCCTTCGGCATCTGTTTCGGTCGAAAATGACATATACGAATTGGAAGCCGTAATCGTTGCGCCGGCAATAGGCAAATCATCTAAAATGGCTGTAATCGTTCCTCGTATCTGCCCTCCTGATTGCAACAAAACCGGATTACTAGAAGCTGTGTTTGCGCAATTTGTGCCGCCATCGTCGTACTCATATTCGAGTGTATAAGTATAAGTTCCGAAAGCCAAATATTCGTCAACCCAAAAAGTAACGGCTTCTTCCATCGGAATCCGGGCTACTTGATCTCCGTTGCGGTAAATATTCATATAACTAACATGTGTCAAATCGGCATTCGTCCATGCCACGCGAATATTTATGGTTCCATACAATTGATTTGCCGTAACTGAAGTTGGCGGTGCATAATTTTCGCAAGGAACGTATGTCCATGAGTAGCTTGATTTTTCAGAAACTCCTGTCGAAAAAACAGAAAGGACTTCTGTCAGATACGACCTTCCTTCTGTTAAGTTATTGGTATTGTAGTTATAATAAGCATCGGGCGTGTTAGCCACAAAAATACCATCTAAAAAAACTTTGTAGTAATTCAGCGAACGTTCTTGTTCTTCTTTTTTAGACGTTGTTGTGTAAATACTCATATTATCGATTGCCCAAAAATATTCGTAATTGCCTTGGTAATGAAAACGAAACTGTAAACGTGTATTGATGTAGGGCGACAAGTCGATGCTTTTGTGATCAGGAACATTCCACGATCCTATAGTTGTTGTTTGATTTAATACCGTAATCCACTCACTGCCATTATAAACTTCGACACGCGAAATGGTTGCCGTGCGTACGCTGAGGTATTGATCGAAATCCAGAAAAAGCGAAGTTACCATTGAGGCATCTATAACCGGCGACATCAAGTAACCTTCAACCGTCTGTTCTGCTCCAACAACTTCCGAATCAATCATCGCAAAAGGCGATCCATTGAGGCTGTAATATTCATTTGTTACTCCATTAAAATACGTATCAAGCACTTTCCAAGTAATTGGCACAGTGGCATCTTCTCCTACTACACTTTTCCATCCATCTGAAAAAATACCTTGATCGAACGATTGGTTATGCGGATCAAAAACGCGCTCCTCGCCTATCCAAACAGCTTTTGCCGTAGGCGAAACAAAAAGCGCAGACGGTGCCACAATTTTTTCTTCCATCAAATAAAACAACGAAGTTGGTTCAACGACTTCGATAGTCTCATTTTTGGGATAAAATCCGGGCTTCGAAAGTTTCAACTCATAGATGCCTTTACGTATCGGATCGATAATTATCTTTCCTGCCGAATCAATTTGTCCTTCAAACACCATGTTGAGTAAAGGTTCCGAAGTGTTTTTCAAGGATACGTCTATTCCGTATTGCGATTCGCCCGAATTAAGATTTACCCGAATCTGAAGATTGGTATTCATATCTTTTTCGAGCTGGTTTGAATATGTCGGTTGCGAAACTTGATTCAAATCGTATTTTACTTCGACAAACCATCGATAGATTCCCCAATCCAATGTTTCCCAATCCGCATCAATGAAAGTGGTGTCTGTTGTGTTTCCTATTAAAATCGGTGTGCCGTTTTGTCGCTCGCGCCATACATCATAGCGTTGAAAGGCTCTATTTTGATTTTCAGGAATATCAGGTTCATTCCATGAAATTTGAACTTGCTCATCGTCTAACAGAGCGGCAATAACATTTGAAACGGGATACGGTTCTTCGAGCAAATAAATCGTATGCGAAACGCTAACATTATGGTTCAAAGAAATTGTTGTAGCAAGTGTTTGTGCTGTATAGCCCTGTTTCGAAGCACAAATTGAGTAGGTGTCTTTATACGCTTTTTTGAGATAATAACCTTCCGAATTGGTTTGTGTTGTTGCCGTATTATTCGCTCCTTCAAAAGTGAGTGTAGCCCCCTCAATCGGTTGATTTGTAAAAGCATCAAACACATAACCTTCGAATGTGCCAACGCCTTTTGTTTCTACCGTAACGGTGTTAGAAGCTATTGATTCGCCTTCGTCGTAAACAGCTGTTACATGATAGGTGTACGAATAATTACGTTCTAAAGAAGCATCAGTAAATGATGTTGTTGTATAAGGTTGTGTATTTAGTTTTTCATTATTTCGATAGATATTGTATCCTCGATGGCTCCGCTGCGAAGCTGTCCATGATAATGAAGCACTGACCGTATTTGTTTCGGGCGCATCGTCATGAAGTGTAACCGTCAAATTATCCGGAACAGTTAAAGTGGTAACAAATCCCCATATTTCGCCCGAAGTTACACCATGTTCATTACGTACATTCAACTTCCAAAAATATTGTGTGTTGCTTTGCAATCCCGACAAGGCGTAAGAAGTTTGCAAATTACTCGTCCAATTAACTACAGCTGTTGTAGGCGGGTAAATTGTTCCGAAAAGCAATTGGTATTCGGTTGTGTTAGCTCCAAAAGACCATGTAAGATCAACCGTATTCAGGACATTTGAAGCTCCATTTGCCGGACTTAAATTTGTCGGCATTTCCGGAGGAAGCGTATTATTTATCTGTTTTTCATTGTTAACCGGATTTGAAAAACCCAATTGTAAAAAACCTAAACAGCTAAAAAACAAAACACTAACAAAATAAAAAACAAATCTACATAATCTTGTTTTTCCTGTCATGGAAAAGATTCTTTATATTCTTATGTGGCTATCTGGCTATCCTTCTTAACCTTAATTAAGAATGACGATTCAAATATCAAAAACCCCTATTCTGTATCAAAAAAATATTCTAATCTGCGAATTACACAATTTTTACGAAGCCTATAAAACGAGCTTTTACTGAAATTCAGAAACTTTCGATTCGTGTAAATCTGTGTAAGCTGCACTAGTTTTAACCCTTTAATATCTTTTGATTTCAAGTCCTGACAAAGCGGCATCTACTTCGATGTGGATTTTTTGTTTTGCGCCATCAAAGCCTTCTGTCCGGTATACTCCTTTTTCGATTTTTGTAAAACCAACAAAGTTTTTACCCCCTAAAGCTGTTGACGATTTTATCTGACAACCAGCCGTTTCAGGAATCAAAACAACGACATTTGCCAAACCTGCTTCGATATCAATTTTTGTCTGCGGATATAAATCGCCTAATTTTATTTCGATATTCGATGCACCACCTTCGACACTGAGTGATTCGACTTTGAAAGGCAATAAATCAAATTCTACATTGGCTGCTCCCACATTCAAATCGATATTCCAAACAGGATCCGGATTCAATCGGATAAAGAATTTTCCAAATTGTTTGTCATTTATCTCAAAATTCAATTCTTTGTGTTCTTTTGGATAAAGCGATACTTCAATCTCGTCTTTTTCGGTTTCTTTGACCAGAAATTTATAGTCGATTACCCTACCCTCTTTCGCTATTTGAATCAACTCTTTTGTTGTACCTTCTAAAATGTAACTTGCTGCTGCACAATCTATTTTAAGATTTGCCGATTGCACTTTCCGGTCAAACGGTTTGACAAAGATTTCTTTTCTTTTTTCCGATTTCGAACTGTCTTCTATAGCCGGTGAAATAGGTTTTTCAGGCTGTTCGTCAGCGAAAAAGTCATCATCGTCAAAAAATTCATCATCGTCATAATCATCTTCGTATTTGTAAAAATAATCATACGAATCCGTTTTCTTTTCGAGTTGGTATTCGTACACAAAACTTGCTCCGATAAAAACCAACAGCATCAACAATACTTTAAAAATAGCTTTTATCGGCAGAAAAAATATTCCAATCAAAAAAAACAATACCGGCCACAAGCTGAAAAACACCCGCCAGTTGATGTCGAAAACATCGAACCGAACCAACAAGAAAAATATTCCGGAAATAATCAATAAGAGCCCTAAAACCAAGTTATTACTATTTTTCATTTCTTTTTCGATTTAAATGAAGTTATGACTAATAATGCACCTAAAATTGTCAATCCGACAAAACAAAGATCAACAAAATTAAAGAACGTCAAGAACAAACGAAAAACTTTATGCAAACATTTTCTGTAATGGGTTAATTGCTATTTTTGTTCATTGAGAAATTTCGATACAAAATAAAATAAAACTATCATGCAAAAACTATTGTTATTAGGCGATGAAGCAATCGCTCAGGGTGCTATAGATGCCGGTATTTCAGGAGTCTATGCGTATCCGGGAACGCCTTCGACCGAAATCATGGAATATGTACAAGCTTCGACCGAAGCAAAACAAGGAACCATTCATGCACTTTGGTCGGCAAATGAAAAAACCGCAATGGAAGCCGCTTTAGGCATGTCGTACACCGGCAAACGTGCTATTGTGTGTATGAAACACGTTGGGATGAACGTAGCTGCCGACGCTTTCGTAAACTCGGCTATTACAGGAGCTAATGGCGGACTGCTTATTGTTGCTGCCGATGACCCATCGATGCACTCGTCGCAAAACGAACAAGATTCGCGTTTCTACGGCAAATTTGCTTTTGTACCGATACTCGAACCCTCGAATCAGCAAGAAGCCTACGACATGACACGTTACGGATTCGAACTTTCCGAAAAAATGCAAATTCCTGTCGTGATGCGTATTACAACACGCTTAGCACACTCGCGTACAGGCGTTGCCTTACAAGAAAAAAGAAAACAAAACGAAATCAAACTTCCCGAAAATCTTCGTCAGTTTGTTTTGCTACCTGCTATTGCTCGCAAACAATACAACGAGTTGCTCGCGAAACAACCCAAATTAGAAAACGCCTCACAAGAATCGGGATATACCAAATACATTGACGGTTCTGATAAAAAACTAGGCATCATCGCTTGCGGTATCGGCTACAACTATCTGATGGAGAATTTTCAAGACGAAAAACTGAATCATCCGGTTCTTAAAGTCGGACAGTACCCTATTCCGGCTTCATTGATACAAAAACTTTACGATGCTTGTAATGAAATATTAGTACTCGAAGACGGTTTTCCTATCGTTGAAGAAGCATTAAGAGGCACGCTCAACAATGGCAAAAAAATACATGGTCGTTTAGACGGATCGTTGCCACGCGTAGGCGAACTTGATCCGAACAACGTAGGCGAAAGTTTAGGAAAGAAAACCGTTTCGGGAGCTGCCATTCCCGAATTAGTCAAAAATCGTCCGCCAAAACTTTGCGATGGATGTTCGCACCACGACTCACTCACAGCTTTAAACGAAGCACTCGGAACATACACCAAAGGACGTGTTTTCGGCGATATCGGTTGCTATACACTCAGTGCTTTGAAACCATTAGAAGCAATCAACAGTACCGTTGACATGGGAGCAAGCATCACAATGGCTTTAGGTGCTTCTGATGCCGGATTGCATCCTGCCGTTGCCGTCATCGGTGATTCGACATTTACCCATTCGGGAATGACCGGACTTTTAGATGCCGTAAACAACAACACACCGGTTACAATTCTCATTCTCGATAATTCGACTACCGGTATGACAGGCGGGCAAAAATCGTCGGCTTTAGGACGAATCGAAAGTATTTGTACGGGAATCGGTGTCGATCCAAATCACATCAGAGTACTCAAACCGCTTCATAATCAGCATGAAGAAAACGTGGCTATTATCAAAGAAGAGCTTGAATACAAAGGCGTTTCAGTAATTATTCCACGCCGCGAATGTATCCAGACGTTGGCACGCCGCATGAGAGCTAAAGCAAAAAAATAATCACAAAAAAAACACAAACAGATGAAAAAAAATATCATACTTGCAGGTGTAGGCGGACAAGGAATTTTGAGTATTGCCGCTTGTATCGGTTTTGCATCGCTCGAAGAAGATTTGTTTTTGAAACAAGCTGAAGTCCACGGCATGAGTCAACGCGGAGGTGCTGTGCAATCACATTTACGTATCTCATCGAACGAAATCGCTTCGGATTTGATTCCAGAAGGAAAAGCCGATCTTATTATAGCCGTCGAACCTATGGAAGCGTTGCGTTATTTGCCGATGTTAGCGAAAGACGGTTGGATTATCACAAGTACCAATCCGTTTATCAACATTCCGGATTATCCCGAAACGGCGACTATCATGGCGGAATTAGAAAAACAAAAAAACATTGTAACAATCGATGCCGATCAGATTGCCCAAGATTGCGGCAATGTGAAATCGGCTAACATGGTTGTATTTGGTGCTTCGACTCCTTTTCTGGGATTGAAAATCGAAAGTGTCGAAACTGCAATCAAGAAACTTTTCGGAAGCAAAGGCGAAAATGTTGTCGAAACGAACCTCAAAGCAGCTCGTGCCGGCTACGAACAAGCAATAAAACAAAAGTAGCTGTAAAATAATTTAAAGAACAAGGCGCGAGCCTATTAGCTTTAACAAACAAAGTCATTTTCGGTTTTTTAAAAGCACTCATTTTTTAATGAGGTTGCTTTTACTTTCGTGCAAAACCACTAACTTAGCCTGCAGAAAAAATAACGCATGAAAAAAACAAAACGCATTGGCATATTAACGGCAGGAGGCGATTGTCCGGGAATCAACGCGGCTATTAGAGGTGTCGGAAAAACAGCCATCGTAAGCTATGGCATGGAAGTCGTAGGCATTTCGTCAGGATTCAGCGGACTACTTCATAAAGATTATACGCTTCTTACCGAAAATCATCTTTCGGGAATTTTGACCCTTGGCGGAACAATTTTAGGCACATCGCGCGAAAAGCCTTTCAAAAAAGGCAAGAAAAAAATGAGAGACAAACCGGAACTGATGCAGCAGCATTATCATGATCTCAAACTCGATTGTTTGGTCTGTATCGGTGGAAATGGCACCCAAAAAACAGCCCATGCGCTTTCCGAACTCGGCTTGAATATCATCGGGATTCCAAAAACGATCGACAATGATGTATGGGGAACCGATTTTTGTTTTGGCTTCGACTCGGCTTTAGGCGTAGCTACCGATGCTATCGATAGGCTTCACACGACAGCCAATTCGCACAAACGCACAATGGTTATCGAAACGATGGGACATCACGCCGGTTGGCTTACTTTATACGCCGGAATGACCGGAGGAGGTGACGTAATTCTGATTCCTGAATTAGAATACAACATGGATACTGTATGCGATTATTTGCTCGACAGAGCTACTAAAAAGAAACAATATTCGATTGTCGTTGTCGCCGAAGGAATTAAATATCCAAACGCTTTCGATTCGGCAGCAAGTTTTGTTGCCAAAACGATAGAAGATCGAACCGATATCGAAACACGGAAAACAATTTTGGGCTATTTACAACGAGGCGGCACACCTTCGCCTACAGACAGATTATTAGCGACAAGTTTTGGTTCGCACGCTGTAAAGCTCATTTCCGAAGAAAAATACGGTTACATGGTAGCCACAATCGATGGCGAGACAACTCAAGTACCATTAGCCGATGTCGCCGGAAAAACACAACTCGTACCACAAGATCATTTTTTGATCGAAACAGCGCGAAACATTGGCATTTGCATCGGAAAATAAAAGTAGAATAGAAAATTTATGAAAACATTTTTCAATAGAGCGTTCTATATTCTAAACGCTTACATCGTTTATGCGCTACTTTACGAAACATGTCGATTGATTTTTCTTGTTACATACGCAAACAACGAAGTATGGAACGAAACAACAAGTCTTTTTAAAGCTTTTTTGGTTGGTCTGCTTTTCGACACCAAAATCATCTCATTACTTTTGTTGCCGATACTATTTTTTGCACTTGTAGAAACTTTTTTGAACCAGAAAAATAAAAATTGGAACAAATTATATGCTATCACCAATACGGTTTTTCTACTCCTCAGCGCGCTTATTCTGACAATCGATTTTTACTATTATTCGTTCTTTCAAACACATATCGATATCCTTGTTTTCGGACTGATTAACGATGATACCAAAGAAGTTTTAGCATCTGTATGGACCGATTTTCCTATCGTGCGAATCTTTCTCTTGTTGATTCTAATCGGATTCGGTGCTTACAAACTGTTTAGCTGTTTATTTAAAATTGATGTTACTCGAAAAATACGATTAACCACTACGCGCTTTGTTTCATTTGTGCTGATTTTTGCTTTCGGTTATTTTTTCGGTCTGCGTGGCTCCTTAACCACTTTTCCGCTCGAAGTTGACGATTCGACAGTAAGCAAAAATCCATTCGTCAATCAACTGACACTCAATGGAATATTTACGCTTAATGAAGCGCGAATCTTGTACAAAAAAAATAATATCGCACAAGATCCGCATCAATATCTGGAAGAAAAAAAATTAGACTTGCAACAGTTAGTGGCTAATTTCTTGCAGATCGATAAGTCGGAAGTCGATGCTGAAAATCCGTTACAACAGCTTTACAGCACAACACCGGCAAACACTTTTTTAGAAGAAAATCCGCCTCATGTGATTGTTATTCTGATGGAAAGCATGGGAACGGTTTATTTCACAAAACACGACGAAAAGCTGAATTTATTAGGTTCATTAGCCGATGTTTTGGACGGCTGCTATGTTTTTGAAAATTTCATGCCCGTAGGAAACGGAACTATTTCGACACTTGAAGGACTCATCACACAAACGCCTATTGGGTCGGTGGCGCAATCGGCTTATTACAACACACCTTTTTCGACCGCAACAGCACTTCCATTTTTACAAAAAGGCTATCAAACAAGTTTTGTAACAGGTTCAAAATTAGGTTGGCGCAACATCAACAACTACATTCCGGCACAGGGATTTCAAACCATAGAAGGAAGAGAACTGATTTTAGATTTGAATCCAAATGCACAAGCAAGTGGTTGGGGCGTTTTCGACGAATATTTATTCGACAGAATCTACGAGAAACTCAAAAACACAAACAATCCTCAATACATTTTCGGAATGACAACCACCAATCATACACCTTACGAAATTCCGAAACATTACAAACCGCTACCAATTGCAATCGATGATTCGCTCCGATCGCTTATCCGCCCTACAGTTAACATCGAAAAAACACGAAAAAATTTCGAAACATTTCAGTACTCCTGCGATGCATTAGGAAAATTTATCAAAAAAATACAAGAATGCCCACTTGGCGAAAATACCATCATCATTGCTACCGGCGACCACAATTGCCGGCAATCGTTCGATTTCGATGAGTCGCAGATGTATTGGACGTATTCTGTACCGATGATTGCTTATATTCCTCAAAAATACAGGATGTACGACACTTTGAATTACAAACAATGGGCTTGTCATAACGATATTTTTCCTACTTTGTACGAACTCGCTTTATCTGAAGCAACCTATATCAAATTAGGTCGTAATTTATTGAACGACACAATAATTCCTTATGCTATCAACGACAAATTTCGTGTATTTTCAAACGATGGAGCTTGTTATGTCAGCAATTCGATGCATTTCGACTGGAACACATCAAATTATTTAATTCCAACGGAAAAAGCTATAAGTAACGATTTGTTTACTGTTCGCCAATCGGCGCAAGCACTCCAATACCTAAAAAACTATTTGGAATATGTGAATATCAGCCTGAAAAACGCGGATCATTAAAAACATTAAATTTGGTTTCATACGCAAAAGAGATGTTATGCGAAATGACGGCTAAGATTTACGTAAATATTGAAAAATAAAAATCAATGATACTGTAAGAAAAAGAGAGGTTGTATTATGAAAGGAAAAAATTATCTTGCATTATTGCGTGGAATAAATGTAGGTGGTAAAAATACATTAAAAATGGACGAATTAAAAGCAATATTTGAAGAAATGAATTTTAGAAACTTACAAACATATATACAAAGTGGGAATATATTTCTTACTGATAGCGAAACAGATAAAATAAAAATAGCCAAAAGAATAGAAAATGAATTGTTTCAAAAAATGGGACTGAAAATATTTGTTTTGGTATTAGAAATATCTGAACTAGAAAATATCATTAATAATTTGCCGAATGGTTTTGGATATGAATACAAAAAATATAAATATGATATTATTTTTTTAGGAAAGCCTTTAACAACAAAAGATGTTATGAAAGTTATAACAATAAAGGAATCTGAAAACAAAATATATGAAGGAGAAAATGTGTTTTATGTAAAAAGATTAAGTGAAAAACTAACTGGAAGTTACATTGCAGAAATATCCACGAAATGGGAAGACGTAGTGGTAAGGAATTTGAATACATCAAAGAAATTGTATGAAATAATGTTGGAAAGAAAAGAGAAATAAAATAATGGTGTACGCCGCCACTTCGCATAACAAGGTGTTGGCATTCTACGGGCGACGCTGCAAATCATCAGCAGATGGACTGACAATTGAACAAAAAATAATAAATTTGCTCTATTAACTTTGAAAAGTGCAGACAATGGAAATATTTGGAACTGACATACATAAAATTATTCACGGAGACGCTTTGGAAGCACTTAAAACGCTACCAGACAATTCCGTTGATCTTATATTTGCCGACCCACCCTACAACATTGGCAAGAACTTTAACGGACACATTGAAAAATGGAAAACCGAAGAAGCCTATTTGGAGTGGTGCTACGACTGGCTTGACTTGTGTATCAAAAAACTAAAACCAACAGGTAGTTTTTATGTAATGACTGCTACACAATTTATGCCTTACTTTGACATATTCTTGCGTAAAAAGTTAGACATACTTTCACGGTTAGTTTGGAGTTACGACAGTTCGGGAGTTCAGGCAAAAAAACATTTCGGTTCTATGTATGAACCCATTTTGTTTTGCGCAAAAGACAAAAGCAAATACACTTTTAACGCAGACGACATTTTGGTGGAAGCCAAAACAGGAGCAAAACGTAAACTTATTGACTATCGTAAAGCTGTTCCAACTGTTTACAGTTCGGAAAAAGTACCGGGCAATGTTTGGGAATTTCCAAGAGTTCGTTACCGTATGGACGAATACGAAAACCACCCAACGCAAAAACCAATTGCTTTACTTGAAAGAATTATTAAAGCAAGTTCTAACGAAGGCGATTTAGTGTTAGACCCATTTTCGGGAACTTTCACAACTTGCTTTGTTGCAAAAGAATTAAACAGGAACTGTATTGGCATCGAATTACAAGACGAATATGTAAAAATTGGGCTGAGACGTTTACAATTAGCTGACGAATACAAAGGCGAAAAATTGCAAAAAGAAATTCGCACATTTGAAACCGAAAAAATCGCCAGTATCAATCAACAAACATTATTTGAACCCAATGGAACATACATTCACGGCTAACATAAAGACAATTTTAGAACAGCATTTCGGAAAAGACAGCGAAGATATTTTCAATAACAGCCAGTTAATTCAATATCTGAATTTCAAAACCCGTTCGGCAAACAAAGGCTCAAAAGCTCGTTCCAGTTTTGCCAACTTGTATGCGATTTATGTTATTCTCGAAGACTACATTGCCAATGGTTTTGATAAACAAAATGGTTACGCAGACTATGAAGGTGTAGCGTTTGTAAAATTATTTACAAGACAAAGAGAATTGCCTTTTGGAAGCAAGTTGCAAAATCACGCTTTAAACAACAGAATGAACGCAGAATTTCAGAAGTATTTTCCTGATTCTGAATTTATTCCTATTCTGCGAAACCTTGAAACCAACAAGTATTGGATAAATGAACATTTACTGAAAGTAAAAGTCGGCAAAACGACATACAACTTAGCAAGTGTAATTATTGAAATCATTGACGAATATGTTAAAACAAAACAAGATGCTTTTCAACGATTCATCAAAACTCTTGAAGAATTTCAAGAAATTGCAAATTCGGAACCCAAAAAGGTAATTGAGTTTATCGGTAATCTGCTTGCACCTAATGTTGATGCCCGACTTTTTGAAATTGTCAGTTATTCTATTCTTAAATATTACTATCACGACCAACATATTTATTGGGGCTACGAAGTTGATAAACTCAACAAAGAAAACCTGCAACTTTTCAAGACAGGAAGAACAAACGCCAATGACGGTGGAATTGATTTTGTAATGCGACCATTGGGGCGTTTCTTTCAAGTAACAGAAACTTTAGACTTCAAAAAGTATTTTCTTGACATTGACAAAATTCAAAAGTTCCCGATAACATTCATTATCAAATCAGACGAACCAACGAACGATATTTTAGCGAAAATTAAAGACAATGCAAGCAAAATTTATTTGGTTACAGCTATCGTGAACAAGTATATGAGCTGCATTGAAGAAGTCATAAACATTCCAACACTTAACCAACACTTTGCCGACAGTATAAAATTGGGTTATCTAAAAAACATATTGGACGAAATTATCACCCAAAGCAAAGTGGAGTTCAATTATACTGAAACTGAAGAAATAAACGAACCCGAAGAATAAAAAACGGCTACTAACAAGGGTTTGGCATCAGGTGGGCTGACGTTCAAACGTGAAAGTTCCTGTGGACTTTCCCTCCCGAACGCCAAGCCCCGAACCGTTATTGGCATTCTACGGGCGACACTGCAACCATAAAACAATGACTATTATGACAAGACAAATTATTTTTTCAATCATTATCTCTCTGACAAGTTTAGCCGTGCTTGGACAATCCGATGACTTAGTAAAAAGCGACAGCATTGTTTATCTGATTCACAAAGCAAACATCGGGAAGATTGCATTTATGGGACAAACCATTCCGATTGAAAAATTTAATGAAACAGATTTTCTAAATTCTTTTGAGCTTAAAGAAAAAGCCGACCTGAACATCAGCGTTTTTTTAGGTAATTCTTTGACAAATTATCTTCATTTACTTGCACCGCAATTAACAGCAGACGAACTATCAAAAAATGGAAATTACCAATTCACGTTTTTCGTTGACGACAAAAAGACATACGTAGAAAATCTCAATATTGGAGCCGGGAGTGCTGACAGTAAAAATCAAAGAACAGTTTTTAGAGTGCCTTTAATAAGTGCGACCAACGAAGATTCTTGGGGAAGGTTTCTTTGGAACAGGTTTTTAATGAGCGGCGGACAGGAAGCATTAACAAGTGGCGCACACATTCTTAAAATTGAAATAAGACCTTACCTCAAATTAACCGAAGTATTAACCGGACAAATAATTGCTGAAGGACAAATAAATATTATCGTTCCTGAAATTAAAATCAACGAAAACCAAGTTAAGGTTCAACGTATAAAACCGCTCAAGGATTGGGAAATATCAAACGACCAATTTGACAAACTCAAAATAGAAGAATTGAATCGAAAAATTGCATCGAAAACATTCAAAGACATAACAAGCATCGTTGTAATCAAAGACGGCAAATTATTAATTGAAGAATATTTCAATGGAGCAAGCAGAAATTCACTTCACGACACACGATCTGTTGGTAAATCATTTGCTTCAACCATATTAGGAATAGCCATTAAAGACAACTACATTAAAAATGAAATGCAACTGTTAAGTAACTTTTACAACTTAAAATCATTTCAAAATTATTCAACACCTAAAGACAGCATCACTTTAAAAAATTTATTGACTATGAGTTCCGCTTTTGATGGAAGTGATATGAATCAGGAATCACCTGGTAATGAAGAAAATATGTATCCGACAAAAAATTGGGTTCAGTTCACATTAAATCTACCAATCGACAAAACAAAAGCCGCTACTCCTAAATGGGACTATTTTACAGCAGGAGTAGTTGTTATTGGAGACATCATTAATAAATCAGTTCCGAATGGCTTAGAAAAATATGCACACAAAAATTTATTTCTGCCACTTGGAATAACTAACTATAAATGGCAATTCACCCCACAAAAGGTTGCAAATACAGCAGGTGGCTTACAGCTTCGTTCTCTTGACTATGCCAAGTTCGGACAACTTTATAAAAACAATGGAAATTGGAAGGGCAAACAAATACTTACACAAGAATGGGTTTCAAAAAGTTTATCTCATCAAATTACAATATCCGAAGGCGAATATTATGGTTATCTGTTTTGGAACAAAACTTACAACGTGGAAAATAAAGACTATGAAGTTTCCTATTCAAGTGGAAACGGCGGTAATAAAATTTTATGATTATCCGCTGTTATGCCTAAAAATTGTATCTTTGCGCATAACAAAAAACGTATCCCAATGAATTTGTTGAATTTTGTATCCAGCTATCCCGATGAAGCCAGCTGTAAAGCCAAGTGGAAGGAGTATCGCGACAAACAAGGCGTGGTTTGTCCTCATTGCCAAAGCAAAAGTCATTA
>JAISHW010000050.1 GCA_031262365.1 Lentimicrobiaceae bacterium
TAAAGGGAGCTTCTAAAAATTCAAAAGACAAGGCTTGCGACCGAGACAAAAGCGGAGTTTACTTGGCGTAAATGAGCATTTTGGCGAGGGAGCGTAACGCAGTATTTTGGATTTTTAGAAGCTCCCAAAAACCGTTGTCAAATTTGATGATTGCTTTTATCGCCTGTCAGCACTCTAAATGGTATTGCGACATTCGGGTTTGCCCTGAATAATTTTTCGTGATATTTTATCTATTCAAACGTTACTATGATTAACTTCGTGGCAACTTTTTTTTGATCCATTTGTCAAGTTTATACAAAAAAATAAAAAATGAAACAGCTATCTATTCTTATCTTTTGTTTGCTCCCATTTTTCAGCTTTTCGCAAACCGTAAAAGGCTTCGTTTACGACGCACAGACTCACGAAGCACTTACAGGTGTAAATATCTACTATTCAGATGACAACGAAAACATGATAGGAACAACAAGCGATGAAGAAGGATTTTACACACTCCGACTTCCTGTCGGTAGCATTCGTGTTACCTTTAGTTTTCTTGGATTCGAAACCCGTGTAATTCCTTTAGTAGCTACACGCGACAAAACCATCACACAAAATGTCGAATTGTACGCACAACAAAACATCATGCAAGAAGTGGTGGTAAGTGCCGGACGTTACGAACAGAAACTGAGTGAAATAACCGTTTCGATGGAAGTATTGAAAGCAAAAGAAATTATTGCGCAGAACCCAACCGACCTGAGCGGTTTGCTCAAAAATATTTCGGGAGTTGATATTACCGACAAACAACCATCTATACGAGGCGGAAGTGGCTGGACATACGGCGTTGGGAGCCGCAGTCTGATTCTTGTTGATGGCATGTCTGTTTTGTCGCCCGGCGGCAACGAAATTAATTGGAATATCATTCCTTTAGAAAATGTGGAACAGATAGAAGTGTTAAAAGGTGCTTCATCGGTTCTTTACGGTTCATCAGCACTAAATGGACTGATCAATGTGCGCACTTCGCGACCAAGTCTCGAACCAAAAACACGAATCAATACATATATGGGTGTATACGGCAATCCGAAAAACGAAGATTACGCTTGGTGGGGACATGGTTTTTATTCTAAAAACAATAATAGACAAGTCGATGCACTGCTACGTAACGAAATATTTTTTGGCATCAAAAACCCGATGTACAACGGATTCGATTTTTCACATTCGCGACGCATTGCAAACATTGACGTTTCGGGAGGCATCAACATTTACTCGAACGAGGGTTACCGTCAAGGAAACTACGATAAACGTTTGCGTATTGGCGGAAATCTGACCTATCACGACGAAAAAGTCAAAGGACTGAACTACGGATTGAATGTAAATTTCCTTACAAACCAATACGGCGGCTTTTTCATTCAACGTTCGGCTAATGAACCTTATTTGCAATCACCATTAACCAATATGGGACGCGAAGGAACTTCTTTTTACATCGACCCGTTCATGAATTTTATCAATACCAAAAAAAACACAACGCACCGTCTAAAAGGTCGTGTATTTATTCGAACCGAAAAAATCATCTCGAATACTACCGACAGAACATTAGCCGACATCGCTGCAAATATGAAAGTAAATTACGAAGAACTTCCGGAATTGTTCAGACAAATACAAAATTATGAAACAGAAATGCTGCCTGAAATGCTGCCTTTTGTACTTTCTGGAGATGTAAACGGGCTTGTAAACTACATAAAAGGATATGGCGAAACCTATTTTCCGGGAGCTACGGCAACCGATTATGTCGACCTTATTTCGTGGATTATGGGACATACGCCATTCCCCGCCGATGTGAACGACATCGTTCCTTGGTTGACAACAGAACCCGAAAAACCAAATCTTCCTCCCGACAAAAACAGCTCGTATTATGTTGATTATCAATTTAACAAAAAATTTGAAAATGCGGCATTCACAACAGGAGCAACGTTCGAACATGTTACCAGCGATTCGGAAATAACCGGCTACCACGAAAGCGATAATATTGGTGCTTACCTTCAATATGATCACAAATTTTTCGAAAAATTAAATGCATCTGCCGGCGTGCGTTTCGAATACTATCGTGTCGATGAGTTATATCGCGAAGCCGAAACAAAAATATTCGGCACTAAATTTCCTTTTAAACCCGTAATCAGAGCCGGATTAAATTACGAACTTGCCGAATACAGCAACATTCGTGCATCGTTCGGACAAGGATATCGTTATCCTTCGATTACCGAAAAATTTGTTTACAAAGATATTGGCGGCATCGCAGCATACCCGAATCCCGAACTAAAACCCGAAATGGGATATAATGCTGAAATCGGATTCAAGCAAGGTTACAAACTTGGTACTTTTATGGGATTTATCGACATTGCCGGTTTTTATACGCAATACAAAAACATGATCGAATTTCAGTTTGGACTTTTCAACAATACGACCTACGAATATGTCGACAATCTTGGAAATGTTATTTCGATGATCACAGAAGGTCAAACACCCGGATTAGGCACACGTTTTCAGAATGTTGACCGCGCTCAGATTTACGGAATCGACATTTCGGTAAATGGTTTTATGAATATCACTCCCGAATTTAAACTAAACTATTCGCTTGGTTATGTCTACATCGAACCTATCGATCTTGATTATAAAAAGCGAAACAACAAAGAAGAAAGTAATTCCGATCCTTTGGCTATTAAAAACAAATCGAATACATCGAAATACCTGAAATACAGACAAAAAAACACTTTAAAAGGTATTTTCGATTTACAATGGCGACGATGGAATATCGCGACAAACATGACTTGGAAAAGTAAAACATTGGCTGTCGATTATTTTATTGTTGATGAGCGCGACAAACTTGCACCTGACATGATGGATCCTATTCGCGACTTAATATTTTCCGGTTTACATGACTATTGGAAAGACAACAACAAAGGCTATTTCACGATGGATGTGCGATTCGGCGTAAAAGCTACCGAACGCCTTCAATTTCAATTTCATATAAACAATATTCTTAACAGCGAATACAGCGTGCGCCCAATGGATGTTTCTGCTCCGCGAACGTTTGTATTTCAAATAGTTGCTAATTTATAAAATAATAAAGATGAAAAAAAACTTTCTGCTTGATGTCTTATTCATTATCGTTTGCGCTTGTATATGTACTTTCCTATACAAAAGAGGACTAGAAAATATCATCATTTCTTTCCAGTTAATTTTTCTGCTCATTGCCTATTTTTTAGGAAAATTTGTTGGAAAACTCGAAGTGCGCAACAAAATAAAACGTGATCAAAAAAATATATAATTTTTTGGAAATTATATCGATTTGAATTTCTTTTGTATAGAACGACACTCAAAAAAAACGAAAGCCTGAAGAAGATTCCTCGTGCTTTCGGGTTGCAGTTTTTGACTTGCTATGACTATGTTTTCCGAAGATTTTTGATGTGTTCGGTTTAAGATAAACGAGTATCAGTCCTTCGATGACATGACATAAAACAACCAAAGCCGAAGCATAAACTCCGGCTTTGTGATAGTTTGGTACAATAAATTCCGACTTTACCTCATCACGGCAAACTTTCCGTTGACTTGTTTGTCGTTGGTTTTGATGGTGTAGAGATACGTTCCTGCGGGGAGTTGGCGTGTGTCGAGCAGTTTTTGTCCTTGTTCTCCTGT
>JAISHW010000096.1 GCA_031262365.1 Lentimicrobiaceae bacterium
ATTTGGCAAAAAGCTACGGCATGACAGTCAAAACACATCCGAATCCTGCCAACACCTGGATTGCGTTCGACTACACGCTGCCCGAAAAAGTTACAAGAGCCACGCTCACCGTTACCGACCTGCAAGGACGCGTTGTAACAACAATCGAACTGACAGGAGAACAAGGACAAAAACTGCTCGACACACGCCCGCTCACGGCAGGAACGTATCTCTACACCATCAAAACCAACGACAAACAAGTCAACGGAAAGTTTGCCGTGATGAGGTAAAGAAATGGTTTTTAGTTCTGACTGTGTCAAAAAAAATCAGGCGGGCTTTTGGATAAAAGTCCGCCTGATTTTTTTGATATGTGCGTTTATTGGATACGAATAAAAAAATATATTTCGGTTGAACAAATAGCTAAAAATTTGTTTTATTTTTAACGCACAGAAACATATTGCTATGAAAAAGAAACAACAGCATAAAATTCGAAAAATGCACTTCAACAACAAACATTCGAAAAAAGTAGGTATGCCTCCCGGAAGTTTAATGTACACCGGAGAAGCGCGTTCGGAAACCGTAACGATAGAACTTACTGAATACGATGATGAACAGTTTGTTACATCGAAAGTTTCGATAGAAACGATTCAGAAATTAGCACCAACAAACAAAATACGCTGGATAAAAATAGGTGGTTTGCACGATTTGCAGCTAATCGAACTTATCGGAAAAATGTTGCATGTTGATTCGTTATACCTTGAAGATGTGTTAAATACTGGTCAAAGAGCAAAAGTTGAAACAATAGATGACATGTTGTTTTTAACTATGCATAGTTTGAAATACGTTGCATGGAATAATATCGCATCAGAGCAAATTAGTATCATATTGAAAGATAATACATTAGTTAGTTTTCAGGAAAATAATACACCGCTGTTTGCTCCGATTAATGAACGTCTGAAAAAAAATAGTTTGAATTTCAGAAAAAAAGGCATCGATTATTTGCTGTACACATTGGTTGACTTTATTGTCGACAATTACTTTATTGTCATGGATCATTTTGCCGATGATAACGATGCCTTAGAAGATGAGCTGTTTAACGACTCAAATCATGTTTCTTGGGCAAAATTGCAGGCGATGCGCGAATCGCTACTGTTTATCAAAAAATCGATTTTTCCGTTTCGCGATGCCATCAATATTTTGGTTCGAGGCGATACGCCTTTGATTCAAGAGATGAATGTCAAGTATTTTAGCGATATACGCGACCATTTGATGCAGGTTTACGAAACAATCGAAACCTATCGCGATTTGAATGCGGGATTAAAAGATATGTATTTGTCGAATTTAAGTAATCGGATGAATCAAATCATGAAAGTTTTGACGATTATTTCGACGATTTTTATTCCGATAACTTTTATCGTAGGCGTTTATGGGATGAATTTCAGCAACATGCCCGAATTTCAGTGGGAAAACGGTTATTACTTTGTTTGGAGTTTAATGTTGTTTATTGTGATAGTTATGTTGCTGTTTTTCAGAAAGAAAAAATGGCTTTAAAGCAACGTATTGAGTTCTTCGCGTTTTCTTTTTGGCAACGAATCGAAAACTAAACGGTACGACTCGTCGATCCAGTTTTCAATTCGTTTTATGTCAAGATTATTTTCCAGACGAACGCGGATCCAGTGTTTTTTATTCATGTGAAATCCTTCATCGGTATCCGAATACCGTTCAATACGTTCGATTACACTCTCCGGTTTGGCTTTGATGATCATGTACAAATCGCCGTCGAGATCAGTTAGCAGAAACATTTTGCCACCAACTTTGAAAACTAAGGTTGTTTCATCAAATGGAAAACATTCTTCTACGTAAGGTTTTGAAATGCAATAATTACGTAATTCTTCAATGTTCATTTGTGATAGAAAATACAAAGAGGCTGCCCTTTTGAGACAGCCTCTTTGTGTGATCATTATTTTATGTTAAAAGCTTGTTTTATCCTGTCAACATAATCGATTTTTTCCCATGCAAAAAGTTCGACTTCTTTCATGTTTATTTCTTTGTTGCCAACTACTTCGGTAAAAGTGGTGTCGTCTTTGTAAAAAACTTCGATTTTTTCTGTTCGTGGGTCGCGACCAAAATGTCCGTATGATGCTGTACGTCCGAAAATAGGATTTTTCAAGCCGAAACGTTTGACGATAGCAAATGGGCGCATGTCGAACAATTCTTCAACTTTTAATGCAATTTGTTCGTCGGTTAAAATAGTGCCGTTAGCGTCTTTTACGTGAGCCGTATTATTCGTATTGATGTAAAAACCAACCGGTTTTGCAACGCCAATGGCGTAAGCGACTTGCACGAGTACTTCGTCGCAAACATCGGCTGCAACTAGGTTTTTAGCGATATGACGTGCTGCATAAGCTGCCGAACGGTCGACTTTCGAAGCGTCTTTTCCCGAAAAAGCACCACCACCATGAGCACCACGTCCGCCATAGGTATCGACAATAATTTTTCGTCCGGTCAAACCGGTGTCGCCGTGCGGACCACCAATAACGAATTTTCCGGTCGGATTGACCAATAATTTTTCATCGCCGAAAAGTTTCTGAACACGTTCCGGAAGCATTTTTTTTACGCGAGGAATCAAAATGGTGCGCACGTCGTCTTTGATTTTTTGCAACATTTTTTTGTCTTCGTCAAACTCATCGTGCTGTGTCGAGATGACGATGGTGTCGATGCGCAACGGTTTCCAGTTGTCACCGTATTCTACGGTTACTTGCGATTTTGCATCGGGACGCAAATAGGTCATTTCTTTTCCTTCGCGACGAATTTCGGCTAATACAAGTAAAAGTATGTGAGCCAATTCGACTGTGAGCGGCATATAATTGTCGGTTTCTTTACATGCAAAACCAAACATCATGCCTTGATCGCCGGCACCTTGATCTTCTTCATTCGGACGAAGTCCACGGTTGATGTCGGCTGATTGTTCGTGAATAGCCGAAAGAATACCGCATGAGTTGTAGTCGAACCGGTATTCGGCTTTTGTATAACCGATTTGTTTAATTACGTTACGAACGATCGATTGTACATCGATATAAGCCGAAGTTTTGATTTCGCCGGCAACAATAGCCAAGCCTGTTGTAACCATTGTTTCGCAGGCAACTTTCGATTCCGGATCGTGACTGAGGATAGCGTCTAAAACAGCGTCCGATATTTGGTCGGCAACTTTGTCAGGATGTCCTTCAGAAACAGATTCAGATGTGAATAAATATCCCATGATAAATTAAATTTAAACAGTTAAAACTAATTTGGGGATTTATTTGATTGAGTGCTTAAATACTGTTTTAGCATTTTTTCACGAGGTTGCAAGCAATCAAATTTTTCCTCAAAAGAATACGGCAAAAATAGCTATAATTATAATAGCTGTCAAAAAAATAATAACCGTAAAAATAGACACCAATGCATCGATTTTATTTTTACTTTTGTGATCATTTGATTGCATGATTCATATAAAAATAAGAATGAAAAATACACAAAATACGATCGAAAAACTAACTGAAAACTTAAAGCATTACAATTACCGTTTTCATGTAAAAAAAGTTTACGGCAATCCGGATGAAAAAATCATCAATGTTTATTTTCTGTTTTTCTGTTTTTTGAAAATTCAATTTCCGAAAGGAAAAATAGTCATGCAGTCGCGCATTTTTTATGGATTTGGCGGTTCTCTTGAGTTGAATTTTTTGGTTTACTGCATTTTAGCTCTTAGTTCGGTTGCTTTATTTTGGAATAAAATAGAGCTGTATGTATACATATTTCTGTTTTTATTGCTTTTGCATCAAATAGTTTGTTTTATCAAACTCGAAGCACTTAAAACGATTATTATTAGATGGCTTGATCAAATTGAATTCGAATGTCTTGTCCTAAAATAGGTTTACACCAAAAAGAGTAAAAATGGCTCAAAAGAGTAAACTTATTTCAGGACAAACAGGCATAAAAGTATTTATGCCCGGGTCGGGTAAACACTATTCGACATCAGAGAAGC
>JAISHW010000023.1 GCA_031262365.1 Lentimicrobiaceae bacterium
GCCTTTGAAGGGGCAGAGAGCCATTCGAGTCTAACCCATCACAGCGATAGAGGTATCCAATATTGCAGCAAGGGATATGTCAAGTTATTGCAGGACAATCATATCAAAATCAGTATGACTGAAAATGGAGATCCTTTGGAAAACGCTATCGCTGAAAGAGTTAACGGAATTATCAAAGAAGAATACTTGGATGCGTATCAAGTCAATAATATTAAAGAAGCCAAAGCATTGTTGAATAGCGTGATAAAATTATACAACGAGGATAGACCTCACATGAGCATCAATAATTTAACGCCAAACCAGATACATCATGCTAAAAAAACAATAGAAACAGAAAAATTATGGAAGAATTATTATCAAAAAATGCTTCCTTTGCAAAGCAATGACAGGACTAAAAAACATTTGTAAAGTTATAACAGTATTTAATTATTAACCTGTAAACTTTTTTTAGGACGAGACACTGAGCCTCGAGAAGGAAAAGACCGCAAAGCGGAATTAAACGCCGCTTTTGTCTCGGTCGAAAGCCTTGTCTTTTGAGTTTTAGAAGCTCCCTAAAAGAATTCATCTCAAGTTAATTGTAACTTTGTGCAAAATTCAGCCAATGAAAACACGTTTATTTTTTGCATTTCTGTTTACAACCATTTCGGTTTTTTCACAAAACAATGATTTACAATCAATTGTTTTAAACAACGATATTGCAGTAGAAACTATTTATGTAAAAACGCCGAAACTTCCTGCCCAAAAAGCAGACAAATCAGTACCACCTGTTGTTGGAATCATCGATTCGTATCGGAAAAATATTACCGAAAAAGCCACTTACATTCAAGGTTCGAAACAACTATTTGTTTATCGTTTTATTCAAGAACAAGAAAACTTGCTCACATTTTATTTCGACGAGCTGAATTGCGGAAATACCGGCGTTTTATACCTATATACTCCTGATTTAAAAGAAATTATCACTTTGTCGAATATCAACAGAAAACCGTATGCCGTAGGTCCCATCAAGGCTTCAGAAATTATTTTACAATTCGAAACCGATGTCAAAAGCACCGATTTTTCGATTCAATTAAACGAAATTGGACTTATTCCGTCTTCGACAGAAAAAGACACACAAGATACAGGATTTGGCACGTCAGAATGGTGTGAAATCAATGTCAATTGCGATCAAGCCGACCAAATACAACAGGCAAAAAAAGGCGTTGCACGTATTTTGCTTCGAAAAGGCGGTTCTCAATACTGGTGTAGCGGTTCGTTGGTTAACAACACGCGTAAAAACCGCGATCCGTTGTTTCTGACAGCCGACCATTGTGGACAAGGTGCTTCGGAAAGCGATTTGGCTCAGTGGATTTTTTATTTCAATTACGAATCTGAATCGTGTACAAATCCTATCAGCGAACCAAATTCGAATGTCATTACCGGATCCACATTATTAGCGGCATCAAACGGCTCGACATCCACCAGTTCCGATTTTAAATTATTACGACTAAACGAATCAATCCCTGACGATTACAATGTTGTTTTCAACGGATGGCAACGCGCCAACATAGCTCCTCAAGATGCTTACGGCATTCATCATCCGAATGGCGACATCAAGAAAATTTCGTATGCAGCACCGAACATCACATCAACAAATTATAGCGGATCTTACGAAAATCAATCAGCAATGTATTGGCGGCTACTATGGGAAGATACACCATACGGACATGGCGTTACGGAAGGAGGCTCTTCGGGTTCGCCTTTATTCGACAAAAATGGATTAATTGTAGGTGTGCTTTCAGGTGGTACGGCTAGCTGTTCGCAGCAAAACAATCCCGACTATTACGGCAAATTCAGCTATCATTGGAACGGAAACGCCAACATCCAAAAACTTCAACCTTGGCTCGATCCTGATAATACAGGTGCTATTTCGCTTGCTTCTTTAGGAGACGGCGCTTCTATTCATGAAGACACATCGTCCAAAATAGTCGTTTATCCCAATCCGACAACCGATGGAAGATTCTTTATTGATTTGGAAAACGAAACCCTCGAAAATTTTGACTTGCAAATTATATCGCAAACCGGACAATCCATTGCACACGAATACGAAATTGTTCAGAACAAAGTAATTGTTAAAATTTTGAGTAAAACAACCGGATTATACATCATCAAAATTTCGATTAACGGCAACGAAACCGTAACGAAAATTTTTCAAAATCAGTCTGAATAAACACATATTCTCAATGAATCAGAGGCTCCCTTAATTAAAAATCATTATTGGTTGCAATACTTTTTAATAACCGGATAGGCTTCTTGAATTCCCAATTCGCCGGCGCGACTCAGATCGTTACAAGCAAGTTTGTTTTCTCTCAAAAATATGAGTGTTAAAGCCCTGTTATAGTAAGCCTCAGCCAGATTTGAATCATTGTTTAAGGCTTCCGAATAACAATCAATGGCACGATTGTATTCTTTCATACGAAGCAACGTGTTTCCAAGGTTATACCAAGCAAAGGCATTTTTTTTGTTTTTTGCCGTAAGTTGCCACAAAACGGCTAAAGTTGATGTGTAATCAGGTGATTCAGTGTTTATTAATGGTTTATCGACATTCTTTTTTCGTGTAATTACAATTGCATTGTCGTATTGTTGCTCAGCCAAAGTAAGATCGGCTTTGTCGGTCAGCAAAACCGACAAATTCAGCAAAGCATATTCGCCATAATCAGGGTGTTCTAAAATGCTTCGAAAAGCATTTTCAGCTTTTTGGAAATTCGCTTTTTCGTATTGTTGCATTCCTTCCAAAAGCACTTTTAAATAAGGATCATTCAGGTTTTCTAATTGTAACGTTGTTGTTTCCATCGCTTTTTCAGGCTTAGAATTTGCCAATTTTATGACTAATTTTTTTGGAAATAAATTTTGTTCATTTAACTGACTTAATACAATATCTAAATAATATTTTTTACGTGAATTATTGTTTTTAGGCAAATCATCGGAAATAAAATCTAAATAGAAATTATCGAACGGTTTGATTTCTATCATACTGAATTGCACTTTGTTTTGTTTTGCCTCGCCATTGACAAAATCTGATTCAAAAGCAATAATCGCATCGAAAAATTTAGGATCGGCATACAAAGCATACAACGAATCGATATCATTACTTTCACTATTCAGTGTGGCTATGATATCCATTGCTTTGAGATAATCGGCATAAGAACCTTTTTCGTCTTTTTTTTCGCGACGCACCAGCGACCGATTAACCCAAGCCGGACCAAAATCGGGAAAAAGTGTTAAGGTTTTCGTAAAATCGAATTCGGCTTCATCCCATTTTTCCATTTGACAGTAAAGCACGCCTCTGTTAAAATAGCCGTAAATATTTTGCGGATTAATCAATGTAACCAACTCGAACATTTCCAATGCTTTACTATATTCTTTTTGTTTTGCATACAACAATGCTCTATTATAATAAGTGAGCGCATTGCGTTGATCAAGTTGGTTGACGTATTCGAAATCTTTCAGAGCCGCTGTGGTATCGTTCAAATGCAAATACGTTATTCCTCTTTGAAAATACGAAAGAGGATTCGTTTCGTCCATTTTAATTGCCTGATTAAAATCGGTCATTGCATCTTCGAAGTTTTCCAGTTCGAGTTGCACCATTCCGCGCTGCAAACGCGCATCAATGCTAAAAAAATCGTAATAAACGGCTTTATTCATATCCGCTAAAGAAGCATCGAGTTGATTTAAAAAACGCTTTGCAATACCGCGATTCAAATATGCCAACGAATTATCGGAAGCGATTACCAAAGCCTGATCGTAATCGGCAACGGCTCCTTCAAAATCGTTCAAATGCATTTTTGTAGCACCACTGGCAACGTATAAATCGGCATGATATGGATCGATTTCTATCGCTCGCGAAAAATCGGACAACGCATCGTGATAATTGGTCAGGCGATCGTAAACTAAACCTCTGTAATGAAGTGCTCTGGTGTAGAGCGGATGAATTTCCAATGTTTTGGTAAAATCGTCGGCAGCCCCTTTGAAATCGTTTAAACTGTATTTGGCAATGCCACGCAAGAAATAAGATTCAAAATTGCCTGATTTTGAATTGATTGCAGTCGTAAAATTTCGAATTGCTTCTACATATTTTTCTTCCGAAAGATTGATGCGACCTGCCGTTACAAAATGTTTGTAGTTTATTTGCGCACCAACTTGTATGACTGTAAAAAGGAGTGATATGAGAAGTGAAATTTTATATTTCATGCGTTTTATTGTTCAAACTGAGAGCCATTCGTTTTATTGCCGTTTTTGCATTTTTTCCGATTTCTGCTTGAAATAGTTGTATGTCGCTTCTTGCGAACGAATAGGTTCGGCTGCTTTTTGGTTTTTATATTCGTTCGATCTTTTTCCGTTTACAATGCGGGCTCTTCTGTTATCGTGAAGCTGCATTTGTAGCATCTCGAACAATTCTTTTTGAATTTCAGCACTTTTAACAGGGCAAACAACTTCAAAACGCCGATCAAGATTGCGAACCATCCAGTCAGCCGAAGCAATATAATACAACGGATTACCGCCATTTTCGAAATAAAATACACGACTGTGTTCCAAATAACGATCGACAATACTGATGACTTCGATATTTTCGCTAACTCCTTTCAGACCGGGTATTAAGATACAAATGCCGCGACAAATGATTTTTATTTTTACACCCGCTTGGCTCGCTTGATACAATTTCTCTACCAATTGTTCATCGGCAAGACTATTCATTTTCAATATAATGGAAGCTCCTTTTCCTTTCTCTTGATTCTTAATTTCATTATCGATTAATTTGACAAAGAAATTACGCATATAATAAGGTGAAATGATCAATTGTCGGAAATCGGGCAATAAGTAAGGCATTTCGAACAGTTTAAACATTTGGCTTACTTCCCTTCCAATCGACTGATTAGCTGTAAAAAGGCTGTCGTCGGCATATTGTTGCGCTGTTGACTCATTGAAATTTCCGGTACTGATATTCGAATAATACACTTCGTTATTTTCTTCTCGCCTGCAAATCGATATTAATTTGCAATGCACTTTCAATCCGGTAATTGTTTTGATGATTTTTACGCCTTCTTCTTGCAATTTTCCTGTCCAATAAATATTTGCTTCTTCGTCGAAACGTGCTTGCAGTTCCATAAAAACCGTAACATCTTTTCCGTTTCGCGCCGCGTTAATCAAAGCGTTGATGACTTTCGAGTCGCTTGCCGCACGGTATAAAGTTGCTTTGATTGATGTTACTTTCGGATCGATCGATGCTTCGCGTAACAAGTCAATAACATGACTGAATGTTTGATACGGATAATGCAACATTATGTCTTTTTTTCGCAATGCGCAAAAAATATTTTTATACACCGGTAAATCAGGGTGGCGCAAGGACATTATTTTTTCGGCTCGTAATTTTGTGTCGCCAATATACGGAAAGTACATAAAATCTTTAAAATTATGGTTGCGCCATTCGCTCGGGATTAAATCGTCTTTCGAAAATTTAAATTTCTTTTGTAATTTTTCAAATAGCCGTTTGGGCATTTTTTTGTCGTAAATAAAACGCACCGGATGTCCTTTTTTGCGTTGTTTAAGACTTTCGATCATTGTTTCTACAAAACTTTTCGACACGTCGTTGTCCATATCCATTTCCGAATCGCGTGTAAACTTAATCGAATACGATTCAAATGTATCATATCCAAATGGTAAGAAAATTTCGCGCAAATTAAAACGAATCACATCGTCTAAAAACATGACGTTATAAGCCTCATCTTTTTCCGACAAAATAAAAAAACGCGACATTTTCTCTGTCGGAATTTGTATCAAGGCATAATTTTCTTCTCCGAGCTCTTTCGAGTTTTTCAGGATGATAGCCAAATAGTTCGAATTGTCTTTTAAATTGCCTGCATCTTTTAAACTTTTTAGCATGATCGGAAACAAATTTTGATGCACTTCTGTCCGAAAATAACGGAGTACTTCTTGTTTCTGTAAAGGCGTAAGGTTTTGATCATCAACAAAATTAATTCCAACCTGTTTTAATTCTTCGACGATAACATCGTATGTCGACATGTAAATCTGCTCTTGTTGGTCAATCGTTTTCCGAATTTGCTTAAGCACTTTCATTGGGTCGTAATCCAGCAAATCTACCTGTTCGCGATTTTGTTTGTTTTGCTTTTTTAACGCTGACAAACGGCGTAACGTAGCTACGCGAACCCGAAAAAATTCGTCTCTGTTGTTCGAATAAATTCCAATAAAACGCAAGCGTTCCAAAAGCGGATTGCTTTTATCGTTGGCTTCCTGAAGCAAACGTGCATTAAAACGCAGCCAACTTATTTCTCTATCGACCAAATTCTTATTCAAAACACAATTTATTTAATGACAAAATTATGAAATCTTCTGCTCGCTTAAACTTACATGATGCTTGTTTTCTTTAAACAAAAAAACCTGTTCAAGATGTTGAGCAGGTTTTTTGTGTTTTGCTTCGTAATTGATTTACCAGGCAAACAATGGAAATTGTTTCATCATGTCGTTTACGTTTGTACGAACCTTTTTCAATAGTTGTTCGTTTTCTATATTACTGATAACCAAGTCAATCATATCAACGATTGGTTCCATGTGTTCTTCTTTCAAACCTCGCGTTGTAATTGCAGGTGTTCCGACACGCAAACCCGATGTTTGGAATGGAGAACGGCTGTCGAACGGAACCATGTTTTTATTTACAGTAATATCGGCTTTTACCAATGTGTTTTCAACTAATTTTCCTGTAATTTCCGGAAATTTTGAACGTAAATCAATTAACATCAAATGATTGTCTGTTCCGCCCGAAACAACATGGTAACCCCTGTTTACAAATGCTTCCGACATTACTTGTGCATTTTTTTTCACTTGAAGAATGTAATCGAAATATTCGTCCGAAAGTGCTTCGCCAAAAGCAACAGCCTTACTTGCAATAACATGTTCGAGCGGGCCACCTTGTACACCCGGAAATACAGCTGAATTTAACAATGTCGACATCATTTTGATTTCGCCTTTTGGCGTTGTCAAACCCCAAGGATTTTCGAAATCTTCGCCCATAATAATAAGTCCGCCACGAGGACCGCGTAATGTTTTGTGCGTTGTTGTGGTAACAATATGACAAAATTCGATCGGATCGTTTAACAAACCACGTGCTATAAGTCCTGACGGATGCGAAATATCAGCCATCAAGATAGCACCAATTTCATCAGCAATCTGACGCATACGTTCGTAATCCCAGTCGCGCGAATAGGCAGAAGCTCCGGCAATAATCAGTTTTGGTTTGTGTTCCAAAGCCAATTTATGCATCTTATCGTAATTTATCGTTCCTGTTTCTTGGTCTACGCCATAAGCCACCGGTTTGTATAAAATACCTGATGAGTTTACGGGTGATCCGTGCGAAAGATGACCGCCATGTGCTAAATCCAATCCCATAAAGGTGTCGCCCGGATTCAGACAAGCCAGCAATACAGCCATGTTTGCTTGTGCTCCCGAATGTGGTTGTACGTTTGCATATTCGGCATCGAAAAGTTCGCAAGCGCGATCGATTGCTAATTGTTCGCTTTGATCAACAATTTCGCAACCGCCGTAATAGCGTTTTCCGGGGTATCCTTCGGCATATTTGTTTGTCATTACCGATCCCATGGCTTCCAAAACCTGGTCGCTCACAAAGTTTTCAGATGCAATGAGCTCGATACCATGCATTTGACGTTTTTTCTCCTGATGAATCAGGTCGAATATTTTTTCATCTCTTTTCATACGTAAATAATTTGTTTTTTAAAGGTCGTATGAAATCCGTAAGGATTCATGAACACCTTATTAATTTTTTTTATTTGTAAATAAACTCGCATGATATTTTCATTGCCTTCGGCGTTTTAAGGAACATGCTTCGTTTCATAAGATTTTCATTTTGTACACTATTTTTACATGTAAATAAAAACAAATCAATGCAAAAAATAATTTCTATGCATTGATTTTATGCACGCAAAGGTATAAAATTATTTAGGTCTTTTTAGCAAGTATCTTTTTATTCGAATTTAGATAAAAACAATGATCCTGCCGGAAAAGAAAATGTCGATTTTTTGCTTAATAGAAGCGCAAAAAAATCCTCTACGGCAAAAAAAATAACTCTGAAAAGGCTTTTTTTTCATTTTATTTTCAAAAAGGCTTGCAAAAGAATATTTTTCTCTATATTTGTGTCTGTTGATATCAACATTAATTTAATACATGTACTAAAAAATTTAAGTTATGAACAAAACAGAATTAATCGCTGCAATTGCTCTGAAAGCCGGTTTAACAAAAGTTGACGCTAAAAAAGCACTTGACGCTTTCATGGAAACGACGACCGAAGTTCTTAAAAAAAATGAACGTTTAACTTTGATCGGTTTTGGAACTTTCTACACTGTAATGAAAGAAGCAAGACAAGGTATTAATCCTCAAACAAAACAAAAAATCACTATTGCTGCTAAAAAAGTTGGCAAATTTAAATTTGGTGCTGCTCTTAACGAAAATATTCAATAAGAATTTTACCAACTAACCTTAAAAAGGCTGTTTGATTGAATCAGACAGCCTTTTTTTAGATTAGCCCATTGGCTCGTTTCGAAACGGATCAAAAATGATTTTAACAGACGAAAAGGTTGCCCGATTTTTTTTCGGACAACCTTGTTCTTAACTAAGTTGACTAGTTAAACTACTTTTCTGAAAGTTCTTGAAATTGTCGTTCTTCTAAAATAACTTCTCCGGGTTTGGAGTAGTCTTTTTCAAAAATAATTTGGACATACCGGAGTCGATGCGTAGACGTTACGATCGAGTTGGTCAATATTTTTTCACCATCTTGAAGCGAGGTTTTCAAGTCTAAAAAAATTAATTCCCCCTCTTCGGAGAACTTCGATTTCGAAAAATCGACATCAATATTTTTTTCTTGTTTAAAAACACGTGCTATTTCTTCCAATTCGGCTTTCGTTATGTTTTTCGATAATTCGAAATAAGCCTTATGGTCGTCAACAATATAATATGTTGTATGGTTTTTTTTCATTGTTTCTCTAACAACCGATCCTAAATCAGCATTAAATACAATCATTAAAATGAGAATGAGGGCTAAAAATCCCAGCAAAAGTTTGTTACTCGTTTTCATCACTATCTTTTTTTTAGATTAATACTTTTTATATTCTTTTTCTAATTCTTCAAAAGTCATTTCTATAAGTTTCATGTTTTTAAAAACAACAGGAAGTTCTTGTTTTAAGAATTGTTCTTTTCGTTGTGCTTTAATTTTAGTTTTTGCGCCTATTGCAACAAAATATCCGATTCCGCGCTTGTTGTAAATGATTTCCATGTTTTGCAAATATTCGTATGCACGCATGACGGTGTTTGGGTTTACTTGCAACGCAACGCCCATTTCGCGAACCGATTGAATCCGATCTTCTTCTTTCCAGCGATCGAGTAAAATTTGTTCGGATATATAATCGGCTATTTGCAAATAAATTGCTTGTGTATCTCGAAATTCCATTTTACACCTCTTTTTCTGTTAAGCGAAAATAACTCACAATCCACACAAAAGGAACAAATAAATAACCCAATATATTCAGAATCCGTTTATAAAACGTTTCGAAATGGAGACTAAAAGACATCATTTCTTCCGGAAACAATGATGTAGTGAATGTTCTTTCGATAAAAAGAGATACCAGTATCATTTCGATTATCAACAAGGCAAAAATCAATGCAAAAATCGAAAAGACTGTTTTCAAAAATGCATTTCGCTTAAAGTAAATGCCACCAAGCAAAAAGATTGCTTGCACAAAAACAAATGCCATAAAAGTCTCTTTTAAAGGCATTTGAACAAATTTTTCGGCAAAAAAACTTGTATGTGAAAACCAAGGCAAAAACGTGGCGAGCAAATTATTCAAAAGCGTGCCTAAAATATTTCCGATTATATAAGTTATTAGAAACATCGCAAAGTAATAAATCACACTCACGAAAAGCGTCATCGTAATTTTTTCCAACTGTGTAGCCGGAAGCATGAAATAGTTGATTCCCTGTGTTTTCGAATGAATTTCGCGAAATAAATTCGACACAAAAATTGCTCCGCTAACGACCAAATAAGTTACTGAAAATTGAACCGAACCGCCCGAAAGCATCAAAACCAAAACAGTAATGCTCCAGAACAAGAGGTCGTGTTTTCTTCTTTCATAAAAATAACGTTGCAAAAGCAATCCAAATCGTTTAAAACTAAATAGTGTATTCATTTATCGTTTGTTTTATTGATTAATATTTTTTTCTTCTTTTTTATCGAAAACTTTTTTAATTCGTTCTTTATTGTTAAAGACCGAATTAAATAACAATTCAATATCTAATTTACTGTCTTCGTTTTCCCGATTTTCGCGCACTTGATAAAAACCGCGCAGCGTATTTTCGGAATAGATGACAGTATCGTCCATCGCTTCCGAATCATACAATTTGAAACATAATTTTTCGATAATCCGATCGATTGTTTCGTTGAACACAATTTCGTGTTCGTCCATAATCACAATATTATCGATTAAACGATCCAAATCGCGCACCTGATGTGTCGAAATAATCATGCACCGATCGTCTTCGAGTGTCGAAGCAACGATGCGGCGAAATTGTCCTTTCGAAGGAATATCCAGTCCATTCGTTGGTTCGTCCATCAACAAAACACGGGTGTTTGTCGCTAATCCAAAAGCCAGCACGACTTTCTTTTTTTGTCCGTGCGAAAGTTTGTCTAATTTTAACTTTTTCGAATCCATCTGAAACTCTCTCAATATCTGATCGAATTGTTCCGGATTAAATTTCGGATAAAAAGGTGCATAAATTTTTTCAAAATGTTCAATACTCAACGTAAATTCGGGCAATTCTTCAGGAATAAAATAGATCTCTTTCAACATGTCCGGATGGCGTTTTTGAGGATTGAAACCCATTACCGAAACAGCACCTTTTTGCGGAAACAACAAACCCGACATAAGTTTCAACAAGGTGCTTTTTCCTTCGCCATTTTTGCCCAAAAGTCCATGAATATGTCCGGCACTTAGCGATAGACTTAATTCGTTGAGTAAGTTTTTCTTTTTAGCATAACTAAAAGTTACTTCTTTTAGTTCGATAATTTTATCATTCATTTTCTTACTGTATTAGTATATTAGTACACGGCAAAGATAATACATTATTTGAAGCTGTCAAGTGGTTTAAGAAAAAAAATGAATTTTATTTCTATCACACATTTAATTTACTGATTTAAACCATTTTACATTGGCAAAATTTTATTACTTGGCATAAAGAAATAAATTCGTACTTTTGCCATCGATTTAATTCTCTGCGTTTCATAGAGAAATTTGTGTGCTCATTCTTCTTTTTATTAGGGGAATGAGTTTTTTTAGTTGTTTTTCAGAAAAGAGGTTTGACAAAAATGGGATTTTTAGACGAGATTAAACAACGACGTACTTTTGCTATTATTAGCCATCCGGATGCCGGAAAGACAACACTTACCGAAAAATTATTGCTTTATGGTGGTGCTATCCAAGTTGCAGGAGCCGTAAAATCGAATAAAATAAAAAAGACAGCTACTTCCGACTGGATGGAGATTGAACGTCAGAGAGGTATTTCGGTAGCAACATCAGTAATGGGTTTTGATTATAAAGGATTAAAAATCAATATTCTCGACACTCCCGGTCACCAAGATTTTGCCGAAGACACTTATCGCACACTTACTGCGGTCGACAGCGTTATTGTCGTTATTGACGTTGCAAAAGGCGTTGAGCCGCAAACCGAAAAATTGGTGAAAGTTTGTCGCATGCGCAACACGCCCATCATTGTTTTTATCAACAAACTCGACCGCCCCGGCAAAGATGCTTTCGAACTGCTCGATGAAATCGAACAAAAACTCAATCTGAAGGTTACGCCTTTGAGTTGGCCTATCAATATGGGGCAGCACTTCAAAGGTGTTTACAGTATTTACGATCGCAGCTTGTATCTTTTCGAACCCGGAAAACAACATATAGAGAAAGGAGTTGCTTTCAACGATTTGTCTAATTCCGAATTAAAAAATTACATCGGCGATGACGCTAAAATATTGAGCGAAGAATTGCAATTAGTCGAAGGTGTGTATCCGAAATTCGAAGTTGATCATTATTTAGACGGATCGATTTGTCCGGTATTTTTCGGAAGTGCTTTGAACAACTTCGGTGTAAAAGAATTGCTCGATTGTTTTATCGAAATTGCCCCGACTCCTATCGGACATCAGACCTCAGCACGTTTTATTGCACCCGACGAAAATCAGTTTACAGGCTTTGTTTTTAAAATTCACGCCAATATGGATCCGAATCATCGCGACCGGATTGCTTTTGTACGTGTCGTTTCGGGACGTTTCGAACGTAACAAACCCTATCATCATGTGCGTTTAAATCGTAAAATAAAATTTGCAAACCCAACCGCTTTCATGGCGCAAAAAAAATCGATACTCGAAGAAGCATTTCCGGGCGACATTATCGGTTTGTACGATGCCGGAAATTTTAAAATCGGTGACACCTTGACCGAAGGCGAATTGTTGCAATACAAAGGCATTCCGAGTTTTTCGCCCGAATTATTTCGTTATGTCGAAAATGCCGATCCGATGAAATCGAAACAACTTGCTAAAGGACTCGACCAATTGATGGATGAAGGTGTTGCACAATTGTTTACAGGAAAATCGTCAGGACGAAAAATTATCGGAACAGTCGGCACGCTTCAGTTCGAAGTGATTCAACATCGTTTGCTTCATGAATACGGTGCAAGCTGCCGTTACGAACCTATTACATTATACAAAACAGCTTGGATTACAAGTAACAACAAAGAAATGCTCGCCGATTTCAAAGCGCGAAAAGCACCCTATTTGGCTTTCGACAAAGAAGGACGCGACGTTTTTTTAGCCGATTCGCCCTATTCGTTGGAAACTTCGATGGAAAAATATCCGGACATTCAGTTCCATTTTACATCTGAATTTTAATCCGTTTTTTATTTATGTAACTTGCATCGCGTTTTAACAAACATTCCCCATGAAAAAAACAATTGCTTTAGTAGCTCACGATAGCTGCAAAAAAGAATTATTAGCTTGGGTTTCGGAAAATATCACAAAATTAGAAGGACATGATTTTTATGCGACAGGAACAACCGGACGTATTGTTTCGGAAGTGCTTAAAGGTGTCAAATGTCTGAAATCAGGTCCCTTAGGAGGTGATCAACAACTCGGCAGTTTGATTTCGGACGAAAAAATAGACTATGTGATTTTCTTTTGGGATCCAATGACCAACCAACCGCATGATGTCGATGTGAAAGCATTACTGCGACTCAGCGTATTATACAATGTTCCTACTGCTTGTAATCGCGCAACAGCCGACTTTTTGATTACCTCCACACTTTTTGCCGATAAAAATTATCAACCTGAAACGACAAACTATTCCGATTATCTGAATAGGAAATTGTAAGTCATCTATCTGAAAATCAATATTTTTTCCGAAGGAGGAATAACTGTTTTTTCTCCGGGTGTTTCTGTCGGAATTCCGAACGGCATTTGCGCAATCAAGTGCCATTTTTCGGGAATATCGAATTGTTTTTGCACTAAATCGTCAATAATCGGATTGTAATGCTGCAACGAAGCACCAAATCCACTATCTTCTAATAGTGTCCAAACAGCAATTTGGTGCATAGCCGAAGTATGTTCCGACCAAATCGGATACCTTGTAGCATAAGTAGGAAACTGTTCCTGCAAGGCTTCGACAATTTTCATGTCTTCATAAAAAAGCACACTCGCATAACCCGCCGCAAAAGCGTTTATTTTCTTCTCCGTACGTTCGAATGACTTGTCAGGTTTCATCATGTTTCGCAGCACCTCTTTTACAATATCCCACAGTTTTTGATGGTTTTCGCCATACAAAAGTACCAAACGTGTACTTTGCGAGTTGTTTGTCGAAGGCAGATTTTCGATCGTTTGCTGTATGCGTTTTTCTAATTCAACAGCCGTTATCGGAGACCGATTGCTAATGCCATAATAGCTTCGACGATTTGCCAAAGCTTCTATAAAAGTACGATTCATAAATTTCAAATTAATATTCAGTATAATAAAAAAAGATTAAAAATAGTTCATTTTCGATTGGTTTTATTGCAATACACCAAAAAAAACATACCCACACAAACCGGAAATTGCAAGCAACAAAATCGGATTTACTTTGTAAAAATAAGATGCAACAAACGAAACAGCACAAATGGCAACACTAACATTCGAGTTGTGCAATCCGACATCGGCAAAATTTTCGGCATTCATTAACAAAAGTCCGACAGCAAAAATCAATCCCGCTGTTGCCGGTTTCAAAAATCGAAAAACATTTTTCACGTAGTGGTTTTCCATGTTTGTAAACAAATAACGGATCACGAAATACATGATAATGAGCATCGGCAAGCATAGCGAAAATGTAGCCAAAAATGCGCCAAAAACACCACCAACCGAATAACCGACATAGGTTGCACTATTGATTGAAATCGGTCCGGGAGTCATTTGCGAAATCGCCAAAACATCGGCAAATTCCTGCGAACTCATCCAAGCATAGTGTTCGACAACTTCGTATTGTATCATCGAAATCATCGCATAGCCACCTCCAAATCCAAATAAACCTACCTTAAAATAAACCCAAAAAAGTAGCAAATAAACCATCATTACATTTCTTTTTTGACAAAACGATACGACACAAAACCAACAAGCAACCCAATAATAATTGCACCTATTATTACATATACCGGCGATATGCCGCACCACCAAATCAGGAATACCGTTGCGATTGGAATTAAAATCATTTTCCACGAAAATCCGGTTGACTTAATCATTTTCAGCGAAGGCGAAAGAATAAGTGCCACCACACACGGTCTGATTCCTTTAAAAATTTGCTCAACGACTTCGTTCCGTTTGTATTCGGTAAAAAAAATAGCAACCAACAAAATAATAATTACCGAAGGAATCACCGAACCCAATGCGGCACACAAAGCACCTTTTATTCCTTTCAGTTTGTAACCGATATAAAGTGCTGTATTTACAGCGAAAACGCCAGGAATCGATTGAATTACAGCAATTAAATTCCAGAATTCGGTTATTTCGACCCATTTTTTTTTCTCAACAACTGATTTTTCGACCAAATCCAACATTGCATAACCGCCTCCAAGCGTGAAAGCTCCTATTTTGAAAAAAGTCAGAAACAATTGAAAGCAAAGATTCATCGGATTCTGTGTTGTTTGCAAGGCAAAGTTCTAAAATTAAAATCATTTCGACACATATTCGGCTTCATAACAAGCAATTTTTATATTATTCTCTTTGTAAATTAAGTAAAAAATCGCATGAAAAAATTTTATCTTTGCCCTGAAAAACTGCGTTTCATGAATATTACAATTTCTTTTCGAAAAAATATTTTTTTTTATCAATGTATCGCTATCACGGCTTTATTTTTCGTTTTAAACATTAGTCAACTTGTTGCACAAGAAAGACCAATATATCTTAATTTAGATGATGTAATTGCGTTGGCGCAAGAACGTTCGCCTGATGCAATGATCAATGTGCATCGTTTCAGAAGAAGTTATTGGGAATTTCGCAGTTTCAAAGCGGGCTATCTGCCAAATGTTACTTTAGACGCAACTTTGCCGAATTTTGCACGAACAATCGAAGCCATCGTACAAGAAGACGGTACCGAAAAATACCGCGAACGCAATATTTCGCGTTACAGTGCCGGACTTTCTGTCAATCAAAAAGTAGGTTGGACAGGCGGAACAGTTTATTTGCGAACCGGATTGCAACGTTCCGATAATTTAACAAGCGGATCAAGTTCTACACAATATTTGTCGACTCCTGTAAGTATCGGTTTCACACAACCAATTTTCGGATACAATGCTTACAAGTGGGACAAAAAAACCGAGCCGATGGTTTACGAAGAAGCCGAACGATCTTTTCTCGAATCGACTGAACAAGTAGCTATTACAGCGATAAATCATTTTTTCAACTTACTCATTGCACAAATAGAACGTGGAATTGCACTTAAAAATCAATCGAACTACGACACGCTTTTCAATATTGCAAAAGGTCGTTATGTGCTTGGAAAAATAGCCGAAAACGAATTGCTTCAGCTCGAACTCAATCTTTTGCAAGCCACATCAACGGTCGAAACAGCTGATTTAAACTATCAGAACAACTTGTTTACATTTAAATCATATATCCGTCTCATTACCAATTCGGATATTATTTTGATTCCGCCAACCGAAATTTCATATTTTCAAATTGATGTCAGCGAAGCCGTTAGCGAGGCTTTGTCAAATTCTTCGTCGATACTTTCGTACGAACGTCAGTTGATCGAAGCGCAAAGCCAAGTCAGTCAGGCAAAGTTCAACGGACGTTTCGATGCCACTTTAAACGCATCTTTCGGTTTGACGCAAACAGCTGCAGATCTTGCCGACGTGTATAAAAAACCACTCGACGAAGAAGTTGTTTCGTTGGGAATCAGCATTCCGTTGATAGACTGGGGACAAGCTCGCGGACAAATTCGCATGGCTGAGTCGAATTTCGACCTCGTTCAGGCAACAATCGAACAAAACCGCATCGATTTCGAACAGAATATTTTCCTGAAAGTGATGCAGTTCAACATGCAAAAAAACCAGTTGATGATTGCTGCGAAAGCCGATACAGTAGCACAAAAACGCTACGATGTAACGCAAAAACGCTATATGATTGGAAAAGTAAACGACGTGCTTGAACTGAACAACGCACAAATCGATAACGACAATGCCAAAATACGCTATTTCAACGCACTGAAAACCTATTGGACAAACTATTACGAAGTACGCAAACTGACGCTTTTCGACTTCAGAACGAATCAAAAACTTAAATTCGTTCCCGAAGATAAGATTGTTCGGTAAAAATAAGTTTACTCTTTTGAGCCATTTTTACTCTTTTTGGTGTAAACTTATTTTAGGACGAGACAGGCAAACAAAGTCGGGAAAGATCTTCGGAAAACAATAGTTTTTTGTATTTTTGAACGGTTAATAATCGGACAAAAATTTCATGGAAAATTTTATTGTTTCTGCTCGAAAATACCGACCTGCGACATTCGAAACCGTTGTTGGTCAGTCGTCAATCACATCGACTTTACAAAACGCCATTCGCAACAATACCTTAGCACAGGCATTTTTGTTTTGCGGTCCGCGCGGTGTCGGAAAAACAACTTGCGCCCGCATCATGGCGAAAACCATCAACTGCCTGAATCCGACTCCCGAAATGGAAGCTTGTGGTGTATGCGAATCATGCACATCGTTCGATCATTCAGCTTCGTTCAATATTTATGAGCTCGATGCAGCATCAAACAACTCGGTCGAAGACATTCGGAACTTAGTCGATCAAGTGCGTATTCCGCCTCAGGTCGGAAAATACAAAGTGTATATCATCGATGAGGTTCACATGTTGTCGCAAGCAGCTTTTAATGCGTTTTTGAAAACATTGGAAGAGCCACCTGCTTATGCCAAATATATTTTGGCAACGACCGAAAAACATAAAATTATTCCAACAATTCTTTCGCGCTGTCAAATATTTGATTTCAAACGAATTACTATCGATGACATCAGCAAACATTTGCATTATGTAGCCGAAAAAGAAGGCGTACAAGCCGAGCAGGAAGCCTTGCACATTATTGCTCAAAAAGCCGATGGTGCTTTGCGCGATGCCTTGTCGATTTTCGACCAAATGATTAGTTTTTCGGGCAAAAACATCACCTATCGCGATGTGATTGAAAACTTGAATGTGCTTGATTATGAATATTATTTCCGCGTTACGGAAAGTATTTTAGGTGGACAAACAAGCGAAATTTTACTTTTATTAAACGAAGTTATCGATAACGGTTTCGAACCGCAACATTTTGTTCAGGGAATGGGAAATCATTTGCGTAGTTTGCTCGTGAGCAAAGATCCGGCAACGGTAAGTTTGATGGAAGTCAGTCAGCAACTTCGCCAACGTTATGTTCAGCAAGCACTTCACTGCAACATTTCGTTTTTGCTCAAAGCAATGGATTTGATCAATCAGTGCGACTTGAATTACCGTGCGAGCAACAACAAACGTCTGCTTCTCGAAACGACATTATTACAACTTTGTGTTTTTCAGGAAACTCCGACAGAAACGCCAACGAAAAAGCTACCACAAAACAAATTTGCTACACAAGCGGTTATCATGCCGAAAGTTCAAACACCTGTCGCACCGGAAGCAGAAAAACAGCTTGTTAAAGAACCGGAACAAACATACGCGAAGCAACCACAAGAAACGCCAAAGCCAACGGTTGCCGATGTGCAGCAACAAATGCCACGACGACGTACCATTTCGATCAATGTGGTTGAAAAACCCCAAGAAAAAAAGGAAGAAGCAATAGAACCTGCTCATACTAAGGCGTTTTCGCAAGAAATGCTCACCGCCGAATGGATGCGTTTTGCCGAAAAATATAAAAATACATCACCGAACTTCGCTATGGCAATCGGTCGTTATGAACCGATTTTGAAAGAAAATTTCGAAATTATTTATAAAATCGATAACCGATTGATTGCTTCCGAAACCCAACATTTGGGCATGTTGTTCGAGCATCTGAAAAATGCTTTCGACAACAACCAATTCAAATTAATACCTGAAATTGTCGAAAAACCACAAACAGACGAAGCCTATACCGACAGAGAAAAATTTGCAAAGCTATCAGAAAAATACCCCTTGCTGTTGACTTTGCAACAACAACTAAACCTCGAACCGGAATTGTAAATCAATAAAATAAATCAAAATAATGAAACGAAACGTAGTGCTATTAATTCTAATTGGAATGACTTTTTCAAACTGCAATCAAAAAACGGAACCACAAAATAATGAACCGGCTATTGACCCGAACAATATGGATTTAACAATCGAGCCGGGCAACGATTTTTTTCGTTATGTAAATGGTAAATGGCTCGAAAACAACCCGATTCCGGACGAACACACCATTTATGGAGCAATGACTAAAATAGCCGAAGATAATCAGTTACAACTTCAGGCAATTGTCGAAGAAGTTTCGGCAAACACAAACTTAGAAAAAGGAAGCACGGCGCAGAAAATCAGCGATTTTTACAACAGCGGAATGGATTCTGTTGCAATCAACGAAAAAGGAATCAAAGAAATTGAAGCCGACCTGAAACGCATCGAACAAATCGAATCGAAAACGCAACTTCCGACTGTTATTGCCGAGATGAACCATTTTGGTATGATGCCGTTTTTTGTTTTTTATCCGGGTGCCGACATGAAAAATGCTTCGATGGTTATCGCAAATCTATCTCAAGGCGGAATGGGACTTCCCGATAGAGATTATTATCTGAAAGACGATGAGCGTTCGGTTGATATTCAGGAAAATTACAAAAACACAATTGCAAACCTGTTTGTTTTGTCGGGCGAGAACGAACCTGAAGCCGTGCGTATTGCAGCCGATATAATGCAACTCGAAACAGATTTGGCACGTGTTGCAATGGATAGAATTGAACGTCGCGACCCAAACAAAACATACCATAAAATGACCGTTGCCGAATTGCAAAAAATCAGTCCGAGCTTCGATTGGAACCGTTATTTCGAAGCACTTGGCAACGTAAAAATCGAGTCGTTGAATGTATGTATGCCCGATTTCATAACCGGAATGGACAACGTAATCGACAAAACGTCGCTCGAAACAATTCGATTTTATCTGAAATGGAATGTGTTGCGTTCGAGCGCACCTTATTTAAGCGACGATTTTGCACAGGCACATTTCGATTTTTATTCGAAATACTTGTCGGGACAACTCATCATGCGTCCGCGCTGGAAACGCGTTTTAGATGTAACTTCGAGCGCGTTAGGAGAGCTGATCGGTCAACTTTATGTCGAAAAACATTTTCCGGAAATAGCCAAAGAACGTATGATAACCTTGGTCGGAAATTTGCGCGTAGCACTCGAGAACCGCATCAAACAACTTGATTGGATGCAGGACGAAACCAAAAAACACGCGCTTTCGAAATTAGCAACGATGAATCTCAAAGTGGGTTATCCCGATAAATGGATTGATTATACGGCACTTGATGTCGTTCCGGATTCGTATTTTACAAATATCAGAAACACAGGCAAATTCGAATTTGAACGCGAAATAGCAAAAATCGATAAACCGGTCGATAAAGACGAATGGTTTATGACACCGCAAACGGTAAACGCTTATTACAGTCCTACAATGAACGAAATTGTGTTTCCGGCCGGAATTTTGCAGCCGCCATTTTTTAATGTCGATGCCGACGATGCGGTAAATTATGGTGCGATAGGTGTTGTAATCGGTCACGAAATGACACATGGTTTCGACGATCAAGGGTGCAAATACGACCAAAATGGAAATCTGAACAACTGGTGGACGGTGCAAGATATGGAAGCATTTCGTGAGCGCACCGAACAATTAGTGAAACTGTTTGACGAATTTCCTGTTTTTGAAGGACATTATGTCAACGGACGGCTTACATTAGGCGAAAATATTGCCGATTTGGGCGGTTTGATGGTTTCGTGGGATGCTTTGCAACTCGCTGCAAAAAAAAATCAATACGAGACCATTGACGGATTCAGCTACGAACAACGTTTCTTTATCGGTTATGCGCAAATATGGCGACAAAATATTCGTGAAAAAACCATGTTGCGCCGTTTAGTCGAAGATGTACATAGCCCTGCCGAAGCGCGTGTAAACAGGGCATTATTCAGCATGCCGGAGTTTTACAAACATTTTTCGATTACGCCTGAAAACAAGTTGTATATAGCACCCGATGAACGTGCTTCTATTTGGTAAAAACGATGGGCGTTTTAAAATCAATATCCAAAATTGTTGTTAAGATTTCGGGTTGGAAGATTATTGGAGAACTTCCAAAGGAAATTAAAAAATGTGTGATTATAGTGGCTCCGCATACGAGTATGTGGGATTTTGTTATTGGTCGCTTGGTTTATTGGACATTTGACGTTCCGGTACGTTTTTTAATTAAAAAAGAAATGTTCGACAATCCTTTTGGTTGGTTGCTTAAAAAGTTTGGCGGAATACCTGTCAATAGAGGCAAACAAAACAACATGATCGATTATGTTACCAAACTTTTCGACCGGTTCGAAAAACTAAATGTCGTTATTACGCCCGAAGGAACACGGAAGTTTACACGACATTGGAAAAAAGGATTTTATTATATCGCTTTAAAGGCTAACGTACCTATTGCCATAGCTTTTATTGATTATGGCAAAAAAGAAGGCGGCTTTGGTCCTATGCTATATCCTTCAGGTAATTTCGATGCAGATTTTAAAATCATAGAAGATTTTTATAAAACAAAAACCGCACGGCACCCGAAACAATTCAATTTGAGTCCGCAATTTCATTGAAATCGGAATTTACGCCAAGTAACCGACGTTGCGGATCGAAATGCGGATCATGCTGAGCAGCGAAGAGGAAAAGGAGAACTTCATGAGTATTACATGAGAAAAGTGGCTGAAGGAAAAAATAAAATGTCTATTCTCAATGCCGTGCGTGCTAAATTAATTCTGAGGATGTTCGCTGTCATAAGAGATAATAAACCTTATGAAAGAAAATTTCAATTTTCCTTGCATAAATCATAAGAATAGGGATTTTATATTGGGATAAATTATGCAAATTACCAACCGCCGTGTGCCTTTAGGCACACAACAATTAGGTCAGGTTGCATCTCGAATGGGATGCGTGGATCTTGTATATTTCTGATTTCTACCAATATAACATGCCTGACGGCATGTATTTGATAGGGTATTATCCAAAACTCAGTTATTAAGCCGAAATTATTACAATAGTAGAAATTCAATTTGTCTGTTAGACCCATTGAGAGATATGCCACGAGCTTATGATCTACAATAGTAGAAATTAAGTTTGTCTGTTAGACATTTGAGTGGGAATTTAATAGGGACGTTGTATCTACAATAGTAGAAATTAAGTTTGTCTGTTAGACAAAAAAATCAATTAGTTACTTATTATATCTACAATAGTAGAAATTTAGTTTGTCTGTTAGACTTGACAATTCGCCGCGCGGTGTCGTGTACGGCTATCTACAATAGTAGAAATTTAGTTTGTCTGTTAGACGTATATACCCAAAACTACTATTGCTCGCTATCTACAATAGTAGAAATTTAGTTTGTCTGTTAGACATCTTGTATTTATACTTATATTCATCGATCTACAATAGTAGAAATTTAGTTTGTCTGTTAGACGATTAACAGATTCATAAGTGATAAACCAATCTACAATAGTAGAAATTTAGTTTGTCTGTTAGACAATGTGTCTTGCCATTAGAAGAATTGAAATCTACAATAGTAGAAATTTAGTTTGTCTGTTAGACGTTGGAAAAACAAGTAAAAAAAGAAATTTATCTACAATAGTAGAAATTTAGTTTGTCTGTTAGACCAAAATCCATACACGGTCGCTTACCTGAATCTACAATAGTAGAAATTTAGTTTGTCTGTTAGACCACAATTCTGAAATCGGGAGAAGTCCGAATCTACAATAGTAGAAATTTAGTTTGTCTGTTAGACTACGATAGATGACGTTTGTGAGGATATATCTACAATAGTAGAAATTTAGTTTGTCTGTTAGACCATAAAAAGGGTAACTTAGTCTGAATTTTGATCTACAATAGTAGAAATTTAGTTTGTCTGTTAGACCAAATTAAAAAAGTAGAAAGATATGGAAATCTACAATAGTAGAAATTTAGTTTGTCTGTTAGACTGCGGCTGTTAAGGCGGCTCTTGTTGGATCTACAATAGTAGAAATTTAGTTTGTCTGTTAGACCGATTGACGGCTACTTCGTGACTGAAGTTATCTACAATAGTAGAAATTTAGTTTGTCTGTTAGACTGAAAAGATTGATGACGTAGAAGTAGCTATCTACAATAGTAGAAATTTAGTTTGTCTGTTAGACCAAATTAAAAAAGTAGAAAGATATGGAAATCTACAATAGTAGAAATTTAGTTTGTCTGTTAGACCCGAAGTACTGGTGAAGGTATGAACATCTTTATCTACAATAGTAGAAATTTAGTTTGTCTGTTAGACAATTTAGAAGCTAATTCCATTAGTAACATATCTACAATAGTAGAAATTTAGTTTGTCTGTTAGACATCAGTGCAAAATTCGAGTGGAACGTCTATCTACAATAGTAGAAATTTAGTTTGTCTGTTAGACTTGAATCGCGGTATTGCAAAGCGTTTTTGTCATCTACAATAGTAGAAATTTAGTTTGTCTGTTAGACCGGTACTACGACAACGGTCAAATCAGTGATCTACAATAGTAGAAATTTAGTTTGTCTGTTAGACATCTTCTTCATAGAAGTTTGTTCCAAATCTACAATAGTAGAAATTTAGTTTGTCTGTTAGACTGTGTCTCGAGAGTAGAAGAAGTGAATATCTACAATAGTAGAAATTTAGTTTGTCTGTTAGACAACTATGGCAATGAATCCGGAGGTTCGTGATCTACAATAGTAGAAATTTAGTTTGTCTGTTAGACAACTATTTCGCAAAGTAGAACAGCAAAAATCTACAATAGTAGAAATTTAGTTTGTCTGTTAGACTATGAAAAATTCGAGTGGAACGCGGAATCTACAATAGTAGAAATTTAGTTTGTCTGTTAGACCCAGAGACTTGTATTGTCGAGAGTTTTCAATCTACAATAGTAGAAATTTAGTTTGTCTGTTAGACAAATTTTCCACTGATTTTTCCATTTTCATCTACAATAGTAGAAATTTAGTTTGTCTGTTAGACATATCTGAAAAATACGAATGGAACGCCTATCTACAATAGTAGAAATTTAGTTTGTCTGTTAGACTATTGTAACTGTTTCAAGTTCTTGTCTTTATCTACAATAGTAGAAATTTAGTTTGTCTGTTAGACAAAGTAAGGGTGTAACGCCAATAGGCGATTATCTACAATAGTAGAAATTTAGTTTGTCTGTTAGACTACGAATGGAACGCCGACAGGACGGCGACTCATCTACAATAGTAGAAATTTAGTTTGTCTGTTAGACTATGCTCTTAATGATTGGAAAGAGGTAAATCTACAATAGTAGAAATTTAGTTTGTCTGTTAGACCTTCAATAACACGGAGGATAGCTCAACCATTATCTACAATAGTAGAAATTTAGTTTGTCTGTTAGACGAGACTTATGTCGTCGAAAGTTACTACTATCTACAATAGTAGAAATTTAGTTTGTCTGTTAGACGCGAAATTATGGTGCGTATCGGAATTTTATCTACAATAGTAGAAATTTAGTTTGTCTGTTAGACTTTTCTTTTGTTTCCATTATTTTGTGTTTATCTACAATAGTAGAAATTTAGTTTGTCTGTTAGACAATTGGAAACGTGAAATTGAGATGTGGACCAATCTACAATAGTAGAAATTTAGTTTGTCTGTTAGACAATTTTACTATTACAGCAAAACCTATTAATCATCTACAATAGTAGAAATTTAGTTTGTCTGTTAGACAACAAGAACCTGGATTGTAGAGCGTTTTTTATCTACAATAGTAGAAATTTAGTTTGTCTGTTAGACCCCGATTGTTGATTCATTGAATTGTAACTATCTACAATAGTAGAAATTTAGTTTGTCTGTTAGACTTAACTGATCAAAATATCGCTCGACAATTATCTACAATAGTAGAAATTTAGTTTGTCTGTTAGACCTGCATACGCAACGTTTCCGGATTCACTATATCTACAATAGTAGAAATTTAGTTTGTCTGTTAGACACTTACTATTCAAACGGTCAAATCCGTGATCTACAATAGTAGAAATTTAGTTTGTCTGTTAGACATCGCTTAAAAAAGAAGAAGAGGCTATATATCTACAATAGTAGAAATTTAGTTTGTCTGTTAGACCTCTTTTTTCCCAGATTTGACCGCTGTCATCTACAATAGTAGAAATTTAGTTTGTCTGTTAGACTATGCCGTTCGGTTGGCAAGACCGTTATATCTACAATAGTAGAAATTTAGTTTGTCTGTTAGACCAGATTTTTCGCAGTTAGAAAACTTCCATCTACAATAGTAGAAATTTAGTTTGTCTGTTAGACGGATAATCTTTTTAAAATCCAATCATATTATCTACAATAGTAGAAATTTAGTTTGTCTGTTAGACGCTACAATGCGTACTGAGACTGCGCAAAGGTAGCGTTTTTTTGGGATTATCCAAGTCGTAAAATAAAACACATTTACCCCACCTAAAAATGAATTAAAGATCTTCAACATGTCAAATGCCGCAATAGCACTACGTTTGGTTATGTTTTAAATATTATTCTCTACAAAAATAGAGACGTAGGTTTGTCAGGTAAAAAAGAGTAGTTCCTGATCACGATGGATGGCATTGCCATATTTTATAGCTTTGGTTTCATCGGTTTCAAAAATGAAAACACTGTCGCCGCCACCAAATTTTTTGCCGTAGAATTTGTCAATGCGGAGTTTGATATTATCCAGCACGCGCTTTGTGTTGTTGAACTCAAAAACAGAATATTGAAAACGGATTCCACCTTGATTCACAATTGTTTTGGCAAACTTGGTTCGCAATTAATTGTCGGAAATATCGTAACTAACTACTAACATAAGCGATTAAATTAAAAATCTTGGATATTGAGAAGAATCTTTATTTTGCATAAAACAACGATAATAAGATTGTACATACTTGAAAACATCTGTTTTATACGCTATTAGTGTTTCATAAAACATCTTAGAATAATCATCGTTCAAGTCTCGTTTTAAAATGTATTCTCCTTTTATCAAATTGAAATCCGATATTTTACATTGACCGAGATTCAATGCTTTGCGTACTTGTCGGTCGATGATGCAACGGAATGGCTCAATCAAATCACATATCAGCGATTTACGTTTGAACCAAAGTTGATGGTAAACGCCACGATAGGGGTCAAAACCAAAAAGTCGCGTAAATGCTTCAATATAATTGAATAAAATTGTGTAGCCGATGTCAAGCGTGCTGTTAATCGGGTCTGCCTTTGTACGAGGAAGTCTTGCTTTCCAGCCGAAAGGTTCAAAATAGGCATTAAAAAACAGTTTGGCCGCTTTGCCTTCCAAACCCATAACAGCATCATATTCCGACGTATTCGGTAGTGTTTTCAGAATCTGTTCACATTTGGCTATGGCATTTGTAATGGGTTCCGTTTTAAGTCTTGTCTTTTCGAGTAATGCAATTTGGTTTTGTATTTTGTTTTCAACTAACACTTTAGGTATCGTTAAATCTTTCTTTTCGTATTCGTATTGTTTCTTGCGAAGTAAGTAGTTGGCTTCGGCAGTGATTGAAAAAAAGAAAACGGGGCGGAAGTTAGGTTTCATCACTACCAACGGAATACCGTATTTAGTACATTTGTCTATCAAAGCCGTAGTTATAGTAATATGCCCTATTACAAACAAAGCTAATATCTTTTGAAAAGGTAATTTAGTCAATGTTTTATTGGCTTCTACATCTTCGAGCAACAATTCGCCTGCAGATACTCTAAGATTTCTTTTCTCGATACAATTAATAACAAAAACAGACCGATATTTTATGTCTTTATTCGTAAACATGGTATTCAGTTTTATCACACAAACTATTATATATACAATTATTACACTTATTCTCGTTAGTTATAATATCTTCTTCAGGATTATACATTTTAAATATTTCTATAAACCTCATCATTTCCTGTTTATCGTCATCTGATGGTAGTTCAACAGGAAACATTTGATTGTTCGAAATAGCATAAAAAGCCAATTTTTCTATATCATATCCCATTTCTTTCATACAGAAATACTCTGCCCAAAGTTGATATATTTGTCCTTGGTAAATAGTCTTTAATTGGTATTTTCGTTCAATTAGTAGTTTTTCTTTTGCTTTATAAATATCAATTTTACCTGCTATACCAAGTTCATCGCTATATACCGACAATCCTACTATCTCGCTCTTGAGCGTACTGTATTTTTTCTCATCAATTGTAGTATGTGCGGCTTTGCCTCGTGTTTGTGGTGTCGCATGATACAATTCTTCAGCGCCACCTTCATACACATTGTGGAGATAAATGGAATACGGGCAGAAGATAAAGTCGTTGAGGGTCGATATAGCGATATAGTCGAACACGGTTATTTCTCATTTTTGTTATTAGGTTTCAAAAACTCGGTGGTTTCCAATAGTTTGTCAAAATCCGATCTAAAAAGTCTATCCTGCACGATTCTATATTTTTCAAATTCACTTTCGGCAAATGATTTGGCTATTTCATGAGTTACTCGTCCGGAATCGTTTAACACTTCTTCTTCGTTGAATTGTAAAAAAGCATCAAGCCGTTTTTTCCAATCTTCCATTGTCATAGGAATATGCCGTCGGGTTTGGTATTCTGCATAATCAAGATACATAACAACAATACGTTCCAAGTTATCCAATTCGTCTAATTGCAAATAGTTTTTGGCTATGGAAACATCATATTTGTTGATTTTGCCATCAGGAAAACCATCCCAAGAAGTCAAGCCCATGAACGGTTTTTGATGGTTAGCACGTTTAATAATCAATTCTGCGGCAGTATTGCCATGGATTGCGTAGTGCATCTTGTTTTGAACCGTTGCAAAAAAGGTCTTTGTCGTTTTGGCATTTACATCATAATCGAGCGCAGTGGCATAGAGGTCGGTTATTTTCTGGTAAAACCGGCGTTCACTGATGCGAATTTCTCTAATTTTTTCTAATTGCTTCTCAAAATATTTCTCAGTTAATATAGAGCCGCCATTTTTTAGCCGCTCTACGTCCATTGTCCAACCTTGTATGGTATAATCCTTAACAATTTGGTTAGCCCATTTGCGAAACTGCACGGCGCGCTCGTTATTTACTTTGAAACCTACAGCGATAATTGTTTGCAAATTATAATGTTCCACATCGCGGGCGACTTGTCGTGCTCCTTCCGTTTGAACTATCCGAAATTTTCGGATAGTTGCCATTGGTTCTAATTCCTTATCTTCAAAAATCTTTTGAAGATGATAATTGATAGTGCGTACATCTACATTGTAGAGCGTAGCCAACATCTTTTGTGTCAGCCAT
>JAISHW010000002.1 GCA_031262365.1 Lentimicrobiaceae bacterium
TTTTTTGGTTTGTTTTGTTTGTGGGGGGGGGTGGGGGGGGGGGGCCCAAAAAACTATTTTTAACATCCAATATTTGACATTAAAAAATGTTGTCTTATAAGAATTTGTTGCCGTGTCCATGCGATTGAATGATGTTTTATGTTGGAATAAAATTTCAACACAACGGCAAATGTATAACATATTCTTCTAATCGCAAATAAAATAAATATTATTTTTTTGCACTCCATCCAAGATAATCGAAATTATGCACGGATGCAGACTTCTAAAATCAGCTTTTGTACTATCGCATTGATTAGCGATCATTTGTAAGTGCACTTGCCGTTTTTAGCGGACAGCAATGATTTTTTTGTATTTTTGAAGTGCATCTATCAAGTGTTCGTTTTGTTTATAACAACTTAAGAACAAGCATCATAAATGATATATGCCATTTTTGTTTTAGAAATTCAGATTTTAAGTAGATGAAGGAAATTCGTGTGCGTTTTGCACCAAGTCCGACCGGACCATTGCATATTGGGGGTGTTAGAACAGCTTTGTATAATTATCTTTTTGCGAAAAAGAATAATGGAAAAATAATTCTTCGTATCGAAGATACCGATCAAACACGTTTTGTTCCCGGAGCAGAACACTATATTGTTGAATCGCTTGATTGGTGCGGAATCCGTTTTGATGAAAGTGATCTCGTTGGAGGAGCTTTTGGTCCTTACCGCCAAAGCGATCGAAAAACAATGTACAAACAATATTGCGACTTGTTGCTGGCTAACGGAAACGCTTATTATGCTTTCGATACTGTTGAAGAACTTGATGCGGCGCGAAAAGATTGCGAACAGCACAAAAAAATATTTATTTACAATAGCGAATCGCGAAAAACACTTCGCAACAGTTTAAATATGAGCGTTGAAGAAGTCGATTCGCGGCTTAAGAAAGGCGAACCGTTTGTGGTGCGTTTTTGCATTCCCGAAAATACCGAAATAGAAATGACCGACTTAATTCGTGGAAACATCAAAGTACATTCGAACACGTTGGACGATAAGGTTTTATTCAAGTCAGACGGTATGCCGACCTATCATTTGGCAAATATTGTCGACGATCATCTGATGAAAATCAGTCATGTCATTCGCGGCGAAGAATGGTTGCCTTCGATGCCGTTGCATATTTTACTTTATAAAGCTCTTGGCTGGGAAGCACCAAATTTTGCACATCTTCCGCTTTTGTTAAAGCCCGATGGAAACGGCAAGTTAAGCAAACGCGATGGCGACCGTTTGGGATTTCCCGTTTTTCCGTTGCAATGGACTGATCCGGCTACCGGATTGGTTTCGTCGGGATACCGCGAATCGGGCTATTATCCCGAAGCATTTGTCAATATGTTGGCTTTATTGGGTTGGAATCCGGGAACCGATCAAGAATTGTTTTCGATGGACGAATTGATCGAAGCATTTTCGCTCGAACGTGTTGGAAAATCGGGTGCCAAATTCGATCACGAAAAAACAAAATGGTTTAACCATCAATATCTTATCCGAAAACCGGAAAATGAACTTGGGAAAGAATATTTCGAATGGCTTTCGCTAAATAAAAAAGTAAGCACCACCGTTGAATTTGCCACGAAAGTTGCGGCTTTGATTAAAGAGCGCGTCAATTTTGTGCACGAGCTTTGGAACGAAAGTTTCTTCTTTTTCGAACCGCCTGTTTCATACGACGAACAAGTTGTAAAAAAACGCTGGAAAGAAAATTCGGCAGAACAAATGCGCGAATTAACCAAATTGCTTTCCGAAATGCACGATTTTTCGTCTGAAAAAATAGATGCTTTGTTGCACGATTGGATGAACGAAAAAACGTATTCGATGGGAGCGGTAATGAATGCTTTGCGTTTGCTACTTGTAGGTACGTCGAAAGGACCGCATTTGGCTGCTATTATGATGCTGCTTGGAAAACAAGAAACCATCAAAAGAATCGAAATAGGAATTGAAACCTTGAAATAAGCACACCATGTCGGTAATCAGCATAGAAGGGATGGAATTTTACGCCTATCATGGCTGTTTTGAAGAAGAACAGGTAGTGGGCACATGGTTCGAAGTAGACTTATTTATGAACGTCGACACATTAGAAGCGGAACAACAAGATGATTTAAAAAAAACAGTAAACTATCAGCAAGTGTATCAAGTTGTAAAACGCGAAATGATGCTTCCATCGAAATTGCTCGAACATGTCGGAAATCGTATTTTGACGGCTATTTGCAGCGAATTTTCGACTATTCAATCGGCACAGTTGAAAATAAAAAAGAAAAATCCGCCGCTTGGTGGCAAAATCAATTTTGTGAGCATTTTATTGGAACAAAAACGATGAGTGAAAAAAAACAAAAAACATGTCCCAAATGTGGACAATCTTTTTTGTGTAGCCATTCGGCAACATGTTGGTGTGTAACAGTTTTTTTATCGGAAGAAGCAAAAACATATTTGCAGACAACGTATAGCGACTGTCTTTGCGAAAACTGTTTAAAGCAGATTGTCGAAAAAGATTTTGGATAATAAAGCAAAAACGCTACCTTTGCGCTCCAAATTTAGGTTGGTTTCGTGGCCGAGTGGCTAGGCAGAGGTCTGCAAAACCTTGTACAGCGGTTCGAATCCGCTCGAAACCTCAAAACAAAACAAGGAAGTCTAAATCAGACTTCCTTGTTTTGTTTTAAAGGGAACTTCTAAAAATCCCAATCTCTGTGTTACGCTTCTTCAACAAAATGCTCATTTACATTAGTAAACTCCGCTTTTGTCTCGGTCGCAAGCCTTGATATTGAAATTTTTAGAAGTCTCCTAAACAAGTTCACAGTATTTTCTTTCTAATCTTTTTCCGAATACGGATGGCTGAACCAGAAACAAGATCCTTTGCCAACTTCCGATTCGACACCGATTTCGCCACCCATTTGGGTAACCAAATTTTTGCAAATAGATAAGCCTAATCCTGTTCCAACCGCAAAATTATCGAGTTTGACAAAACGGTCGAAAATGGCTTTCTGATCTTCTTTTGCAATGCCTTTTCCGGTGTCTTTGACAAAAAAGTTGATTTTATTTTTTTGCTCATTAAGAGAATATCCCAACGTAATAGAACCTTTTATGGTGAATTTCAGCGCATTGTTGATAAAATTGCTGATGATTTGCGTAAGTCTATTTTTATCGCTTAAAATAACATAAGGAGGCAATTGCTCATCAAATATTAATTTCACTTCCGTATCGGCCATTTTAAATCGGTACGATTGCACAATTTCTCTACATAATTGATTGACATTTACATCGTTTTGAAAAATATCCAAAGTTCCTGATTCCATTTTTGAAATATCAAGAATGTCAGAAATGAGTTGTAGCAACAAGTCGTTGTTTTCGTGAACTATTTTGTAATAGAGTTTGCGTTCTTCAACATTATCTGTTTCGGCAAGTAAGGTTGAAAAGCCGACAATTGAGTTGAGCGGCGTACGAATTTCGTGGCTCATATTTGCCAAAAAAGCTGTTTTCAGTCGGTCGCTGAGTTCTGCTTTTTCTTTCGCCTCGATAAGTTTTTGGTTGATGTGATACGACTCTGTAATATCAGAAAACAAGCAAATGAGTTCGTTTTTTTTAATCGAATAAATGGTCAAACGTGTATGTTTTTCTGTTTTTTCGATATAATATTCGTCTTCTAAATGGGAGTTATTTTTTAATGCCCGATCAATGTATTCAAGGTCTTTTTTCAACATAACAGGAAACGCGCTTATTACTGTTCCGATAAATTGTGAAAGCGGTTCTTGAAATAGTTCTTCGGCGGCATGGTTTGCATCTCTTATAATGTAGTCGATAAGTTTTTCGTTTTCATCGAGTACTGTTGTGAGACGGATATATCCCAAAGGCATGTGTTTATACAGATTTTCAAGATGTGCTTTGTCTAAAAGGGCTTTTTTTTCAGATCGTTGAAGTTGTATACAAAGGCTTACGATGTTAAACATTGCGGTAATCCATTCGCCATCTTCATTTGTCCAAGTGTGAAATTCTTCTACCAAATCAATGCCTCCGTATCCCCAAACGCCATCGTGCGAAAATAACGGAACAACAAATAATGATTTAATATCTTGAAAATCAAGAAATTCTTTTTCTGATGCCGCTTCTTTTGGAAGATCGTCTAATGTCGACAAAATGATCGATTGTCCGTCTTTAATGACGTTCGTCCACCATGAGTTCATGTTTAGCGGAAGCTCGAAAAGAAAGTCGATTTCAGGTTTTATTTTGTCGTCAACGACTTCAAATGTATTCGTTTGAAGGCTTCGTTCAAAGTCATATTCGAAAATATAAGCGCGTCCGGCTTTAAATTGCTTGAGAATATCGCGCAAAGTGCTGTTGATAACAGCATCAGGGTTTTTTTCCTGAAGAAATGATAATAATATTTTGGATATTCTGTTCAGTTGAAAAAGCAAATTATTAGTTCGAAGTTGTATCGCTGTATCAGGAGTTGTAACTTCTGGACTGTCGACAACCTGAATAAATCCACTTAAGAGTGGGTTGTCTGTGTCTTTATGAGCAAACATTTTCACGCGAACCCAAACTTCTCCCAGTCGTGTATTCAAAGGATAGAGTTGTTCGATTTCAGATCCGGGCTTTAGTGGTTTGAACTCTTTTAAAATTCTGTCGCGATAGTCGTCGCGAATCATCAAAACAAAATCGTCGTAGCTAATCGATTCTTTTTCAAGCCCAATGAGTTTTTGTGAAGATTCGGAAAATTGAACTATTTGACGGCTGTCGTCTTTTATCCACCAGCCCATTTTCAATTTTTCGAGTAAAAGATTTTGTGTTTCTTGTGTGGAAAGAATGTGGTTGTTCATATGGTTTTTAAGCATGGAAAAATAATACGTTGTAAAAGTAATTTAAAATTGATTATCTTTTACAACTTCAATTAGCAGGGCATTATTTTTTGTGAATGTGCGCCTTTATTTCAAATGTTTTGCCTTGTTATTTTTGCAGCCATTGTTTTAGTTGCGGGATAATGCATTGTTCTATTTCGGAAATGGCATCAAAATACACTTTTTGCAGCGCATCAGGATTGTTTTCCAATCGACCAATGGGAATGTGTTCGTTGGGGCGAACGATGAAAATTTTTCCTTCATCGGTCAATTTTTCTATTTCGGTTAATTTTTTGTTGTAGCGCGAGGCTCTTTCGTGCATGAGTTTGAACAACTCGGGGTATTTTCGGTAAAAAACTTTATAAAGCTGGTTTGTTGTTTTTGAATCTTCTTCTTTTCGATATTCTTTTGGTCGCGTTAAAACAACAACCAACTTTTGGCAGCCATTTTCGAAACCATGTTCGATTGGAATAGCATTCGAAATGCCACCATCAAGATAGGGTTGTTCGTCGATTTTCTTTATTTTCGAAATAAAAGGCAAGGACGAAGTTGCCGAAAGAAGCGCACAAAGTCTTTCGGGTAAATTGGTATTTGCGTTCAGGTAAACAGTTTGAGCAGTTTCGCAATGCGTAAGCGCGACATAAAAACGGGTCGAAGAATTTTTTAATTCGTTGTAATCGAGAGGCAAAAGCATCTCAGGAATTTGTTTATAAATAAAATTCCAATTGAAATAATCGCCGTTTTTCAATAAATGCTTAATGCCGCAATAACGTTTGTCGTTAATGTATTTGTTTGTCTCAAGATTGCGACCCTGTTGGCGCGAAACATACGAAACACCATAAGCCGCACCCGCCGAAACGCCCATTGCATACGGAAAAAATAAATGATGTCGATGAAAGACTTCTAACGCGGCGGCAACAAATATAGCTCTAAAACCACCTCCTTCAAGTACAATTCCGGTATTTTCGGTCATACAACATAACTTTGAATGCACAAAAGAACCATAAAATTACAAAATCCAATTGACATCTAACTTGTTTTTTCATTACTTTTGCAAGTAAGTATTTGTTAAAAAAATTGGTAATAAAACTCAAACAAAATGAAAAATTTTTTATCTCTTATTCTTTTTAGTTTGCTATTAAATGGCGTTGCTTTAGCACAATCACTAAGCCTTGAGTGGGACAATGTTGTTGTAGCAGATGGAACAGAAATACTTGTTGAAGGCGATGGTTCGGAAGATGAATATGTAGCTAATATGTTGGTTCGTAACAACACCAACACGAACTTAGATGTAACATTGAGACGTGAAACTTTAGAAATGCCTGATGGAACCCAGAATTTTATCTGTTGGGGCAGTTGTTTTGGACCGGGAGTAGACGAAAGTCCTTCTCCTGTGATAGTAAGGGCTGATACTACCTCTGCTGATTGGGAATTTGGCGGACATTATATGCCAAAAATGGAATATGGAGATCCGTTTATTTCTGGAATAGCACGTGTTAAGTATACTTTTTTTGTAGATGGTAATGAAGCTGATAATGTGAGTTTTATTGCAAAATTTAACATTTCGGGCGTTTCTGTCGACGAAATTGCCGAAAAGGTCATTCTTAGCAATGCCTACCCGAATCCGGCAAGTTCAATCGTTTCGATTGATTACAATTTGAACTCAATTCATATTCCGGCTCAAATAGCTATTTATAATATGCTCGGACAAAATATTGCAAATCAGCATATTGAGGGCGATATGGGTAAATTACAGTTTTCGGTTGCCGATTTAGATGAAGGAGTTTACTTCTACTCAATCATTGTAGGCAATCAAACTGTTGAAACCAAAAAATTGGTTGTAAGAAAATAACATTCAACGCAAATATTGTAAAGCGTAATAGTTCTTATTAAAGAACTATTACGCTTTGTTTTTTTAGGGAACTTCTAAAAATCCCAATCTCTGCGTTACGCTTCTTCAACAAAATGCTCATTTACATTAGTAAACTCCGCTTTTGTTTCAGTCGCAAGCCTTGATATTGAAATTTCTAGAAGTT
>JAISHW010000034.1 GCA_031262365.1 Lentimicrobiaceae bacterium
GGGACTTTTCTTCGTCTGTTAATTTTACAATTCTCATAACTGTTTTATTATGAGGCAAATATACAAAAACAAAACGAATAAACCAAAAATAAGACAATAAATATTTTTAATTACTTACCTACTAAATTACCAAATCCAAACTTTCCTTTAGACATAGCAAAAAAACGCCTAAGCTATTCGATGAACGGAGTTTTTAGCTTACTTTTGCCAAAGAGCTTGTCGAGATGTTCATTTACGAACAATAACTATTTGACAATGAATATAAATGGAATATCGACAACGAGTTTATAATCATATTGTTGTGAAGTGACGGTATGTTTATTGAGCATTGATGTCAGAATTAGTTGATTTCAAGACCACAAAAAAAAGTATTATGAACAGATTCTTATCAATCAAGCAACTTTTGAAAATGACACTGACTACTTTTGTTTTTTTAATGCTGACAGGAAGTATTTTAGCTCAAAAAATTTGGAAATTAGAAGATTGCATTCATCACGCGCACGAAAACAATATTTCGGTACAGCAAAGCTATTTGAATGTCGAAACGGCAAAAGTCAACCAACTCGAAAGCAAATTGAGTTTATTACCTTCGCTGAGCAGTTCGATCTCGCATTCATTCGGTTGGGGTCGATCAATCGACTTGGCAACCTACGAATATACCGATAAACAAACGCAACAAAGTTATTTCGACATCGGGTCGAGCATCACGCTCTTCAATGGTTTTCAGAAAATAAACACCATGAAGCTACGTCGTTACGAATATCTGGCATCACGTTACGACACCGATAAAATCAAAAACGACATTTCGATTGCAGTTGCAAGCGCGTATTTACAAATATTGTTTAGCGAAGAATTGGTCAACAATGCACAAAATCAGGTTGAAGTAACGCTTCAGCAAGTTGCTCGTACACAAAAACTTTACGAAGTCGGAACGCTTGCCCAAGGAAGTGTTTTGGAAATTCAAGCGCAATTAGCGACGGAAGAAGTAACGCTCGTTCAAGCCGAAAATCAACGGAACATTGCTGTTTTGGATTTGCTTCAACTACTCGAACTCGAAGCCGGAACAACAATCGAACTCGAACGCCCTGCTCTAACCATTTTACAAGAACCTGAATTACAGCCAATAGATTATATTTATAACACAGCACTCGCTGTGATGCCCGAAATCAAGAGTGCCGAAATGAATCTTGAAGGAGCTTTACGTTCGTTGGCGATTGCGCGAGGCAATCGCAGTCCAAGTATCTCGATGCGAAGTGGTTTTGGAACAAATTATTCCGATCAAATAACCGATTTGGAAACTGGAAGATTAAAATCATTCGACGAACAAATACGTGATAATCATAGTATTACGCTTTCGTTCAGCATGAACATTCCTATTTTCAACGGCTATCAGGTCGGTTCGTACATTCAACGCTCGAAATTGAATCGTATCAATGCTGATTATAACCTACAAAAAACAAAAAACGCGCTTCGAAAAAGCATCGAAACAGCTTATGCCGATGCTTTAGCGGCTTACAAAACATACGTTGCAAGGCAAAAATCGTTAAAAAATTTGCAAGAATCATTTAAATACACCGAACACCGATTTAACGTTGGAATGGTTAACGCCTTGGATTATAACGTAGCAAAGAATCAAATGAATCGAGCCGAATCAGATGTGCTTTCGGCAAAATTCGATTACCTATTTAAATTGAAAATATTAGATTTCTATTTAGACAAACCACTGACATTAAGCGATTTGAAATAAAAAAAACACAAATGAGTCGATCGAAAAAAGGCAGTAACAAATGGATTTTGTGGTTAGGAATAACCTTTCTTGTTTTGATAATCATTGTTGTAATTGCAAAAAACAACAACAAAATCGAAACAGAAGTTACGACTGAAACAGCGGCTAAACGCACCATCATAGAAACCGTGATTGCAAACGGTAAAATTCAGCCGACATTAGATGTCAAAATCAGTCCGTACATTTCAGGTGAAGTTGTCGAACTTGCTGTTAAAGAAGGTGATAAAGTAACAAAAGGACAAATTTTGGCGCGAATCGACCCGATATTTTACATTTCGGCTTTAGAACAAGTAGAAGCCTCGCTGAACGCTGCAAAAGCAAACATTGCGACAAACAAGGCGCGTGTGGTGCAAGCCGAAGCTTCCTTCGTGAAAGCACAAGCCGATTACAACCGAAACGAAAAACTATACAAAGAAAAAGTTATTTCAGATTCTGATTGGGATGCCGTCAAATCAGCTTTTGAAGTATCGAAAGCCGATTTGGAATCGGCTCGCGAAAGCTTTAAAGCGGCAACGTTTCAAGCACTCAACACCGAATCAGCGGTGAAAGAAGCGCGCGAAAATCTCGATCGAACCAATATTTATTCGCCAAATGAAGGAACCGTTTCACAGTTGAATATTGAAGCGGGCGAACGGGTGCAAGGCGCATCGCAGTTTTCGTCGGGAACAGAAATTATGCGCATCGCCAATCTCAATTCGATGGAAGTAAAAGTTGAAGTAAGCGAAACCGATATCACGCGCGTGAAACTGAACGACACATGTATCATTGAGGTTGATGCCTATTTGAATCGTAAATTCAAAGGTTACGTAACCGAAATTGCCACATCGGCAAACACAACAACGATCAGCACCGATCAAGTAACAAATTTCAACGTGTTGATTAAAATGATGAAAGAATCGTATGAAGAACTTATCAACGAAAAAAACAATATTAGCGCGCCGTTTCGCCCCGGCATGTCGGCAACGGTAGATATTCAGACAACAAAAGAAATGAATGTTTTAACTGTTCCTATTCAAGCTGTTACATCACGCGACGACACCTCATCGGTACATCATCATGCCGTGCGATCAACAAAAAAATCGGAAATAAAAAACGAACAAATCAACGAATATGTTTTTGTTTTAGACGGCAATCAGGCGAAAATCAAGCAAGTAAAAACGGGTATTCAAGACAATGCTTATATTCAAATTCTTGAAGGACTTTCGGAAGGTGATGTTGTTATTACGGGACCGTATAAAGTTGTTTCACAAACATTGCAAAACGGCGAAACTGTAAAAGTTGCCAACAAAAAATAACAAGCAAATAGTTTACTCGAATGGCGTGTATTTTACTCCTTGAAACAGCAACAAAATCCTGTTCTGTGGCACTTGAACGAGATGGAAAATTGATTTCGTTGCGAGAAAACGCAAGCGAAAACTATTCGCATGCTGAAAAAGTAACACTTTTTATTGAAGCCGTGATGAAAGAATCGGGCATTGCGTTTTCGAAACTTGATGCGGTAGCTGTGAGTAAGGGACCGGGATCGTACACCGGATTGCGCATTGGCGTAAGTACGTCAAAAGGAATTTGTTATGCAATCGAAAAGCCATTGATAGCCGTCAATACGTTGCTTTCGATGGCAACGCAAATGAAAATGCGACTCGGCAAAAACTTTAGCGACTCGGATTTGCTTTGTCCGATGATTGATGCGCGCCGGATGGAAGTTTACACCGCTGTTTTCGATGCTTCACTTCGTGAAATCAACAAAACAAAAGCACTTATCATCGACGAAAATTCTTTTTCGGATTTAACCGAGAAACACCGCATTCATTGTTTTGGCAGTGGTGCAGAAAAATGTACTTCTGTTTTTTCGAACAACAAACAACTACTTATTCATCAAGATTTTAATCTTTCGGCAACAGGAATGATTGCTTGGGCTGAACGAGCATTTTTAGAACAAACATTCGAAAATTTAGCCTATTTCGAACCGTTTTATCTGAAAGATTTTGTCGCCGGAACACCTAATGTAAAAGGATTAAAATGACTTGCCTTGTTCCGGCAGCAAAAACACTTGACACAAAAGAAAATAGTTGTATCTTTGTGCGATATTTTGTATACATAAAGACGGTTGCAGGTCTATCTGCAAAAAATTAAGATAAAACTTAAAAGAACATAGAGAGAGCCATCCTGATAAAGTTGATGGCTCTTATTTTTTTATAAAAGAATCATGAAATTTAAAAAATAAATCAATATGGCAAAAAAACAGTTCAATTCGGAACTTTTTAAATTTGCATTCTTTCCTAATTACGATAGTGCTATTGTCTTTTTAGCCGACACATTAGCTGATGGGGAAGCGTGGAATTTTTCAGATAGCACAACAAAAAACAACAGTATTCTTAAAAACTATCTTGAATTTACATTTAGAAAATTACAACAAGAAAAGAAAGTTGTATTTACATCAGATAACAAATTTGCTTGTTTTAATACCGGTCTTGTTACCGAAAATTTAGAAGATATTTTTGCCTTTTTTGAAGAATATAAAAATCCCAAAACAGGACGTACTACACCGTTCTGTTTCAAGGCATTCTTGAAGAAAAGCGATAACAATATTCTTCGACATTTTTCACATTCTATTCCTGATGTTGCTGACTTTTTTGATAAACCGGAATTGCTTATTTTTAACCCGAAATGTGATTTAATTCCTGATTTAGACCATATAATAGGCGATAATTTAGATCGCTTTCCTGCACATCTTCAAAGAGCAGACGACGCTGAATTGAGAAGACAACTTGTAGGAGCAATAGATGAAGCAAAGAAAAAAGTGCGGTCAAATTACAAAATTGCAGTACCACAATATTACGACAATAAAATACAGTTATTACTTCCGCTTTGTTTAACATCAGGTTCACCTAATCCGGATTTAGCATTAGTAATTCATAAGCTAAATGACACAACCTATACAGCGAGAACCTGTTTAACTTTGAAAATGGCCTACAATAACGCACGACTTATTGTAAAACCGCAAAGTAATTGGCTGAAACCATAAATTAATGTTACCGATTAAGGTATGCCAAAAGCAGGGCTGAATGTCTAAAACTCAACATTTATGCTTTTTTATATCCGCATTCGGCAATACCCGAACCGTTATCGACTAGAATTTTAAATAGCAAACGGAAAGTTGCAAGAAATAAGAAAATTCCCTGATTTCAAGTTTCAAAGTTGCAATTTCTTTACGTGTCTTTTCCTTCTACAACAATAACAATTTCGCCTTTTATATCTTTCTTTTCATAGAAAGCGATTACTTCGGCTAAGGTGCCACGAATGGTTTCTTCGTAGATTTTTGTCAACTCGCGCGAAACCGACATGCGTCTGTCGGCTCCCATCACTTCTTGCAATTGTTGCAATGTTTTCACTAAACGAAAGGGCGATTCGTACAGGATTGTTGTATACGCGTTTTCGGCAATTTCACGAATTTTTGTTTGTCGTCCTTTTTTGTGAGGCAAAAATCCTTCAAAAATAAATCGATCGGCAGGCAAACCCGAGTTGACCAAAGCCGGAACAAAAGCCGTGGCACCGGGCAAACATTCCACTTCGACATTGTTTTGAATGCACGCACGTACCAACAAAAAACCCGGATCGGAAATCGCCGGCGTTCCGGCATCGGTTACCAAAGCCATTGTTTCGCCGGAGGCAATACGTTCGACAATTCGTGTCAGTTGTTGGTGTTCGTTGTGTTGGTGAAACGACAGCATCTGTTTTGAAATGTCGAGATGACGCAGCAAAATGGACGTTTTACGGGTGTCTTCGGCTAAAATCGATTGGGCTTCGTCGCGAAGCACGCGGATGGCACGTAAAGTAATATCTTCGAGATTTCCGATAGGAGTTGGTACAAGAAATAGTTTCGACATAATTAGTTGTTAGATAGCGCAGTAGAAAAATTGCCTTTTCAGATGGATAATCCGTATTTCCGCATGAGCAGCGATTCTAGTTTTTTATAAGCTTCCGATTGTGTATCCCATTGCATATCGATTTTTGTCTCGAGCAAAAAAGTTCGCGCGCCGTTAAGTGTCATAAATTTTTCGAACTCATCCATTACTTTGTTGTATTTTTCAATACTTCCTGAAAATAATTCGTTGAGAAGTAGAAATTTATCATTAATACCGATTGCCGATTTGAGTTCTTTGATTGGTTGTTGCTGCAATTTAGCGGCAACGCTGTCATCTTCTTGTTTTACAAAACGTTCGGCAATACTTTCGATTGGTTTCGGATCGGTTTTTTGCTGACCCTGCGATACGTTAGTTTGTTCTGTAATGGGGTCGAAAAGTGCGTTTTCTGACTGATCCGGTTCTTCAATCGACTCGAAACGAATAAAAATATCTTTTTCCTTTGTTGTTTCAACCACCGCCGGTATAGGTTCTTCTATAACGGCTTCCTTTTTTTCTTCGACAATTGCAATGGGGTCTGAAGGAATTTCTGAATGCGATTTCGACAAAGGTTTAAAATCGCAAAGCAAGTCATATACCGTATGAATGCGTTTTTTAAATAGGTCAATATCCAATTGGCGCACATCAATGTTTTCATCATTCAAAAAATCGATATGCCGTAAAAAGTCCAATGCAGATTCTTTTAGTTGCGACAAAAATTCGCGATCACAAAGTTGTTTTTTTCGATTCATCTAATTAATCTTTACTTTTGCATTTACGAAGCATAAAAGTATAAAAAACTCAAAAGGTCACACATGTTTCTTGAAAAAGATATCGAAAACAAATATCCAACAGGCTGGATTGAAGTCGTTTGTGGATCGATGTTTTCCGGAAAAACAGAAGAACTCATTCGCCGACTGAATCGCGCCCGTATAGCCAAACAACGTGTCGAGATTTTCAAGCCTCATATCGACAAACGCTACAGCGAAGAAGATGTTGTATCGCACGACGCAAATACAATTCATTCGATTCCGGTCGAAAACGCTTCGCAAATTCTTTTCTATGCCAACGAAGTCGATGTGATTGGTATCGACGAAGCGCAATTTTTCGACAACGAGCTTCCTGATGTTTGTCAAAAACTTGCTAATCAAGGCATTCGCGTTATTGTTGCCGGATTAGATATGAATTTTTTGGGCGAGCCTTTTGGCCCGATGCCCGTTTTGATGGCGATTGCCGAATATGTAACAAAGGTTCATGCCATTTGCATGCGTTGTGGTAATTTAGCGCAGTTTTCGCACCGCACTATTGCGGATAACAAATTAGTTGTTTTAGGCGAAACCGAAAGTTACGAACCTTTGTGCCGACACTGTTACAACGAGGTACAGCAAAAGTAGGACAATCTATTTCTTTTTTGAATAAGAAAATTTCCAACGAATATTTAATAAATTTAGAATAGGCGTATCAAAAGTTGATTCTTGAAACTTGCACTAAAAACCGCCTGCTCATTTGGCGGTATAACCAAACAATGCAAAAACCCGAAAGCACAAAGACTCTTCTTCAGGCTTTCGGATTTTTTTTGAGTGTTGTTCTACACAAAAGAAAATCCATTCCAATCTAATTTCTCAAAATTACCTTTCGAATTAAAAACTTTTTTTACATTTGCTTGTTTTTTAACTTTTAACAAAGAATAAAACCTCCATTTTCATGAAAC
>JAISHW010000046.1 GCA_031262365.1 Lentimicrobiaceae bacterium
CAAATGGAACAATCTTCAAAATCGAAGCCCGAAAACTCGTGCTTGCACACTGTCGAGAGGCTGATTAAACAACCAAAGCCGAAGCATAAACTCCGGCTTTGTGATAATTTGGTACAATAAATCCCGACTTTACCTCATCACGGCAAACTTTCCGTTGACTTGTTTGTCGTTGGTTTTGATGGTGTAGAGATACGTTCCTGCGAGGAGCTGGCGTGTGTCGAGCAGTTTTTGTCCTTGTTCTCCTGTCAGTTCGATTGTTGTTACAGTGCGTCCTTGCAGATCGGTAACGGTGAGCGTGGCTCTTGTAACCTTTTCGGGCAGCGTGTAGTCGAACGCACTATTTTTGATACTTAACGCTTAAGTTTATCAAATTCCAACCGTTACGCCAAACATGAGGTTAAATTTTGCTTGCGGAAAATAACCGTCTTGCAAGTATTCAATACCATCGTATATATAGCGGTAAACCCAACCATTGCTTTCGTATTTTTCGCTCAGAATATTATTCAGCGACAAACTGAAAGTTAAGTTCCTGAATACAGGTTGTTTCCATTCGTAATTCAACATGATATTATTGACAAAATACGGGGCAATGCTTCGATATTTATTCGATGTATTGTCGAGATACTGACGACTCACATAATTTCCGTTCAGATTGATTTCCAATCCGTTTACAGGGAAATACGAGAGCGAATAACCACCAATTACAGCCGGTGAAAACGAAATATCAGTTGTTCCGAGTTCGTTTTCATACTGGTACGGACCATTTTCGGGTTCGTCATCGAAATTCCAGTTGTCAATATACGCTGTAAAGTTTTTTATTTTGTTGGCACTTACGCTCAAATGAGCTTTCAAAAACATTTTCTTACAAAGTTGCCACGTCAATCCATTTTCGATTCCAAACCTATAACTGTTTTTTACGTTTGTCATAATCGCATCGCCCACATTGTTGATTTTTCCGGTCAAAACCAATTGGTTGGTATAATCCATATAAAAAATAGTGGTATTAAAAGTTACGTTATTTGTTTTCAGATCATAACCTAACTCATAATCGGTAAGCGATTCGAATGTAATTTTCTGATTCGGATCGGCATCACGGTAAACCGAACGATTAGGCTCGCGATTTGAACGCGAAACCGAAAAATACAACGAGTTATTGTTATTTATTGTAACAAAAAATCCTGCTTTCGGATTAAAAAAATCGAATAAATGGTCTTGTGTGATATCTCTCAAATCGTCGTGAACACCAACTATTTCGTAATCGATATGACGGTATTGCAGGTCGACAAAAAAGTTTAGATAATGTGTTAGCTCAATGGCTGTTTTTGCAAACATATTTACTTCGGTTTTTATACTGTTGTTATCGTACCAATGCCACTCGTTGCTGCTTGTCGAAGGATATGTTGCCCAAATGATTTTTCCGAAATGCTTGCCTTCGTAACGGTTCATTCCTCCTCCGAAAACATTGTTGAAACGACCTTTTTTATGATCTAACGTCAAATGACCTCCATAAAAACTGTTATCGAGCCATTTCTGACGCACCAAATCCGTTCGTGAAATAGTTTGGTCGCCGATGAGCACGTCCGGAAGCCCATATTTACTCAGTTTATCGTCGTTTTTCCAATTTTCGTAATAGCCTTTTCCGTTCGTCAGAAACGCCGTAGCTGTCAAAATCAAACTTTTCGAAAACTCGTGCGCCAGATGAAGCTGGTAATAATCTTGTTGGTATTTATCCACTTCGTTGGCGTAATACCCCACAATATTTCCATCGGAATCGTACATCTCTCCGGACGGATTGTAAGTACGGTTTGTGTTCAGACTATCTTTCGGAATACCATTCCACGATTGATATGTTTCCTGAACACCGCTTGTAGCAATGACTTTTACCAATGTTTTTTTGCCGTGCCACGATCCTGAAAGGTAATACGATCCCAAATCGGACGAACCGCGATCAATATAACCATCGGAAGTAACTTTGCTCAGTCGTCCGGTCAAACTAAATCCATTTTTTGCACGTCCGGTCGAAAATCCCAACGTGTTTTTAAATGTATTAAACGAACCTGTCGCACTACCCAAATACGCATACGGATCGGTATCGGTTTCGTCTGTTTTGATATTTATCGAAGCACCGAAAGCCGCAGCACCATTCGACGATGTACCTATACCACGCTGAATTTGAATATTATCGATCGAAGAAGCCAAGTCGGGCAAATCGACAAAATAAACGCTGTGCGATTCGGCATCGTTAATCGGAACACCGTTCAGCGTTACGTTGATACGTGTTAAATCGCTTCCTCTGATACGTAATGCCGTGTAGCCAACACCCGAACCGGCATCTGATGTTACGACTAATGAAGGCGTTTGCTGCAACAAATAAGGCAAATCGTATCCTTTGTTTGTTTTTCGCAACATCGCAGCATCGACCTCAGTATAGGTGATCGGTGTTTTTTCGTTGCTTCGAGAGGCTTTTACAACCACTTCGTCGGTCATAAAAAATGTGGGTTGAAGTGCAATGCGAAAGGATTTGATGTCAGCATTTACATGTACCAATGTCGTAACTTCTTCATATCCCATGAAAGAAGTTTTCAAAATGTAATCTCCTGATTTTAAGGATAAAAAAGTAAAATTTCCTGATTTGTCAGTAATGACACGTTGACCTGTTGATGCTATCGAAACATGCGCTCCGACAAGTGTTTCGTTGGTGTTTTTGTCGACAACAACACCATGCATCATAAATTGTCCCATCAGATGATGAGGCAATAAAAAAACAATAAATACAAAAATTTTTAAAAAGTAGTTCATAACTCTTTGATTTAAATTAGTTTAATTAATTAAAATCAATAGAGGGAAAATATGAGATTACGCGCGTTCCCTGTATCGGCATTATCCGTTTCAGGTACAATGGGTTTGATCTCAGCCTGTCTTTCAATTCACTTTCGTGAAAAAGGCACCCCTATTGGAAGCCGCAAAGGTATTTTATTTCTTCAATTAAAAAAGTGGTTTTTGAATTTTGTTGTGATTTATCTTTCGGTTAGCACGAATATACTCTAAATAATTACCTTTGCATCAATAAATTTCCTTGTATGCGTATTCTTATTTTAAACGGACCGAATTTGAATTGGATTGGCAAGCGCGAGATTTCTATATACGGTACGTTGTCGTTCGACGAATTGTTGAAATCATTGCAAAAACGTTTTTCGGAACATCAGATCGTTTCTTTTCAGTCTAATTGCGAAGGCATGCTGATTGATCGTTTGCAACAAGCCGATTCGGAGGAAGATGCTGTTATTTTCAATCCGGGAGCATACGCACACACTTCAATAGCTTTAGCCGATGCTGTGCGTTCGCTTTCGATACCAACTGTTGAAGTGCATATTTCGGATATTTACAAGAGAGAACCTTTCAGGCATCATTCGTTTACGGCTGAAGCATGCATCAAAAATTTTGTCGGATTCGGAATGGAAGGTTATGCGATGGCAATTGATTTTTTGGTTAAGAAAAATCAGTCAGATTTAAATCTTTAAAATATTTCTTCTTTTTAAGAAAGTAGTCAAAAACGATGTTTTTCTGGTAAACCCCGGAAACTTCTTGCGGTTTATAGTTTTTTCGTTTTTTCAACAACAAAGGAATACGTCTGTAAAAAGCGAAATGTGCTCTAACAATAGCAAAAGCATCACGAAAGCTCCCATCGAGCAAAAATTTCATTCCGGCAATCATATCCAACAAAATCCGATACGGAAGTACAAAAAACAGTCGTTTTCGCGGCAAATTTTTGAGCAAAAGCGACAAATTATTTCTGAAATTCAGATATGTTTTTCGTGGCGAGTTCTTAGACAATGTTCCCCCGCCTATGTGGTATATCATCGATTGCGGACAATACATGACTTTATATCCTTGACTTTTCAAACGCCAACAGAAATCAATTTCTTCCATGTGTGCGAAAAAAGAATCGTCTAAACCGCCATATTGATGAAAAAGTTCGGATCGCACAAACATGCAAGCACCTGAAGCCCAAAATACTTCTATCGTGTCGTCGAATTGATTTTCGTCTTGTTCCAAGGTTTCGAAAAGTCTGCCACGACAAAACGGATAACCGTATTTATCGATAAATCCGCCTCCGGCTCCTGCATATTCGAATTTTTCTTTTTCGGTGTATGACCGAATTTTTGGTTGACAAGCCACTATTTTTTGATCAGAATCGAGTAAAGCGACAATCGGTTCAATCCAGCGAGGTGTTACTTCAATATCGGAGTTGAGTAGCACATAATATTCGGCTTCTATTTGTTTTAACGCTTCATTATATCCTGTCGAAAAACCACCATTAAACGAAAGTTGAATCAAACGAACTTCCGGAAAATTGGCTTTCATAAAAGCCACCGAATCATCGGTAGAAGCATTGTCGGCAACTACAATCTCTGCAACCGAAGCACTGTGCTGAATCACTGTTGGCAAAAAACGTTCGAGAAAAGTTTTCCCATTGTAATTTAAAATCACGACTGCTACTTTGTTCATGACAAGCCCTTTCTTTTGTGTTTCCATCTCCGGTGCGACCACAGCCAGTTGTCGGCATATTGACGAATAAAAGTTTCTAAATAACGTGCATAACGTTCGATGATTTCATCTTCGGAAATCGATTTTGAATCGGACACGATTTCCTGCAATACAACTTCGTAATGTCCACGTCTGACTCGATGGCTTTCGGCATAAATAACGGCATAGTCCAATGCTTTCGCCATTTTCGCCATTCCTCTGAAAAAAGCCGTTTCTTGATTCAGAAAAATTGTCCAATAATCCGATTCGGCACCTCGTGGCGACTGATCGGCAACCATATAAACCAAATTGGATTGATTTTTCAGCCGAACCAAAGTCCGCAAAACCTGATTCATTTCGATCGTCTTCAGTTGCCCGAAGCGTTCGCGATGTTTTTTTGTAAATTCCTCAAAATAAGGATTTCGTAGTCTTTTATAGACACCAAAATTGTGGTGTTTCGACGAGAATCCAATTTGATTACCGATCCATTCCCAATTGCCCGAATGAGATGTTACGACCAACAAACTTTTTCCTTGATCAAGGTATTTTTCTAAAAGCTCTGGATTTTTAACGCGAACATGTTTCGTAATATAATCTTTGGAAATGCTCATCGCTTTGAGTATTTCAAAAAAAACATCGACAAAATTTCTGTAAAATTTTTTCTCGATCTGTTTGATTGCTTTTAAATCTTTTTCGGGAAATGAATTTTGTAAATTCCGGCGCACAACTTCTCGTCTGTAACGTATAACATGATATATAAAAAACCGAGCAATATCCGAAAATAGATACAGTACCGACAACGGTAAAAAAGACAAAACCTTTAAAATAATAAAAAGTGTATTAAACAGGAACTTTTTCATGTTGTATAGTACAATCTTATCGTGGCGAAATCCATTGTTCGCTTGCTTTGCTACCAAAAGGCGATCCAATATCGATTCCGCCCGATTTTGACGAACCGCCCATCGAGCGTCCGTATAAAATTGAATCCCAATTTGTATCGCTCAATTCGCCTAAAGCATCGGAATGAATCAGCACAAATTCATTCGTTGCCATGTCTCTTGTGTAAAACACAAATTTTTTGTTTCGTTGTTTGCCAAGCGTATAATAATGCCAAATTTCGTAAGGATATGCTTCGGGCTCGTGGTAGTTTTCAGAAATCTGATCAGGAGCACCATACTGCAAATAAACACGTCCGCGATCCGTATTGTAACCTTTTCGGTTAGGTGTTTTATATAATGTGTTGACTTTGTAGACTTCATAACAGTATTTTCGCCATTCTTCTTCCGGATCTATCTGATTGCGTGAAAACCAAAATGTATAAAAAAACTGTTGCATATCGTTTACAGTTCCTTCGTTGACTAATCCCATTGCGTATTGGCGTTCCGTTTCTGTTGCTTTAGGTACAATCATGCGTAAATATTCGCGTAATGTATCGGCATTTTCGATGTATCCGGCAAAAGTATTCGGTAGGTCAGCAAAAACCTGCTCGTACATTTTTTCGATTAATACCGGATTGCTTCGCTGAAAAAATGTTTGTTTCGAAAGCAACATCACATTGCTTTTGTTACGCACTTCGACAACAATGTTGTAATTTCCGGATGGCAAATTAGCGATATCTAAGGTTGTTACGAACACATTCAAATCGCGATCTGTTTTCACGCGACGAAAGCCTGCAAAATCGTTCAAACGTTTTTTGCTTTCGAATGTTTCGACAAAATATGTCATTAAAAATTGCTCTTCCGAACCAAAAAGTTGCAAAGCGTTGTACATTTCGATATAAAAAGTCAATGTATTAACCGATTCGGGGTAAAACGCATAAATCATCGGAATGATATCCAAGCCGTATTTGCTGTACGATGTTTCTTTTTCTGTTTTCGAATACTTTTCAACAAGTTGAATATCAGATAATGACAATTCGTTTTCAGGAAAATCAATCACAAAAGTTTCCGACAATCGAATCGTATTTTCGACCATACTATTCACATCACGAATGCTCATATCGAGCTTGTATTCGCCATTTGACAACGAAATGCGTTGTGTATTGATAAAACTCGGCAAATGCACTGCTGTATCAGTCGCAGCAGGACTTTTAAATTCGTATTTATCAAAAGCGACAATCGAATCAGCTTGCAGAAACAGCATCGTAATTTCCATTGTTGCTTCAAAACTACCCGACGCATTTGTTTTGTATTCGAGACTGTTTCCATCGACAGCGAGATGTAACTCAAAATAAGGCGATTCGCCAGGAATACAAAACGTTGAATACGAGACAAGTGCTTTGATGTTTTTAGCTACGCCCTGAATCTGTATCAAAAACAAACTCATGAACAAGAACAATAGTATTTTTTTCGTCATAAAACAGGATTTTATCTTAATTCCTACCATTTACCAAAGACAAAAATACAATTATTTTGGGCTATCATACACATAAAAAACGGTCATACGGAAATTGTTATACGATTGATTCTCTGAATAAAGTTGTTTTTGTTCAATGTAAAAAAACAAGAAAATCGGAATTATTTTGGGACGGCACTTTGCAGGAATCGAAAAATTCGTACTTTTGCAGCGGAGGAATGGCAGAGTGGTCGATTGCGGCGGTCTTGAAAACCGTTGTACAGCAATGTACCGGGGGTTCGAATCCCTCTTCCTCCGCAGGAAAAAAGTTGCGACAAAGATGTCGCTTTTTTTAATCCAATGGAGAGATGCCAGAGTGGTTGAATGGGGCGGTCTCGAAAACCGTTGTCCGCGTAAGTGGACCCAGGGTTCGAATCCCTGTCTCTCCGCCAAAACACGATGAAGATCATTTTATAATCTCTGTAAATTATTCGTTTACAGGGATTTTTATTTTTGCATGAGAGGCAAAAAAAAGTGTTTTTTAGCAGATGAAAGGTGGCTATTCGGTTGACCGATAACAGAATTTTTAGAAGCTCCCTTTTTCTGTGAAAAAGTTTTGCTTTTAGAATCTGTAATCAATGCCGAGTCCGAATACTTTGTTTGTACGACTATAGACATCTGTTCCGGCTATTGGCAAGCCATTATAGTTTTCCGAAACTTTGGTGTAATCGTCATACGTTGTCCAAAAATAAGCCACATTCATGGTTAGTTTCGGTGTGAGTTTCAAAGCAACTCCAAAACCGATAGAATAAGAATCGAGTGAAAAACTGATGTCGCTTTGGAAGTTATCAGACAATCCGTAGTCCGTTTTTTGATAACCGGCACTTACTGTTACGATTTTATGCACATCCCACTCAATACCTGCAAGATATTCGTGCGTGTTTCCGGTTAGGTATTTTTGTTTGTCGTTAGCCATGCGTGCATTTTCATCAGAAAACTGGTGGTATTCTATTGTTGCTCTGAGTACCGGAAGAATTTTGTATCCTAACGCAGCCATAAACATTGCCGGAATATCATTTGGTGTGTTGACCCCATCGCGGTATTCGGCTAAAGTGCCGTCAGGATCGCTGTTTTTCTTCGTTTTATTTTCAATATTCAGACTTGATTTAAACTCATATTTTAAACCAAGATTCCATTTATTGTATTTCACATCGACACCGATTATCGGTGTAACACCCCAACCACTTTGATCAACGTCCAATTCAATAGTCGTTAAATCCGTCGGAATTGCTGTTTTTAATTTGGCATAAAGGTAGCCGTCATAACCACTTTTGACGTAATTCATGCGTCCACCGGCGAATACGGACAAATAATCGTTAATTTTATAACTTGCTCCGAGTTGAAAACCAAAAATATATTGTTTGCCGTCCATCGCTGAGTTGATGGTGTACATGTCAGAAGTAACCGCACCTCCTGTCTGAGAAGAAATTCCGGCCATTACTCGAGAATCAAACATGGGTAATCCTTCATTAAAAGAAGCCTTTCCGCCACCACCTGTTATGGCAAAACTTCCCGAAAAAGCCCAATCGCCTTTTTTGTACAAAGCCTGAACACTGGGAACAAACGGAGCAGAAGCAATTCCTTTATATCTTTTAGGAGATTCGCCAAACAAAGGAAAAGACGCATCGATGATGCGGGTTTGATAAGCACTTTGTCCGTTGAGCGAAAGGTAAAAACCATCGTTCATAAAACCGAGCCCGGCCGGATTGGAATAAACACCATCGATATCTATCGATGCGCCACGCGCAATCATACGCAAGAACGATACATGTTGATTCGTGTTTGTGAGAAGTCCTCCTGCAAATGCTGTAAAAGATAAAGTCAATGAGAGAAATCCAAGTACAAGTTTCTTTTTCATTATTTTTTTTGATGGTTCAAGATAATTAAAAACTTGCTTTTACTTTTTTGATGAAAGAAAAACCGCTTGAACCGTTATCGATTTTTCTCGTTTTCTAAAAGTTTTTTTTTATTTTTCAGAGGCAAAGTTACGCTATATTTTAATACCTTTGCAGCGTTATATATTTTGATTCATTTTTATTATATTGTATATTGAAAATCAATGAAAAAGATTTCTCTTCAAGATGCCGTCGCACAAATAAAAGACGGCATGACGCTTATGATAGGTGGTTTTTTGGGTGTTGGTTGCGCAAATGATATTATTGACGCATTAATCGAAAAAGGCGTAAAAGATTTAACCATTATCAGCAACGACACTTCTTTTCCGGATAAAGCACATGGAAAACTGATTGCGAATCGTTGCGTAAAAAAAGCGATTGTTTCGCATATAGGCACCAATCCTGAAACGATTAATCAGATGAATGCAGGCGAACTCATTGTCGAATTTGTTCCTCAAGGAACTTTGGCAGAGCGTGTGCGTGCAGCAGGAGGTGGTTTAGGCGGATTTCTGACACCAACAGGATTAGGAACCGTTGTTGCCGAAGGAAAACAAATCATCAATGTTGATGGAAAAGATTATTTGCTCGAAAAACCAATTAAAGCCGATGTGGCACTTTTGGGAGCAAACATCGCTGATGAATCGGGAAATTTGATTTATGTCGGAACAACACAAAATTTTAATCCGTTGATGGCAATGGCTGCCGATTTGGTGATTGCAGAAGCCGAAAAAGTAGTTAAAGTAGGGGAGCTGTGTCCGGAAGCTATTCATACGCCGAATATTTTTGTAGACTTTTTATATAGTAAAGAATAACGAAACATAAAATTGATACAATGAAGTACAAATCAATGATACGTCTGCGCATGAGTAGTCATGATGCACACTACGGTGGAAATTTAGTTGACGGTGCTAAAATGTTACAACTTTTTGGCGATGTAGCTACCGAATTGCTTATTCAACGCGATGGCGATGAAGGACTTTTCAAAGCTTACGATAATGTTGAATTTATAGCACCGGTCTATGCCGGCGATTATATCGAAGCGGTAGGAGAAATTATTTCGGAAGGAAATACATCGCGGAAAATGACATTTGAAGCTCGAAAAGTTATCGTTCCTCGACCGGATATTTCCGATTCTGCCGCCGACGTTTTAGCTGAACCTATCGTCGTTTGTCGTGCAAGCGGAACCTGCGTTGTACCTAAAAAATGCCAAAGAAAAGATAATGAATGATAATAAGTAAAAAATGGAAAAACTGATAATAACAGCCGCAATTTGCGGAGCCGAAGTTTTGAAGGAACACAATCCTGCCGTTCCTTACACGGTTGAAGAAATTGTGCGCGAAGCAAAATCTGCTTACGATGCAGGCGCAAGTATTATTCACCTTCACGTTCGCTACGACGACGGAACGCCAACGCAAGATAAAGCGCGTTTCAAAGAATGTATCGATGCTATAAAAGCTGTAATTCCCGACATTATAATTATGCCTTCTACCGGCGGAGCTGTTGGAATGACAAACGACGAACGTTTGCAACCTACCGAACTTGATATAGAAATGGCAACTCTCGATTGCGGAACTTGCAACTTTGGAGGCGACGATGTTTTTGAAAATACCGAAAACACAATAAAATATTTCGGCAAAAGAATGATTGAACGCGGAATAAAACCCGAACTCGAAGTTTTTGATAAATCAATGATTGATATGGCTTTGCGTTTGGCAAAAAAAGGTTTTATCAACGCTCCGTTCCACTTTGATTTTGTAATGGGCGTAAATGGCGGAATTAGCGGCGATTTGCGCGATTTCACTTTCTTGCGCGGAAGCATTCCTCCGGGCTCAACTTACACGGTTGCCGGAATCGGTCGTTACGAATTTCCTTTGGCTGCAGCAGCAATTATCGACGGCGGAAACGTGCGCGTTGGTTTTGAAGATAATGTGTATCTTTCAAAAGGCGTTTTGGCAAAATCCAACGGCGAACTTGTTGCAAAAGTTGTACGCTTGGCAAACGAACTCGGCAGAGAAATTGCAAATCCGCACGAAGCACGCCAAATTCTCGGAATGAAACCGATTAAATAAAAAATAGAAAAAATAATTAAATTAATTTAAAAAATAAAAATATATGCAAAAAAAAGGAAACAAGTATGGTACGCACCGCGTCATTGAACCTAAAGGTGTGTTGCCACAACCGGCAAACAAAATCGACAATAACATGGACGAAATTTGGGATAATGAAATCTTGATCGACGTTCAAACGTTAAATATTGACTCGGCTTCTTTTACCGACATCGAACAAAGAGCCGGAGGCGATAAAGAAAAAATCAAAGAGATTATGTTCGACATCGTTGCAAAACAAGGTAAACACCGTAATCCGTGGACGGGTTCGGGAGGAATGTTGCTCGGAACAGTCGAAAAAATTGGCGATGCACTTAAAGGAAAGATTGATTTGAAAGAAGGCGATAAAATAGCCACATTGGTATCATTGTCGCTCACGCCGCTTCGTATTGATAAAATCAAAGAAATTCGTGCCGATATCGATCAAGTTGATATTGATGGAAAAGCTATTTTGTTCGAAAGTGGTATTTATGCTAAAATTCCGGCTGATATGCCCGAAACATTGGCATTATCAGCTTTAGATGTGGCAGGTGCTCCTGCCCAAACGGCTAAACTTGTAAAACCCGGCGACACCGTTTTGATTATTGGTGCAGGTGGAAAATCGGGCATGCTTTGCTGCTATGAAGCAAAAAAACGTGCAGGCGTTACCGGAAAAGTAATCGGAATGACACACAGTCAGAAATCGACTGAAAGACTTGAAAAACTTGGATTCTGCGATTATGTATTCGCCGGAAATGCAACAGATCCGGTAGCAATGATCGAAAAAGTAAGTGAACTTACAAACGGCGAAATGGCTGATGTAACCATCAACAACGTAAACATTCCGGATACGGAAATGACAAGTATTCTTTGTACAAAAGATACAGGTTTGGTATATTTCTTCTCGATGGCAACAAGCTTTACCAAAGCAGCTTTGGGCGCAGAAGGCGTTGGTAGCGATGTTACAATGATTGTTGGAAACGGCTACACAAAAGGACATGCCGAAATTACATTACAACTGCTACGCGAAAGTCCTGAATTAAGAAAAATATTCGAAGAGCTTTACGCTTAATTTGTTTGAATCAATAAAAGTATTTCTTCACTGTTTTTTTGATAGTTGAAGAAATACTTTTTCCTCTTTTATACCAAATAGAATACAATAATAATCAGTAAAATAGTCGTTATATTTTATGGAAGAAAATAATTATAAGCAAGGATGTAGATTTGGTACACATCGTGTTGTAACGCCGGCAGGAACATTACCGCAACCGGCATTGAAACTCGATAACACCATGCGCATATACGACAACGAAATGCTGATAGAAGTCGATGCGCTGAATATTGACTCGGCAAGTTATACACAAATCAAACAGGCATGCGGCAACGATGCCGAGAAAATGAAAGAAATGATTCTTTTGATCGTTGCCGAAAGAGGAAAAATGCAAAATCCTGTAACAGGATCAGGCGGAATGCTCATAGGAACGGTAAAAGAAATCGGACCAAAATTTCATTCGGCAATAAAAGTAAAAGTGGGCGATAAAATTGCAACTTTAGTTTCACTTTCGCTTACACCTTTAAAAATCAATAAAATAAAACATCTTTCTCCCGATTCAGACCAGATTGATGTAGAGGCACAAGCTATTTTATTTGAAAGTGGACTTTTTGCTGTGTTGCCCGACGATATTCCCGAAAAATTGGCTTTAGCAGCACTTGATGTGGCTGGAGCTCCGGCGCAAGTCGATCGTTTGGTAACAGAAGGCGATATCGTATGCATTATTGGTGGAGGCGGAAAATCAGGAGTTCTTTGCTGCTACCAAGCCATGAAAAATGTAGGTCCCTATGGAAAAGTAATCGTGATTGAATATTCAAATGCGAATGCGCAACGAATCATCGATTTGGGCTTGGCTACCGATGTCATCATTGCTGATGCAACAAATGTAATGGATGTCTATAATAAAGTAATGGAGATTACAGGAGGAAGAGGTACAGACGTAACAATCAATAATGTAAATGTTCCTTCGACCGAAATGACTTCCATTCTGATAACCAAAGGACAAGGTTATGTTTATTTCTTTTCGATGGCAACAAGTTTTACCAAAGCCGCTTTGGGAGCCGAAGGTGTTGGAAAAGATATTCAACTCATTGTCGGAAACGGTTACGCAAAAGGACATGCTGAACTAACGTTGAATATCATTCGCGAATCAAAAGAAATCAGAGAACTTTTTGAAAGACTATATGTTTAAAAAATATAATTTTGTCTGAAAACAAGTTGCATATTAAAACAAACAGATAAAAACGAAACTATTATGCAAACAAACAATAGAAGAAAAATAATGTTTCCTGAGGTTACCGACACGCAATGGAACGACTGGACTTGGCAAGTCAGAAACCGTATCGAAACACTTGATGAACTGAAAAAATACATCAAACTGACAACGGAAGAAGAAGACGGTGTAAAACAATCGCTCGCAACCTTGCGAATGGCAATTACACCTTATTATTTGAGCTTGATAAATCCTGACGATCCACATTGTCCGGTTCGTAAACAAGCAATTCCGACCGGTTTAGAAACGCATCAATCGGCTGCCGATTTGTTGGATCCGTTGCACGAAGACGAAGATTCGCCTGTGCCCGGATTAACGCATCGTTATCCGGATCGCGTGCTCTTTCTGATAACCGATATGTGTTCGATGTATTGCCGTCATTGCACACGTCGTCGTTTTGCCGGACAAAAAGACGATGAATCGCCCGGCTCACGCATCGAACAAGCTATTGAATACATTGCTAAAACACCGGAAGTTCGCGATGTGTTGCTTTCGGGAGGCGATGCTTTGATGGTTGGCGATAAAAAATTAGAATACATCATTCAGCGTTTGAGAGCGATTCCGCATGTCGAAATTATCCGTCTCGGAACACGCACGCCCGTTGTTTGCCCGCAACGTATTACCGACGATTTGGTAAATATGTTGAAAAAATACCATCCGATTTGGGTCAACACACACTTCAACCACCCGAACGAAGTAACACCGGAGTCTATTGCCGCTTGCGAAAAATTAGCAAATGCCGGTATTCCGCTCGGAAATCAAAGCGTATTGTTAAGAGGTGTAAACGACTGCGTACATGTAATGAAACGTTTGGTTCACGAGCTTGTCAAAATGCGTGTGCGACCATATTACATCTATCAATGTGATTTGTCGATGGGCTTAGAACATTTCCGTACACCTGTTTCGAAAGGAATCGAAATTATCGAAAACCTTCGTGGACATACTTCGGGATATGCCGTTCCGACTTTTGTTGTCGATGCGCCGGGTGGTGGCGGAAAAACGCCTGTAATGCCTACTTATATTATTTCGCAATCGCCCGGAAAAGTGGTGTTGCGTAATTTTGAAGGCGTTATTACAACCTATACCGAACCTGCTGAATACACAAACGATTGCAACTGTGATGGCTGCAAATCTAACGATCCGATCGAAGGCGTTGCTTCTCTTTTAGAAGGTCAGCGTATGTCGCTCGAACCAAGAGGGTTATTTCGTAAAGAAAGAAATAAGAAGCATCATTAATGCCGTTTGTTGAGGATATATTAAACTATAAAAGCCTGTCGATCATTGGATTGGAAAAAAATACCGGAAAGACCGAATGTTTAAATTATGTCCTCAAAAAACTTCCTGTCAATCGAATTCGCGTAGCGGTAAGTTCAATTGGTATTGATGGTGAAGGAATTGATCAGGTAACGCATACGAACAAACCTGAAATTCGACTTCGTGAAGGAATATATTTTTCGACGACTGAAAAACATTACAAAACACGAAAAATTATTTCTGAATTGCTTGATGTAACCAATGAATCAACTGCTTTAGGGCGTATTGTTACCGCAAAAGCATTGACTAAAGGAAAAGTAATGCTTTCGGGTCCGTCGTCAGGTATTGCATTGAAACGTTGGATGTTGGGACTTCAGAAATTTCAAATTGATTTGATAATTATCGACGGTGCTTTGTCGCGTTTAAGTTCGGCTTCGCCTGCTATAAGTGAAGCGATGATTCTGACAACAGGAGCTGCATATTCTGCCAATTTGAATACATTAGTCCAAAAAACAGCATTTGTCGTTGAATTGATCAAGTTACCTTTAGCCAGTGAAATAGTGCGTGAGCAACTCGATTCGATTCATCAAGGTGTTTGGGCGATTGACAAGTTGGGCGCATTGCACGACCTTGAAATGTCATCATCACTTCTGATGAACGAATTTCCGACCGAACTTCCTGATGAAGTGGAAGTTATCTATGTTTCGGGTGCTTTGACAGATCGGATGTTAAACAAGATTCGTCAACACAAGAAATTAAAAGATACACAGCTCCTTGTACGCGATTTCACGAAAATATTCGTAACACAACAAGCGTATCGTACTTTTCAGAAATCGGGAGGAAAACTTCAGGTGTTACAGCGTAGCGAATTGATTGCGATATGTATTAATCCGACATCGCCAAGTGGTTATCTGCTTGATTCGGATAAGCTTCGAGAGAAACTTTCGAAAGCAATAGCGTTGCCTGTTTATGATATTGTAAAAAATAATTATGAAGTTTAAATCTATCATCGATTCGCCTTGCGGCATGTACTTCATGCTCGATACACTTGAGTTGCAGTCGGGATTTTCACGTCGTGTGCTTCTCGAGAGCATGATGATGACCGAACGCGAACCAATTGAAGAATCGTATCGGAAACTTCGAGTTGTTTACGATGTCTTGGTCGCAGATACAAGTATTGAGACAAAAACACAATTACAAACGATTCAATTCAAACTGCAAGGAATTCGCGACATTCGTCGGACGATTGAGCGAACGGTTTCATTGCAATTAGATGATATTGAACTATTTGAAATCAAACATTTAGCAATGCTTTCTGAAGCTATTTCGGAAATGATAAATCGCTTAGGCTTGTTAGAAACAAAAATTATTGATCTTCCCAACCTAAAAGCTGTTGTCGAAATGCTTGACCCTGATAGCACACAAATAGCTTCGTTTTATATTTACGATTCATATTCGCCTGAATTACGTGCTATCCGGAAACGCTTGAAAAAAGATGAAGGAGAATTTGATGAAAAACTATTTTTCGAAGCGAGTATCCTTGAAAATAAAATTCGAACTAACTTGTCGAAACGTTTGACTTCGTATACCGCTTTGTTGGAACAAGCATTGATTCAATTGACTTTTTTCGATATCTATTTGGCAAAAGCTATTCAAATACAGAAGTTTGGATTGTCATTTCCACATATTTCAGCCGATTCTAAGACGGCATTTAAAGGATTATTTAACCCTGAAATTCGAGAATTACTTCAAAGCAAACAGAAAACGTATCAACCTGTTGATATTGATTTTCAATCGAAACCCATTCTGATTATTGGTGCGAATATGGGAGGTAAAACCGTAGTTTTGAAAACCTTAACATTGTCGCAATACCTGTTTCAGTTTGGATTCGGAATACCTGCAAAAAAAGCCGAGATTGATATCAAAAAACAAATTTACCTGTGCATGGGCGACGAGCAGTCAACAATCGAAGGTTTGTCATCGTTTGCAGCCGAAATGAAACACATTGATCGAATTATAGCGGCATCGCGCGAAAACGAAAAAATCATTGCACTGATTGACGAACCGGCACGTACAACCAATCCGGTCGAAGGAACAGCTTTGGTTTCGGCTTTGATAAAAGTATTGCAACCGATGAACGGAAATTTGTTGCTCACAACCCATTACAATGTAGCAACAGAAAAAGCTAAACGATTACGTGTAAGAGGTTTAGAAAACGAAAAAATGAATTACGAACTAATAGAAACTACAGACGGCGAAGTGCCGCACGAAGCGTTACACATTGCCGAAACACTCGGAATCGATGCTGAATGGATTTCTGAAGCAAAAAAAATATTGGATCACAGGAATATAAATGAGTAATTTTTAGATTAAAAGAAATCATTAATAGAACAAAAAATAAAAAATAGAAATGCAAAGTAAATTGGGATTGAATTTTGATAAAGTAGCACATGCTCGAAAATTAGCCAAAAATATTGCGGAAGGTGTTCAATCTTTTGTCGAATCATATACAACGGTGGCGGTTGAACGTACCTTGTGCCGTTTGATGGGAATCGATGGCATTGACGAAAATCAAGTACCGCTTCCTAATGTTGTCGTCGATGAGCTGAAAGCAAACGGTCTGCTGAATGAAGGCGTATTGTATTTTTTAGCAAATGCAATGATTCAGACCGGATTGACACCACAACAAATAGCCGAAAAAGTAGCAGCACGAACATTCGATCTTTCGCGAGTAGAACAAGCCGATAAAAATCGTATTGATGCTGTTTTAGAGCCAATTGTTAACGAAAGTTTAACTAAAATAAAAACACGTCGCCAACGTCGCGAACATTATTTGAATACTATAGGAGAAGGAGCAAAACCATATTTATATGTGATCGTTGCAACAGGAAATATCTACGAAGACGTTATACAAGCCGAAGCGGCAGCACGTCAAGGTGCCGATGTAATCGCTGTAATCAGAACAACCGGACAAAGTTTGTTGGATTATGTACCTTACGGAGCTACAACAGAAGGATTTGGCGGCACCTACGCGACACAAGAAAATTTCCGAATCATGCGCGCTGCACTCGACAAAGTAGGAGAGGAGATAGGTCGTTATATTCGATTGTGTAACTATTGTTCGGGACTTTGTATGCCCGAAATTGCTGTGATGGGTGCTTTCGAAGGACTTGATGTGATGCTGAATGATGCACTTTACGGAATCTTGTTCCGTGACATTAACATGCAACGCACCATGATCGATCAATATTTTTCGCGCGTTATCAATGGCTTTGCAGGTGTCATCATCAATACAGGCGAAGATAATTATCTAACTACTGCCGATGCTTTCGAACAAGCACATACTGTTTTGGCTTCCGATATTATTAACGAACAACTCGCGCTTTTTGCGGCATTGCCGGAAGAACAAATGGGACTTGGACATGCTTTTGAAATGGATCCGGAACTCGAAAACGGATTCTTGTACGAGTTGGCACAAGCGCAAATGACACGCGAAATATTCCCAAAAGCACCGTTGAAATACATGCCTCCTACAAAATTCATGACCGGAAACATCTTTAAAGGACACATTCAAGATGCCTTGTTCAATATGATTGGAATTTGGACAAATCAAGGAATACAGTTGCTTGGCATGCTAACCGAAGCCATTCATACGCCATTCATGTCGGATCGTTACCTCTCAATCGAAAACGCAAAATACATCTTCGGCAACATGAAAAATATTGGCGATGAAGTGGAATTTAAAGAGGGTGGAATAATTCGGAATCGGGCTAAAGATGTTCTGGACAATACAATCGTTTTGCTTGAAGAACTCGACAAAGAAGGACTTTTTACAGCCTTGGAAAAAGGAAAATTCGGCGACGTGAAACGTCCGAAAAATGGCGGAAAAGGTCTCGAAGGAGTCTGCGAAAAGGGGAAAAATTACCGAAACCCATTTATCGATTTGATGAAAAACAGATAAATGATATAAAAAGAAATCAGGAATAGAAATACTAAAAAGATAAAAATATGAGTAGCGGATTGTATTCCATGTCGGCAAAAGATTTTGACAAAACACTTGATTTAAAAAAGATTAGACCTTATGGCGATACCATGAACGATGGTAAAGTGCAGTTAAGTTTCACGCTTCCTGTGCCTTGTGGCGATGAAGCAATTGAAGCGGCTAAGCAATTGATAAAAAAAATGGGACTCGAAAATCCTCAAGTGGTGTATTACAAAGAATTAACGCCGGGATTTACATTTTTCAATTGTTACGGAAGTGCAACACAAGAAGTGGATTATACCAGCATTTATGTTCCTAAAGTAGAAACCAATGTAATGGATATGCACGAAGTCGATGCGTTCATCAAAGAGCATATCGGTCGTAAAGTGGTGGTAGTAGGAGCTAGCACCGGAACCGATGCCCATACGGTTGGTATCGATGCAATTATGAACATGAAAGGTTATGCCGGACATTACGGATTGGAACGTTATGAGATGATTGAAGCGTATAATTTGGGAAGTCAAGTGCCAAACGAAGAATTTTTAGCAAAAGCCATTGAACTCAAAGCCGATGCACTTTTGGTTTCGCAAACGGTAACACAAAAAGATATACACATTCAGAATTTAACCGAATTGGTTGAGTTGATGGAAGCAGAAGGACTTCGCGACAAAATGATCTTGTCTTGCGGAGGACCACGTATTACCCATGAATTGGCTAAAGAATTGGGCTACGATGCCGGTTTTGGTATGAACACCTATGCCGATGATGTAGCTTCGTTTATTGTTCAAGAATTAAACAAAAGAATGAACAATAAATAAACAATAATTCACACTTTTAAAGTCAAAAAAAATCAACACATACAGCTATGGATAAAAATCAAATCAGAGAAATTATCGCTCGCAGAGCAGCACGCGAACTCAAAGACGGTGATGTTGTTAATTTAGGTATCGGATTACCAACATTGATACCAAACTATTTACCGAAAAATGTAAGTTTAACACTTCAATCTGAAAACGGCATGTTGGGAATTGGTCCGACACCTGCCGAAGGCGAAGAAGATAAAAATTACGTGAATGCAGGAGGTGGTTATATCACAGCGTGTCCGGGAGCATCAACACTCGATTCGGCAACTTCATTCTGTGTGATCAGAGGCGGTCATGTAGATGCAACCATTTTGGGCGCAATGCAAGTCGACGAAAAAGGTGATTTGGCAAACTGGATGATTCCCGGAAAATTAACTCCAGGAATGGGCGGAGCAATGGATCTTTTAGTTGGCGCACGTAAAGTGATTCTGGCTATGGAACATACGGCAAAAGGAAATCCGAAAATCTTGAAAAAATGCACCCTGCCACTTACAGCTCATGGTCAAGTAAACTTGATTATTACCGAGATGGGCGTTATGGAAATTACACCCGAAGGCATCGTTTTAAAAGAGATTAATCCCGAATTTACCGTAGAACAAGTTCAAGAAGCTACCGAAGCAACCTTAATCGTTTCGAACGATTTGAAATCAATGCTTTCTTAGTAAAAAATAAATTTATATTCATAATAATAAAAAAAACTAGTGAGATGGAAAAAGTATATATCGTAGCCGCCAAAAGAACTGCCGTAGGTAAGTTTATGGGTAGTTTAACTCCTTTTTCGGCAGGCGAAATGGGTGCAGCTGTAATTAAAAATATTTTAGCAGAAGCAAAAGTCGACCCTAAAAATATTGATGAAGTAATTGCTGGAAATGTTCTTTCAGCTGGACAAAAACAAGGTGTAGCTCGTCAAGCCGCCGTAAAAGCAGGAATTCCTGAAGAAGTTCCCGCCTACGGAATCAATATGGTTTGCGGAAGCGGCATGAAAGCCGTGATGAATGGCTATGCCGATATTCGTGTGGGCGAAGCCGCGATGGTAATTGCCGGCGGCACCGAATCCATGTCAAATGCAGGTCATATATTGCCTGGAGCGATTCGCAACGGTATAAAAATGGGAAATCTGGAAGTCGTTGACCACATGGTTCATGACGGATTGACTGATGCTTTCGAAGGTTATCACATGGGAATTACAGCCGAAAATATTGCCGAAAAATTTCATATCACACGCGAACAGCAAGATGCTTTTGCTTACAACTCGCAACAAAAAGCGATTAAAGCAGTCGATGCAGGCGAGTTCAAAGACGAAATCGTTCCGATGCAAATTGTAACGAAAAAAGAAACTATTGTTTTTGATAAAGACGAATTTCCGAACCGCACTTCGACTCCCGAAAAATTAGCCGCTTTACGTCCTTCATTCAAAAAAGACGGAACCGTTACGGCAGGAAATGCTTCGGGTGTCAACGATGGTGCTTCGTTTGTTCTTTTGGCTTCAGAAAGTAAGGTTAAAGAATTTGGCTTGAAACCAATAGCTGAAATTGTTGCAGTTGCTCAAGGCGGTGTCAGTCATACCGTGATGGGATTAGGTCCGGTTCCGGCTATTCGTTTGGTGTTGGAACGTGCCAAAATGAAATTGAAAGACATTGATTTGATTGAGTTGAACGAAGCTTTTGCTGCGCAATCGTTAGGTGTGATTCGCGAATTAATTGAAGAACACGGTGTTACACGCAAATGGCTTGATGAAGTAACCAATATTAACGGTGGTGCTATTGCACTCGGACATCCGATTGGTGCTTCAGGAAACCGAATTTTAGTTACTTTAGTTCACGAACTGAAAAAACATAAAAAAACGTATGGATTAGCATCGCTTTGTATAGGCGGTGGTATGGGAACTGCGATTATTGTAAAATCGTGCTAATTTACAACTTATGGAAAAATTAAAACAGGGCGATAAATACACTGAAAAAGTGCGTTTTACGCAGGAAAACGTGAATATATTCGCACAAATCACGGGCGACAATAACCCGATTCATTTAGATGCCGAATATGCCGCTAAAACGGCTTTCAAAAAACCGATCGTGCACGGATTTTTTGCCGGAGCCGTATTTTCGAAAGTATTCGGAACACAATGGCCCGGCGAAGGAACAATTTATTTGTTTCAAGACATGAGTTTTCGTGCGCCTGTATTTGTCGAAAAAGATTATGTGGCACGGTTCGAAATACTTGAAGTTGATCCGACAAAACACCGTGGCGTTGTGCAATGCACATTGGAAGATACCGATGGCAAACCTGTCATTCTTGGACAAGCAAAATTGATGCACACCGAAAAATTTTAATATTTTGTTTATCCTTAAATAAAAAGTAAAGCAATGAAAAGATTAGAAAATAAAATAGCAATTATTACCGGTGGAGCTGCCGGAATTGGCATGGCAACGGCTGTTAAATTTATCGAAGAAGGCGCAAAAGTCATTATTTGGGATTTGAACGACGAAAAAGGAGCTGCTTTAGCTTCGAGCTTAGGTGCTATGTTTATGAAAGTAAACACTTCGAATTACGCCGAGATAGAAGCCGCTGCTAAAGCAGTAAACGATAAATTCGGACGTATCGATATTTTAGTCAACAATGCCGGAATCACACGCGACAGCACTTTGAGAAAAATGACGGTCGAACAATGGCAACAAGTGATTGATGTAAACCTTTCGGGCGTATTTTACTGCACTAAAATCATTAGCGAATATATGCTCGCCAACAATTACGGACGTATTTTGAACGCTTCATCGGTTGTTGGCTTGTATGGCAATTTCGGACAAACAAACTACGTAGCAACCAAAGCCGGCTTAATTGGAATGACAAAAACATGGGCGCGCGAATTAGGTCGTAAAGGAATTACGGTAAATGCTGTTGCTCCAGGATTTATTGCAACGGAAATGGTTGCTGCCATGCCCGAAAATGTAATTGAAACCATGAAAGCTAAAGTGCCTATTGGTCGTCTTGGCGATCCGAAAGACATTGCGAATGTCTATGCTTTCTTGGCTTCCGACGAGGCTTCTTACATCAACGGTGCAACAATTAGCGTCGACGGCGGCATGACCGTGTAGTTTTAACCGCACGGCGATTGTCTTGTCCTAAAATAGGTTTACACCAAAAAGAGTAAAAATGGATCAACAAAGTAAATCTATTTTAGGACAAGACACAGAGAAAAATTAACCGCTAATTTTCATATTCTAAACGTGATTGTGTGTAGCCTCTCCACTTGTCGACAAGTGTGTGCATATCACCGGGAAGTTCAGAATTGAAATACATTTTTTCGCCCGATGTCGGATGAACAAATCCTAATTCTTTAGCGTGAAGTGCATGACGCGGACAGATTTTAAAACAATTTTCGACAAATTGTTTATATTTCGAAAACGTCGTTCCTTTTAAAATTGCATCGCCTCCATACCAAGGATCATTAAATAACGAATGTGCTATATAACGCATGTGCGCACGTATTTGATGTGTTCTTCCGGTTTCGAGCCTGCACTCGACTAGCGAAACATAACCAAAACGTTCTAAAACTTTATAATGCGTGATGGCTTCTTTTCCTTGTTCGCCCTCCGGATATACATCCATCATGCGGCGGTCTCGCACGCTGCGTCCGATATGACCGTAAATAGTTCCTTCGTCATCTTTAAAATCGCCCCAAACCAAGGCTTGGTAACGCCGTACAATCGTATGTTCGAAAAACTGACGCGCTAAAATCGTTTGCGCTGTTTCGTTTTTCGCAATCATCATCAAACCGGTGGTATCTTTATCTATTCGATGTACCAAATAGCCGAATTTGTTTTCGATATCGGCACCGGTTTTTTCGAAATAAAAAGCCAAAGCGTTTAGCAAAGTGCCATCAAAATTGCCGTGTCCGGGATGTACAACCAAATTACTTTGCTTGTTAATCACCAACAAATCGTCGTCTTCATATACAACACAAAGTGGAATTTCTTGCGGAATAATTTCGATTTCACGTGGCGGATAGCTAAACACGACCGAAATGACATCGTTCGGTTTTACGCGGTAATTTTGTTTTACGGCAGTATTGTTTACAAAAATATTTCCGGCTTTAGCCGTTTGCTGAATGCGATTTCGCGATGCGTTTTCGATGCGATTCATCAAAAATTTGTCAATACGCAACAAATCTTGACCTTTATCGGCGACAAAGCGAAAATGTTCGTACAACTCACTATTTTCAGCTTGTTCCGATTCGAGGTTTTGAAGTAAATCGTCCATAATTTAGTGCGAAATAATCATTTTTTCGGTAAACGTATTTCCCCTGCGCGTTTGTAATTGAAGCTGATAAAAACCTTCGTCAAGATTTACAACAGAAATTTGCGGTTCGAAATCGCGACGAAGCACCAAACGTCCCGTGATGTCGTAAATACTGATTGTTACCTGCGACTGGTCGACATTTTCGGGCAACACGATATTCAAGGTGTTTTGAGCCGGATTGGGATAAATTTTTACCGATTTCGGTTCTTCGATTTCGTTTACCGAAACGATATAAGGAGCACCAACGACAGGGCGTAACATAATCGAACCGGCAAATTGGCTTTGCAACCAGTTTTCGCCGGCGTTGTAAAAATTGTAACTGCTATTGTCTTTCGAAGCATCGAAACCAATATTGATGGAGCCTAATTCCGATTGGACAATGCCAACATAAAATAAACCATTTACAACCACAACACGGTCGAACTTATAATACATGAAATCGTAAATCATATCGCTCCACTGGGGGCGTTGGTTCGATAATCGATACATTTCTTCTCCCGGTCGTCCGTTATTATCTCGCCAAACAACAATATCGAAATAATCGTAATTTGCATTATTAAGTGTTTGATTGAAAAGCATTTGTACACCACGTAAAGTGTCCGGAGTGCTCATCTCAAATTGTACGGCAAAAGCTGCGCCCACCGGTTCGACACCATAACCAAACTCGGGCGTACCATCATCATAGCTGAAATAATTATAAAATCCTTGACGGAAAATCAATGAATCAACTAATATCGGATTCACGGTTGAATCGCTGATGTAATGTTTGATGCTGTACGAAGTCGAATCGAGTTCGAAATCGAACGAAAAATTGCTGTTTACATACGGACAAGCATGACGTTGGTGACAACCGCCTAATTCACAGTTTTGAAATCCCATTTGACTATATGGAAACAATTCGCAAGTACCACCATTGTACGAATACGCAAAATCGCGCCCTACTTGTTGCACAAAGTAGGAATAGTTTGTTTGATGCGAAATGGCATCTAAATTCGTGATATACATTTCAAAACTTGGATTTACAGCCGATGTCGGATTTCCTAAAAACTGGCGGTACGGCATTTGGCGGTAACGTTTCAAAAACGAGGGGGCACTTTCCGAAAATGTTATCATCGGATATGTTGTATCGGCTATCGAACGGTTGTAGTTTAGATAGATAAAATCCAAATTCCAGTGGTCGACATTGCTTTTGTTATTCAGTGCGATGCTTCCGGCTATGCTTCCATAATTGAAAAATCGAAATTGAAATTCGTCAAAGAAATAATCAGCGTTTGTTATCGGAATCATCACTTGCTCGAAATAATCGCCTTTTTCAGCTAAAAATTCGTCTAAAGTCTGTCCCTTTGCTGCCCAAACATTTCGCCAAGCTACTTCAGGTTTAAACACCGAATCGCAAGGAATTGTAACATAATCGCCCCAAGTCAAAATGCGGTTACTCACCCAAAATAATTCTTCATTGCAACCTTGAGGCGCATACAAGACATCGAGCGGAAAAATCGAATCGATTTGATTGGCTTCAAGATACAAATCGACCAAAATATTTATAGAGTCAACGCGATCAAACACCTTATTTCCGGTTCTGTACGCAAATTGCAACACCAACGAATCGGATCTTTCGGGCGCATCGCCACGTCCTTGAGGCTGGTACGTAAAACTCAAATACAACGAATCAGCTAGGCTTAAAGCTCTTTTTTCGATTTCAAAAATCGAATCCAAGCGAATCGGTGCCGAATGTAAATAATCAGCCGCAAAAGGCACGGTCGATGCGTGTGAATATACGCGCCCTGTCGGATCTAAAACATCGAATGTAGCTACTTTTGTATTGGTTGGATACAGTGAAAAATCAGTGTTTATAAACACAGCATCATCGAGCCAGTTTTGTTGATTCGGGTAGACTTTACTGATGCTAAAATCATCAAAAAAAGGTAATGTTTTAGCTTGAACAACCGATTTCAAAGACATATCCTGCAAACGTACTTCGCGTTGAAAACCGGTAAGCATTTCTTGTGCCATCGCGCTTCCTAAAGTAAAGAAAGCGATTAAAACGACTAGTATCTTTTTAGAAATCATCATATTCTATTTCTATTATATCTAAATTTTCTTCCAATACCATGGTGCTGTCAAATGCCATTTTTTGTGCCTCAATTTCTTTCAAGTAGTTATCGAAATCCATTCGTTTGTCCGAACACAGCACCAAATTAATTTTTGTTCCGAAAGGAACCATTTTATCATTCGGATTTACCTGATAAACACGCCAATTCAATGTATCGGCATCCATTGCTTCCTGTTTTCCGACGTTCAGCGAAGCATAATGCAGTATATCAGCCACTTCAAAATAATGCACACCGATCAGATTCGGCATCGCAGTCAACATTTCATCATTTCCATTACCAAGCACCAATTGAATTTTCGAACCTTTGTAAAGTTCTGCTCCCGATTCGACAGGCTTCCCTTCGAAATGTTGTGCAATAACCGCGTTGCGCGCAAAATGGTCGACGTATACCAAATTTTCGACAACCAGACCTGCCGTTTCGAGCATTACAATTGCTTGCCTGAGCGACAAATTGTGCAAATTAGGAACGATTGTACGTTCCGGCTCAATTGCCACGATGACACAATAAATGTTTCTGCCTTTTTTAACTTTCGAATTCGGTAATGGGTCTTGCTGCACAATTATTCCTTTTTCGGCACCATCAACATAAATACTATCGATCAGAATAAAATTGAAAATATTTTGATATTCTTTTTCTGCATCCGAAAACTTATTTCCTTTAAGTTCAGGAACTAAATAGACTTCATCATGTCTTGTAAAAACTTTTAAGGCATAAAAAATGCTCCAAAACAGTCCGATACTTACTAAAATGATGAGAAATAAGTGAATGTAAAATTTCTTATTGGTCAGAAAACTGAAGACCCCCATTTATTTTATAATTTAGCCGAAATATTCTCTATTCAACAACTCAAAATGGTTTGAATTATTGCATCGTAAACGGCAAAGATAAGGCATTTTGATAAACAGAAAAACACGAATAACAGGACATTCTTAATTAGTTAATTTTCACGACGATGAAAAAAAATATTGCAATTGTTTGCGGCGGCGATTCGGGCGAATACGAAATCTCGATCAAAAGTGCTGCTGTGGTCAAAAAACACCTCAGTCCCGAAAAATGGAACACTTGGTTGGTTCTAATTAAAGCTTCCGGTTGGTACGCAACACTCGAAAATGGTGAAAAAGTACCTGTCGACAAAAACGATTTCTCGATTCAAGACACGCAAGGTCGAAAAATTAAATTTGATGCTGTTTTTAATGCCATACACGGCACACCGGGTGAAGACGGAAAGCTCCTCGCCTATTTCGATATGCTTGGAATCCCGTATAATTCGTCGGGAGCTACATGTTGCGCACTGACTTTTCACAAAGATTTTTGCAAACGAATTGTTGCTTCGAATGGCGTACACGTTGCTGATTCAATTTTGATAAATAAAAGAGATTCTATTGATTCTAAAGAAATTATCAAACAACTCGGATTGCCTGTTTTTGTAAAACCTAACAATGGTGGATCAAGTGTTGGCGTGAGTAAAGTAAAAAACGACAACGAATTGTTTCCGGCAATCGAAAAAGCTTTTCGCGAAGATACGCAAGTGTTAATCGAAAGTTTTGTCGAAGGTCGCGAAATTGGTTGTGGCGTTGTCGAACATAAAGGACGCATGTTGGTATTTCCGCTGACAGAAATCATCAGCAAAAATGAATTTTTCGATTACGAAGCCAAATACACCGATGGTATGTCGGACGAAATTACGCCAGCTGCTGTTGACGAAGCGATTGAATTGGAAATCAAAGCAACAGCAGCTTTATTGTACCACAGGATCGAATGCCGGGGTATTGCGCGTTTTGATTTCATTTTGACAAAAGAAGAGGAAATTTATTTTCTTGAGGTAAACATTGTTCCCGGAATGTCAGAAGCAAGTATTATTCCAAAACAAGCCGAATGTATGGGAATTTCGTTGCAAAAACTATTCGATATGACTTTGGATAATTTATTTTAGAGTGCTTCAAAAAATCCAAAATACTACGTTACAATCCCTCGATAAAATGTTAAAAAGTAAAAATTATATATCTGTAAAGTGATGATAGATAGATAGATAGATAGATAGATAGATAGATAGATAGATAGATAGATAGATAGATAGATAGATAGATAGATAGATAGATAGATAGATGGATTTTCAAAAAAAGTATTGCTTTTCTGAAAAAAATAGACTTACTTTGGATCGATTTTTTTGCAGCGTTTTAATGCACTTCGGATTCTGTGAAAAATTTTAAAGAGAAAAATCGATTTTTAGAGGTGACCTTAATTATTTAAACAATTTTAATCATGAAAAAAACGTATTTTTTATTAACTTTACTGGCAAGCCTGTTTGTGTCCGCACAAGCACAGTGGCAAATGCTGAATACCGGCTTTCCGTTTTACCTTTTCGATGTTGAATGCGTCGACCAGAACACCGTCTTTTTAACCAGTGGACAGAACACCGCTTTTTTAACCAGTAGCAGCATCTTAAAAACGACCGATGGTGGAAAGACATGGGTAAGAAAATACGAAAAACACGAAGGGGATCCAAGTGTTCGATGTATTGAATTTGCCGATAGTAATGTAGGTTATGCCGGATGGGAAGGGCTGTTAAAAACGACCGATGGGGGCGAAACATGGGTTGAGTTAGACATCAGCACCTATGCAATGGGGAGCCTTCAGGATATTTATGCAATAGATGCCGATACCTTATTTGTCCATTCTTTAATAAAACTCTATAAGAGCACGGATGGCGGACAAAGCTGGACAGAAAAACTCTCGTTGCCGCAGCCTGCAAGGGATGAAATAACCGATATTTTTTTTATCGATAATGTGGGTTATCTGGCTTCTGAGCAATACATATTCAAATCGGTTGATTATGGCGAAACTTGGGAAATTAAAGTAACATCGTCTGATTTTGGGGAATATATTTATGGATCAAAACTCTATTTTCAGGATACGGAAAACGGAAAAGCCTTTTATGGCAGAAATGGTTATCTTTTGAAAACCACAGACGGACTTGAAAGTTACGAAATAATTCGGCATGAAATATTTTGTTATGAGGATGGTTTCTGTTTTCCTCCATCCCGCTATGAGATTAAGTTTCTTTCGCCTCAATATGGCTGTGCTGTTGGATATGACGCTATGTCCGAAATGACAGGGGCTTTTACCACCGAAGACGGAGGCTCTACTTGGCAACTAGTGGGCGATGGTTATGAAGGTATCGGGGAAAATCATCTTATGTCGGCAGTTGATGGCACAGGGGAATCTACTTTTTTTATAGCAACAGGTTACAAGAGTGGTTCAGTGTATCCTGCCGGGTTTATCTACACAAACAGTACAACAGTGGGCATGGAAGAACAGCTAACGGTGCAAGACATTCGTTTGCATCCCAATCCGGCAAAATCGGACGGACAATTAACGCTTGCATGCGGCGAACCACTGAAAAACATAGCTATCTACGATCTACGAGGTGCACTTGTGAAAACAATTGAAATTGCCGACCAAACATTACACCTTACATTAGACACGGCAAAACTCCGTTCGGGTATATATATTTTACAAGCTCAAACCACTAAAAACCAAATTTACCATGAGAAAATTATTTTGTATTAGCGTTTTTTTTAAAGACTGTTCTATACAAAAGAAAATCCATTCCAATCTAATTTCTCAAAATTACCTTTCGAATTAAAAACTTTTTTTACATTTGCTTGTTTTTTAACTTTTAACAAAGAATAAAACCTCCATTTTCATGAAAC
>JAISHW010000077.1 GCA_031262365.1 Lentimicrobiaceae bacterium
GCTGCTGTTGTTGGCTATTTCGAGCAGTATGGTGTCGGACAAATAAGGCGAAAGGTCGAGCAGTTCTTGCTGAAGCTGCCACATATCGTCGGTGTTTGCCGTCTGGATTTCGATTTGCAATTGCGCTGTCGAACCGCCGTCTTTGAGGTTTTCGTAGAGTGTGTTGACGTTGTTGTAGTTTGCCAACGCATCGTCGTAAACGCTTGTGAGCGAATCGCGGTTGATGCTTTCGTCGGCTGCGCCGCCACCGCCACCCAAAACGCAGTTGTTCAAAGGTGCTGAATGTATTGATACATAGTACGTTTTGTCCGGGTCAGGTGCTTGTCCGGGTGCATAATAATAGTTCATCAAAGTGTTCGAGCCGTTGTAGATATGCCATGTGGCATTTTGTGAAAAGGTGTTTCCGGCTGCTAAAGTAGCCGTGCCTTGCGACGGGCGGAACGAACGCGAAGAACCGGCGGGCGAGAAGAAATCGGCGTAATTGTCTTCATTGCTGTTGCATTGGTAGAGCACGCCGAGGGTGGAGGCACCAAGCCTGCTCGAACTTTGCAGGTTGCCTTCGACGTAGTTGGCATAAGTCAGGTTGGAGAAACTGTTGCGGTAAATTTCTTCGGCTGTCGGCGTTTGCATTTTGATAGCGATGCCGTAATAATCGCCTGTCGAAAGCGTATCTCTGTCAAATTCGTTGTCGCGAACGGTGTAGCTGCTGCTGTTTTCGAGGTAAAGACCAAAACCGGTTGACACGGAACAGCCTTCAACATAGCCTTTGCCGACTTTGAACAAACTGTTTGTGATTGTTGCATTAGCAATATTTGAAGCATAAATACCGTAAACATTGTTGGTAAACTCTGTACGGAATACGCCAATGGTATTATTGTTAGCAAGTCCTTTGCCCACATATATGCCATAGCGGAACCCTTCAAATGTACTGTATTTGTAGTTTGTACAAGGTACTGTAACCTGATTGGGGTCGCCAACGATGCATGAACCGCTGACCGAGAAACCGGCTGATGCGGAGGCAATGCCACAACTCCATTCCGATACGTTAGCGACAGTAGAATCAACACTGAAGTCGCAGGCAACAAAGCTAAATCCGTTGACACTTGTTAGGCTGACGTGTTCGTTGAATGTTGCGCCGCCGTCTAGGTAATCGGAGTTGATAATGAAGCTACAGTTGCGGATGGATCCTCGATAAGGCATTTCGGAACTTGGGTTGTGTGGATTAAAATTCCGATAAAGTTGCGGCGCACGAATGCTTTTTGCGTTGTTGCGGAAAGTGGTATTATTGGCTGTCAAAATACCACCTGTGGTGGTGATTCCGTACGGCTGTTTCCAGAGTGTAACAGCACAAATGGCGTTTTCAATAGTGGCATCTTTTAGCTCGAGCCACCCTTGCCATTGCTTGCCTATTTCTTCTTCCGGCTGCGCCGGGTTGTAGTTCGGATATTGCGATCTCGATCGAGTACCCCACACTTCGATGCCTTGCCACATCTGGTCTTCGCAAGCACTGGTAAGCGTGCCTCCGTCGATAACTAATTTGCCGCCAGGTTGGACGATGATTTTGGTATTCGGATTAAAAAAACAAGTACAAGTTATTGTCAAAACAACATTTGGTCTTATGATAATATTTTTGTCAAATAATGCTGAATAGTCAATTGTTTTATTCGAAGAAATAACTATGCTGTCATTTGTCGGATTAATAATACAATCAACATACTTGAATCTATTTTTATCTTTCAATAAAAGAAAATGCATATAACCTATTTGTTTTGGCGAAAAATATCTTCTACAAGTGTTATACCCCATAATATTATTTGATATTGTTGAATTATTACAAGGCAACCATTCAGTATTATTATCAGGATAAAAGGTATCATCGAATTGTTGGTACCACGGATGATCTAACCCTAAGGAATGACCTAATTCATGAGCCAATAATTGAGCTGTGGCATATGAACTAATGTTACAATTAAGCATTGTAATGTGGTTTGGTGCCCCACATCCTACTCCGATAGAATATCCGCTGTCTGTGGCAAAAAATATATTAATTTCGGATGTTTTATTGATCCCATAACCATTATAAAATACTGATGAACAATTTCTTTTATATCCTTCATAAAAATCTGAATTGTCGTGGTAATATATTCCTTTTACAATGAATGATATTTTTGAATCATAAAGTGTATCAGTAGGAATAGTAGCAGGAATAGTGGGTGGTTCTAAATTACGATATATGTTATTGACCCAAGTAGTCATTTGCTCAATTGAACTCGAATCAACAACAGGTTGATAAATTCCCGTTCCATCATTTTTCCTAAAAAAATGATAATTTATTTTAACATTAAGTCTTGGTGTTAAATCATTTGGTATGTATTTCGTAAAATCATTACAAGTGGATTGTTGAGCATTTAAAGATGAAATGAGAATAACGAAAATAGTTACAAATACAGATCTTTTCATATCTTTAATATTTTTCTATTGAAATTATGTTTTTTTGATTCAAATTGCAGGATATAAATACCTTTTTGAAAATTAGAAAGAGATATTGTCTGTGGTTGATTTTCATGCAATTTTAAAAATCCTACACAGACACCAATGGGATTAAAGATTTTCAGGTTACAATCAACAGATACATCAATTGTAATGACATCGGTTGTGGGATTTGGATAAATAGAAACGAGATGGTATAAAAACTCGTCAATAGCGGCAATATATGGTCGTGAACAATCTTTTTCGTCAACTTTATAGGTCATGTTTTCATCCGAAAAAATACATAATTCCGAAAAATTCATATCACAATAACCCGACTCTTGAGGATAAAAATAAGTCATCGAACCAATATATTCTATAATAGTAGCGTTTCCCATTTTTCCAATTTCCCAGTGATTATTTCTATATCCTTCGCTATTTGTCGTAACATATTGGACTCTAATTGGTTTATCATCAATATGAATGATTCTCACAGAATCAATAAAAACAGTTAATATATCGCTAAAGCTTCCCATAAGTGGGTAAATTTGATAACTTTCTCCAGCCTGTTTTGTAAAATCATATAATAATTTAAATTCTGCAATAACAGGATCCCAAAATAAAACACGGTCATTGGAAGCGTAAAAAAATAAGGAAGTATTGCCTTCTGACGCATTTGGACAGGAAGCTCCAAAATTCGTTTTTTTACAATGATGCCCTGCTATAATGGTATCGGAAAGAACAGACATTGTATACGGATATACCCACTCAGAAGCTATACTTGGCATCCAATAAGTCCATTCTGAGTGATTATTAAACCATTCTTGTTCTTCAGAAGTTGAATCAGACAATTCAATGTTCCCTTTTTCTTGTGCATTGAGGAATAAACCTAAAAAGGTAAATATTATTAAAATTGAATACTTTTTTTTCATGGTTATAAAGGTATAGGTATTTGTTGCACATTTAAACTTACAAAGGTATTTTTAGATAATTTTGGTGTAGTTATTGATATAATCCAATGTCCCGGCGTTAATGCAAAACCCGGTCTAATACTAAGAAATAAGGCGTGTTCATTATCCGAAACTTTCTGTAATTGTATTTTCATCACTTCCGCAGGATAGCTGTTTACCCACCCTTGTGCCAATAATAAAGAATGTTCTGAAAAATCAACTTCAGGATAATTTTCTTCCGAACAACTGATATAACTATCCAATTCTTCATCGCTATTTACAATGATTATTTTATCAAATTCAAAACTATTCCATTGGCACGAAGTTTCTTCTAGTAAATATTCTGAAAATGGAATTTCTATCGGGTAATTTTTGTCCGATTTTTTACAGCCGCTGACAGTGAACAAAGCAACTAAAAATATTAATTTTTTCATGGTTTTACGATTTGTAGTTTTTGGCTTGTTACATGATTCTGATTATCCGTTACAGAAATAATATACATTCCTTGCGGTAATGTGCTAACAGGAACCATTTGACCATTTTGAACGGTTGTTTTTGGAATAAAAACCTGCCCCAAAACATTTGTTATCGACAAACTATACACGCTATTGGCATCGCAGACAATACGAATAGCATCTGAAGTTGGATTCGGAAAAATTTGAAACAGTTGATTTTCAGTATTTTCATTTGTACTTACAAGATAATCACAAGTAAGCGCAACACCTGTTTCGAAAGTAAAACTATTTTCGGAATAACAACGCAACTGACCTCCTGCATAAAAATCAAGTATACAAGATGGATTGGGCAGCATATATCCACGTATAGGACCTATTTTTTCGATAATAGGAGATTCGTCAGGCAACTCCCAACAGTAACCTGTTTCACAAGGTTGAAAGTCTTTTCGTTTTAGTTTAAAATAACGTAGTGTCAGACCGTTAATTAGTGTATCGCCGGCAAAGGAAACCTCTGCCATTCCTGTGGTTAAGGAAACAACTTCTTCGCAATCTACACCTGCTTCGAGTAGAAACTCATGTCCATAAGGTATTTCCCATTCATCGCCTACTTGAGCAGAAAAGTCGTAAAGTGTAAAGAAACGGTTCATTTTGTAAATGTACACCTTGTCATCGTCCGAATACATATACTGGTTTTCCTTTTTATTCGTATAGGTTGAACCATTAAAAGAATTCCACCATGTTTCGGTTACTTCCAATACGCTGCATAGTCGCGTAGTGCCGTCAACGGTAATAAGTGTGTCTTTTGTCGATTCAACAAGATAAAAGCCTGTCCCACCAAATCCATTATGACTATAATACCACTGCGCACCTATCGGTGCCCATGTGTTTCCCTGCCCTAAAACTGTAAAAAAGGACAAGGATATAAAAAATAAGAAACTAATCTTTTTCATTGTTTATGTGTTATATTTATTAAAAACTATATGAATAATCTTTTTTTATCTATTCCATCCGCTGACACCAAACAGCCGGTTGGTGTTTGATGTCAGCGGAGGGCAGGTTTGGGGCGTGAGCGCGGTAGTTTCATGAAAATTTGGTTTTTATTATTTGTTAAAAACAAAGCAAATGTAAAAAAGTTTTTAATTCGAAATGTAATTTTGAGAAATTATATCGGGCTGGATTTTCTTTTGTGTAGAACGACACTCAAAAAAAACCGAAAGCCTGAAGAAGAGTCTTTGTGCTTTCGGGTTTTTTGCTGTTCGGGCATACTCTTGATAGACTAAATAACCATTTTTTACCGTACAGCAATAAAAAAATGTAATTTTGAGCACATGACAAACGACATAAAAGCGACAAGTCGGAAAATTGTTTCTCCAAAAGCATTGGCTTTGCAAAAATTCCGAAAAAACGGTATAGGAATGGTGTCGTTGTGTTTCGTTATATTGGTTACTTTTTTAGCTGTTTTCGCTTATTTTATCATTCCCGACAACACGCCGAATGCTAACACGCAAATTTTAGAAATAAGCACACAAAAACCCGGATTTAAAACAAATTTATTAGTCGTTCCTTTTGCAAACGAAGCGGTTCAACGTGGTTTTTTTGAAAAACTTTTTTTCGGACAACCAGCTATGAATCAATTTATTCCATACGATTCGATTCGTATTATAAAAGACAGTACTTACGTTTGGGTGTTTAATCCTGATCCGAGTTCGAATTCAGAAATACTTGCGATTGCAAACAGTAAAATCGCTCCTAACAGCACATTCAAATCCAACAACGAAGCCGTTTCCTTTATCTTAAAAAACAACACCAAAAATCAAATTTTTTGGCTTGGAACCGATCAGTTTGGACGCGATTTGTTGAGTCGGTTGGTGTTAGGATCGCGGATAAGCTTGTCGGTTGGTTTTATTGCTGTTTTTCTGAGCATTGTTATTGGCATTACGATTGGAAGTTTGGGCGGATTTTTCAGAGGACGAATCGATGATTTGGTTGTATGGTTTATCAATGTTGTGTGGTCGATTCCGACTTTGCTGATTGTTATTGCCATTACGTTTGCTTTGGGAAAAGGTTTTTGGCAAGTGTTTGTTGCAGTAGGATTGACGATGTGGGTCGAAGTAGCGCGAGTTTCACGCGGACAGATTCTGTCGATTCGCGAAACAACTTTTGTTGAAGCCGGACGCGCATTAGGATTTAACAATACACGTATTGTCGTTCGACACATTTTGCCAAACATCATCAGTCCAATTATTGTGATTTCTGCAGCTAATTTTGCCTCAGCAATTTTGCTCGAAGCCGGATTAAGTTTTTTGGGCATTGGCGTGCAACCGCCGATTCCTTCGTGGGGCAGCATGATCAAAGAAAATTACGCCTTCATCATCCTCGATGCGTCGTATCTTGCCATCTTACCGGGAATAGCGATCATGTTATTGGTTTTAGCTTTTATGCTTATCGGAAATGCGCTTCGTGATGCGTTGGACGTAAAAATTTGACATGAAAACGATTCTTTGTGAAAGGTTTTTTGATGTTTTGATGCAAAAAAAACATTTTTCGATCAAAAAAAAGTGTATCTTTGCACCCTCAAAAAAAAATCCAAGCGGATGTGGCGTAATTGGTAGCCGCACCAGACTTAGGATCTGGTGCCGAAAGGCGTGGGGGTTCGAGTCCCTTCATCCGCACTTAAAGCCTGCGAAGTAAACACTTTGTGGGCTTTTTTGTTTTGAACTGATGTAAAGAAACATAAAATTTAAAATTTGCTTTTCATCGCTTAACTTTGGAGCAAAAAAACAAAGAAGCTCCTACAAGCAAAAGATTTTTTTTATTATGATAGATTTCAAACCAATCGCTTTAGCTGATAAAGCGAAAGTCTATGAATTATTTAAAAACAACGAATACCGTTCAAGTGGTTTGTCGTTTGCAAATATATTTTCGTGGACATCAAAACATAAAACGCAGCTATACATCGATTTAAAAGAACAAATAGTGCTTTTCAGATTCATCGATTCCAACGAAAAGTTGTGTTATACGATGCCTATTGGCAACATGAATCTGGCGCACGCTTTAGAAATGCTATTAGCCGATGCGAAAGAAAATAACTTTTTATTCAGAATAGCAAAAGTTACCGATAAAATGTGGCAAGAAATAAACAATGCAATTCCAAATACATTCCGCTATATCGATTGTCGTGATGATTATGATTATCTGTATCTTACAGAGAAATTAATTACATTGCCGGGCAAAAAACTACAAAGCAAACGAAACCACATCAATCGGTTTAAAGCCGAAAATCCGGATTGGAAATACATACGGATAACTTCCGATACCGAAATAAATGAATGTCTCGAAATGCTCGAAGAATGGGAAAACAATTCTTTTTCGCGACTTCATGAGTCGCAACAATTCGATTATATCGCAACACGTACCATGTTGAAAAATTTCCATTATTTTGGTTTAAAAGGCGGCGCAATCAAAGTAAATGGAAAAATGATCGCTTTTTCTTTTGGCGAACCCTTAACAAAAGACACATTTGTAATACATATTGAAAAAGCATTCGAACACATAACAGGTGCCTATGCTATTATTAATCAACAATTTGCTTTGCACGAAGCCACTTCATATACATACATAAATCGCGAAGAAGACTTAGGAATTGAAAATCTCAGAAAAGCAAAAATGTCGTATCAGCCCGAAATAGTATTACAACACGGAATTGTTTTATTAAATCATTGAAAATGATTCGATTAGCAACTACAGAAACAACTCCTTTCGTGAAAAACATGTGGAAAACGTGTTTTGGCGACACCAATGATTATATGAATATGTATTTTGAGCATAAGTACAAACCCGAAAACACATTAATTTATTTCGAAGGTGAAACGGCTGTTGCTTCCTTACAAATTCTTTCGTACACAATCACTTTTTATGAAACAGAAATACCTGCCGCTTATCTGTCGGGAATTTGCACCTTACCTGAATTTCGTGGCAAAGGATACGCTTCCAAACTCATCAGCAAAGCCCACGAAATTATTAGAAAACGAGGTATTTACATCGTAGTTCTTATTCCTGAAACAAACAAAAATTGGCTATTTAAATTTTACAATCGATTTGGTTACGAAAAAGTTTTTAAAAAAGATAAAAAAACAATTCCGTTAAAACAAATTTTGGAAACATCTTCCGATTCGACGGAAGCCTATATAAAGTTTGATGCATTGTTTCGCGATAAAGACTTTTGTGTTCAAAAAAACAGCGAAGATTTTGAAGCAATTGTTATTGATTTTAAAAACAGTAATTGCCCAAATAAAACCAATCTGACGGCAATGGCTGCCATTTTAGATGCCGAAAAAGCATTGAAACACTATGCCGAAAAAAATCCGCACAACAACTTTAACGTAAAGATAAACAATTCATTTTCTTGTGTTTATCATGTCGAAAATGGGAAAGTAGATAAAACTACCGCAACAACAAACTGTGAAATAGAAGCCGATTCGCGTTTTTTATGCAGATTACTATTCGGTTACGAAACGAATAAATTACCACAGCTGTATCGTGTTTTCTTTCCGAAAAAACAACCGATTATAAACCTTATGTTGGAATAATTTTGTTGAAATAAAAAAATAAACAATTCGTTTTAAGGCTTAAAAACATAAAATAGTAGCATTCATAACCGTTTTTATATTGAAAAAAATGATAATTTTGCTACTTCAACAAGTCAAATTTATTGAAAAATAAAAAAAAGATTTTTTATCGCAAATACACAACTCGAAAGTAAAACAGAAAACCTCATGCAACTTAGTTTTTCTGTCTGCAATTATTTCAATACGTTTTCATTGTAAATAGAGCTAAATCGATGGTTTTCAATATTTTGACAGCGATTCTATAAAATTAAAAATTAATTAATTAAAACAAATAATGAATATTACACAAACTCCAAAAAGCGACCTTACGGCTACTATTCAAATCAATATTGTTGAAGCTGATTATGCGCAAGACGTAACGAATGAACTGAAAAACTATCAGAAAAAAGCGTCGATGCCCGGCTTTCGTCCCGGAAAAGTCCCTTTTGGAATGATAAAAAAAATGTACGGAAAGTCAGTAATAGCAGAAAAAGTAAACGATGCGATTTCAAATGCTTTACAAAATTACATCGTCGAAAACAAACTGAACATCATCGGACAACCGCTTTCTGACGACGAAAAAAACAGCGACATCAACTTCGAAAACAATGTAGATTTTGATTTTTATTTCGAAATCGGACTGATTCCCGAAATCAACATCGACCTTTCAAAAGTAAAAACAACCTATTATAAACTAACCGTTTCGAAAGAAACAATCGAAGATACACTCAAAAAAATTGCTGAAGGAAATCCAACGCATACCAATCCTGAAACTGTTGGCGAAAACGACAAATTGGATTTGAAAGTACACCAAATCGACAAAGAAGGAAAAGAAATTGAAGGCGGATTTGAGAAAAAAATCCACATTCATATAGACCAAATCAAAGAAAAAACCATCAAAAACGACTTGATTGGCAAAGAAATTGGCTCCGAATTTCTTCTGAATCTGTCGAAAGCTTTAGGATCGGACGATGCCGCTGAAAAAGTCTTAGGTCTTACTGATACCCAAAAAGAATTGGCTTCGGCTGATTTCAATACCATCATCGATGAGATTCATCGCGACGAACCTGCCGAATTGAATGAAGATTTCTTCAAACGCGTGTTCCCGACCGACGACATCAAAGATTTAGACACATTCAAAAAAAGAATTGGCGACGAGTTGGAAAAAAATTACCAAAACGAAAGCGATAGATTCTTCTTCAATAAAGCCATTGATGCCATTATTGATGCAAACACTTTTGCTATTCCCGACGAATTTTTAAAACGCTGGATTGTCGAAGCAAACGAAGGAAAAATCACACAAGAAGATGTAACAGAAAATTACGACAAATTCTATTCGCGTAGCTTCCGTTGGCAATTGATCGAACAGGATTTGTTGAAAAACAACCCCGATCTTGCCGTGAAACAAGAAGAAATACGCGAGCAATTCCGAAAATATTTCTCCCCGATGATCATGAATTCCGAATCGGTCGACGAAGAAATGAACAAGCGTTTAGAAGGAATCGTCGACAACATGATGCAAAATCAAGAACAACGCAACCGGATTGCAAATCAGATTGCCGAGCAAAAAATGACAACATTCTTGAAATCGAACTTAAAAATCAAAGAAAAACAACTTACATACGACGAGTTTGTTAAAGAAATTTCAAAAGAACAAGAAAAATAATTGGAGCCATGAGTAACGAATTTCAAAAATACGCAAGCCAACACCTTGGTATCAACAGCTTAGGCTTGGACAAATATACCAAAACAGTAAACAATTATATTTCGCCGACCATTATCGAAGAACGCCAATTGAACGTGGCGCAAATGGACGTTTTTTCGCGTTTGATGATGGATCGAATCATCTTTTTGGGTGTGGCTATTGATGACTATGTAGCTAACATTATTCAAGCACAATTGCTTTTCTTAGAATCGCTTGATTCGAAACGCCCCATTCAAATCTATATCAACTCACCCGGCGGATCGGTTTATGCCGGTTTGGGAATTTACGACACGATGCAATACATCACAGCCGATGTGTCGACAATTTGCACCGGAGTAGCCGCATCAATGGCTGCCGTATTGCTTTGCGCCGGTGAAAAAGGCAAACGCACCGCCTTGAAACATTCGCGCATTCTTATTCATCAACCAATGGGCGGCGCTCAAGGTCAAGCTTCAGATATTGAAATTACGGCACGTGAGATTCAAAAATTAAAAAAAGAATTGTACGAAATCATCGCAAATCACAGCGGACAAACGTATAAAAAAGTGTGGAACGATTCCGATAGAGACTATTGGATGACAGCAGCTGAAGCGAAAGATTACGGAATGATTGACGAAGTGTTGATTAAAAGCGACCCAAAATAAATAAGGGGTTAAAAAAGCATGGCGAAAAAAACGGAAAACTTTTGTTCATTTTGTGGTCGGAAACATTCTGAAACCGAAATGCTTATATCAGGATTCGATGCACATATTTGCGATCAATGCATCGAACAGGCGCAAATCATTCTGAAAGAAGAACTTGATCATAAAAAACAAAACAAGGATACGATTCCGAGCGACACCTTACTCAAACCTAAAGAAATCAAAGCATTTATCGATCAGTACGTTATAGGACAAGATGAAGCAAAACGTGTTTTAGCCGTTTCGGTTTACAACCATTACAAAAGAATTTATCAGCAAAAAACCGATGACGACATCGAAATCGAAAAATCGAACATCATTTTGGTTGGCGAAACAGGAACGGGAAAAACATTATTGGCACGAACCATTGCCCGCATGTTGCACGTTCCGTTTGCTATTGCCGACGCAACAGTACTTACCGAAGCCGGTTATGTAGGCGAAGATGTCGAAAGCATCTTATCGCGCTTGCTTCAGGCTGCCGATTTCAATGTTGAAGCAGCTGAAAAAGGAATTGTTTTTATCGATGAGCTTGATAAAATTGCACGTAAAAGCGACAATCCAAGCATCACGCGTGATGTATCGGGTGAAGGCGTGCAGCAAGCGTTGTTGAAACTTTTAGAAGGAACAATCGTCAATGTGCCGCCACAAGGAGGTCGGAAACATCCGGAACAAAAAATGATTCAGGTAAACACAAAAAACATTTTGTTTATTGCAGGAGGTGCTTTCGATGGTATCGAACAGATTATTGCCGAACGCAACGGCAGAAATGTTGTTGGATATCGGGCAAAAGATCATATTACGATCGACAAAGACAATCTTTTGCAATACATTGCACCTGCTGATTTAAAAAAATACGGTTTGATTCCTGAAATAGTCGGTCGTTTTCCGATTCTGACACATCTCGATCCGTTGAATGTCGAAACCCTGAAACGTATTCTTATCGAACCTAAAAACGCATTGGTAAAACAATATATCAGAATTTTCGAAATGGACGGCATTCGGCTTTCTATCGAAAATAAAGTATTGGATTATGTGGTCGAAAAAGCAATCGAATTCAAACTTGGCGCACGTGGGTTACGTTCGATTTTGGAAGCAATCCTTTCAGATGCCATGTTCGAACTGCCTTCGAACGAGCACATAAAAGAGCTTACGGTCGATCTTCCTTATGCCGAATCAAGACTGAACAAAGCTACCGGAAAGCTAACGATACAAGTTGCTTAGTTTTGTTTTTTTGTTTGGCACAATCATTGTGTTCTCAGGATTTTATGAAAAAAATCATACTGTTATTGTTAGGCATTTTTCTGTGTGGATTTTCGTTTGCACAGCAACGAATTGTTGTGCGACCGTTTCAAAAGCCACAGCCAACGACAAACACCTACAACAAAGATTCAATCATTGTCGTTCAAGCGATAATCGAAGGAAAAGATACTGTGTTGACAGTCAATTTGCCCGAAGTAAGTGTATATGGATATCGTTTTCCGGAAACAAAACGTGAAATCAAAAAATATGAAAAGCTGATTCGTCACGTCAAAAAAGCCTATCCTTATGCAAAATTAGCCGGAATAAAATTTCGAGAATACGAACGTTTGTTATTAGAAACGAATAACGAAAATCAGAAAAACGCCTTGATGAAACAAGCCGAAAAAAACATTACCGACCAGTTTAGCGGCGAACTGAAAAACTTCACATTTACACAAGGAAGGATATTGATCAAACTCGTCGATCGTGAAACAGGAAATACGTCGTACAATTTGCTAAAAGATTTGAGAGGTAGCTTCAGAGCTTTTTTCTATCAGGGATTTGCACGTATTTGGGGTTACAACTTGAAAACAAATTACGATCCGCAAACCGATGAAGAAGATGCCAAAATTGAATCAATTATTCAGATGATAGAAGCGGGATTGATTTGAAAAACTCTCTTTGGAAGTTCCCCGAAGTCATTACAACCGAATCGTTGAAAAAAAAATTGCCAAAAAACGATTTGTTTGCTTTTTTCTAAGCAACTTTGTTCCGATGTTCGCAATACGATTTTCACAGATGAAATACAAATGCTTCAATCTGAAGTACGGATTGCTGATTTTTGTTGCCATTATTTTTCTTAGCGACAAAACAAGAGGTGTTGCTACAAAAAAGGAATCATATAACTTCGCTCAAGATTTGCTAACACACACTCTTGAAATAAACGAACACGACTCATTATTCTCAATTTTGCCTGTTATTCAGGAGGAAGAACCAGTTGTTGCATACACGGCTTTCGAAGTATTTTCGAATCATATTTTAGATAAAGGACAATTACCTCCGGAGCGTTTATTGAGTTTTTTGTGGTGGCACAACAAAAAAATTCCGTTAGCCGAAATCAAACAATTGGTTTCGTTATACATAGCCGAATCAGCTATCGAAGGCGTAAACCACGATATTGCTTTTTGTCAAATGTGTCACGAAACCGGATTTTTGCGCTACAATGGCGATGTCTGCCGGACACAATTTAATTATTGTGGCTTGGGAGCTATCGGAAATGGCGATTCGGGACTTGTTTTCACTTCGATGGAAGAAGGCGTACGCGCACATATACAACATTTGAAAATGTATGCTTCGACCGATGCACTTCAAAATCCGTCGGTAAGTGATCGTGGTCGTTTTGTGCGACGAGGCACTGTAACAACAATCAGCGGGTTGACGGGTTCGTGGGCAGCCGATCCGTTGTATGCCGAAAAAATCAACGCGATTTTAAATCGTGTTTATTCGGGCGATTATCTGACAACGAAACCCAACAAACAAAAAAAAGAGTTGTGAAAAATACTTTAGCATCTATTTTACTCGGATCGAATCAGGGTGATAGTCGAGCTGTTTTCGAAAAAACACACGAACAACTTACCGTTCGTTGTGGAACAATCGTCAAAAAATCGGCGTTGTACGAAACCGAACCTTGGGGATTTGAATCGAATTCGTGGTTTTTGAACCAAGTGGTGTTGCTCGATTCGTTTTTGCCGGCTAACGAACTTTTAAACGTCTTACATCAAATCGAAGCTGATTTCGGGCGTATACGCACAACCGAAAACGGATACAGTTCGCGTATCATCGACCTTGATATCTTATATTTCGGAAACGAAATTCAACACAACGAACAATTAAAAATTCCGCATCCGCGTTTACATTTGCGAAAATTTACGTTGTTGCCCTTGTGCGAGATAGCACCCGATTTTGTGCATCCAGCATTACGTAAAACAAACAAAATGTTGCTCGAAGAATTAGCAGACAACAATGTTGTCAGAAAGTTGGACAACACTTTTTAAAATAAAATTCAATCGTATCTTTGTAGCTGATCATGTTATATAATTTCATTGCGATAGAAGGCACCATCGGGGCAGGAAAAACAACGCTGGCAACACGTTTGGCAGAAGATTTCAACGGGAAATTGATTCTTGAAAACTTCGAAGACAACGATTTTCTACCGAAATTTTATCAAGACCAAGATAAATATGCGTTTCCGCTCGAAATGTCGTTTATGGCGGCGCGTTTTCAGCAATTGAAAGACTGTTTGATGAACTTCGATCTATTTCATTCGTTTTTTGTCGCCGATTATTTTATTGTAAAATCGTTGATTTTCGCAAAAAAAACACTTGCCGAAGACGAATACCAGCTTTTTTCTCGATTTTTCGGGCTTATCAACACCAACATTCCAAAACCCGATTTACTGGTTTATCTTTATTTGAACATCGATCGGTTGCAAGAAAATATCAAAAAAAGAGGACGTTTGTATGAGCAAAATATCGGCGACGACTACCTCGAAAAAATTCAAACCGGCTATTTTGAGTTTTTTAGGCAAAACTCCGATATGCGCATTTTGATTATTGATACCAACAACATTGATTTTGTAAAATCGGATAATGATTACAAAAAACTCATCAACGTAATCAACCGCCCCTACGAAATCGGCGTGCATCGGATTGCGTTTTGATTTTTTATCGGATTAGTTTTTGAACTGATTAATTCGGCAATAAAACGTTGGTGGTAAGCAGCGGACAGAGCAGTGCGAACACCAAGGGACAGGCAAAAACTTGGCGACTTTTTACAATCTAACCTGACATTTTAACTATCTTTCCTCTAAAAAAGATCCCTTGATATAAAGTCTTCAAGATATGTAATCTACTTTTATTCAGATGTTTGCAAAATTGTGTTATAAGCTATAGGACACTAAGAGTTGTGTGTCGG
>JAISHW010000082.1 GCA_031262365.1 Lentimicrobiaceae bacterium
TGTGTGGTCGTTGCTGCTAACGTTACCGTATCGGTTAAATAAGGTACCGTATCATAGTATGTATACGTACCTGATGCGAACGTTGGTGCTAACGTTGCCGGACTGGCGGTTAATGCAGAAAGCGTAGCATCGTTCGACTGACGGTAGATGTTTACCGTATAGATTAGCGTAGCACTATTATCTTCGGATGTTACCGTAACAGTAAACTGATTTGATCCAACAGCAAGTGCTTTGACTCCTGCACCAGTAACGGTCGCTTTGGAATATGTTGCAGTAGCGGCAAGCGTTACCGATGATGTGGCGTAAGGTACGGTATCATTATAAGTATAAGTGCCCGATGCGAATGCCGGTGCTAACGTTGCCGGACTGGCGGTTAATGCAGAAAGCGTAGCATCGTTCGACAGACGGTAGATGTTTACCGTATACACTTGCGTGTAGCTGTCGTCTTCGGCGGTTACCGTAATCGTAAACTGGTTCAATCCGACAGAAACACCCTTTATTCCTAAGTTACCGGCAGGAATTGACGATTTGGCATCTGTCGCCGTTGCTGCTAACGTTACCGTATCGGTTGCATAAGGTACGGTGTCATAGTATGTATAAGTGCCCGATGCGAACGTTGGTGACAAAACAGCCGGACTGGCAGTTAAAGCAGACAGCGTGGCATCGTTCGACTGACGGTAGATGTTTACAGTATAGACTAACGTAGCACTATTATCTTCGGATGTTACCGTAACAGTAAACTGATTTGATCCAACAGCAAGTGCTTTGACTCCTGCACCGGTAACGGTCGCTTGGGCGTATGTTGCAGTAGCTGCAAGCGTTACCGATGAGGTGGCGTAAGGGACGGTATCATTATAAGTATAAGTGCCCGATGCAAACGTCGGTGCTAACGTTGCCGGACTGGCAGTTAAACCAGACAGCGTGGCATCGTTCGACAGACGGTAGACGTTTACTGTATAGACTTGTGTGTAGCTGTCGTCTTCGGCGGTTACCGTAATCGTAAACTGGTTCGCGCCAACTGATAGCGTTTTGATGCCTAAATCAGTGGCAGGAATTGTTGCATTGGCATCTGTTGCCGTAGCTACAAGTGCCATCAAATATGTATTGTAAGGTACAGTATCATTATAAGTGTAGGTGCCCGATGAAAACGCAGGCGATAACGTGGCAGGACCAGCTGTTAAACTCGATAGCGTGGCATCGTTCGACTCACGGTAGATGTTTACCGTATACACTTGCGTACTGTTGTCTTCGGCAGTTACCGTAACAGTAAACTGGTTCGCACCAACTGATAGCGTTTTGACACCTAAGTCACCGGCAGGAATTGTCGCGTTGGCATTTGTTTTCGTTGCTGCTAAAGTTACCGATGAGGTAGCATAAGGTACGGTAGCACTGTAAGCATAAGTACCCGAAGCGAATACCGGTGTTAACGTAGCCGGACTGGCGGTTAAAGCGGATAGCGTGGCATCACTCGACAGACGGTAGATGTTTATTGTATACACTTGTGTGTAACTGTCGTCTTCGGCGGTTACCGTAATGGTAAACTGGTTCGATCCGACTGAGAGCATTTTGATGCCTAAATCAATGGCAGGGATTGACGCATTGGCATCTGTTGCCGTAGCTATAAGTGCCATCAAAGATGTAGCGTAAGGTACGGTATCATAGTATGTATAGGTACCCGAGGCGAACGCCGGCGATAACGTGACCGGACTGGCGATTAAAGTGGATAACGTGGCAACGTTCGACTCGCGGTAGATGTTTACCGTATAAGTTTGTGTGTAGTCGTCGTCTTCAGCTGTTATCGTAATCGTAAACTGGTTCGCGCCAACTGATAGTGCTTTGACACCTGCTCCGGTAACTGTCGCATTAGCATGTGCTGTCGTTGTTGCTAACGTTACCGATGAGGTTGCGTAAGGTACGGTAGCACTGTAAGTATAAGTACCCGAGGCGAACGCCGGTGCTAACGTAGCCGGACTGGCGGTTAAACCAGACAGTTTGGCGTTGTTCGACTGACGGTAGATGTTTACCGTATACACTTGCGTGTAACTGTCGTCTTCGGCGGTTACCGTAATCGTAAACTGGTTCGATCCGACTGAAAGTCCCTTGATTCCTAAGTTACTGGCAGGAATTGACGCATTGGCATCTGTTGCCGTAGCTACAAGTGCCATCAAAGATGTAGCGTAAGGTACCGTGTCATAGTATGTATAGGTACCCGATGCGAATGCCGGCGATAACGTGGCAGGACCAGCTGTTAAACTCGATAGCGTAGCAACGTTCGACTCACGGTAAATGTTTACCGTATAAGTTTGTGTGTAGTCGTCATCTTCAGCTGTTACCGTAACTGTAAACTGGTTCGCGCCGACTGATAATGATTTGGCACCTGTACCGGTAACTGTCGCACTGGCATTTGACTTCGTTGCTGCTAAAGTTACCGATGAGGTCGTGTATGGTACAGTAGCACTGTAAGTGTAGGTGCCCGAGGCGAACGCCGGCGATAAGGTTGCAGGACTGGCAGTTAAAGCGGATAGCGTGGCATCTTGGCTAGTAAATGAAGCCGAAACCGATACATCATACGCGGGCATTGTGAGCGTATATGTATTGCCTACGCCGAGATTTAAAGTTACTACCTCACTTGAATCTCCCTTTTTGTATGCTGTAATTGAAGCGAGTCCATATTTCGAATTTGGTGTTGCTGCTAATATAATTGTTTCTCCTTCATTTATAAAAGAAGTTTTACTTGCTGAAACACTACCATTCGAAACAGCAGCAACCTCTACATTGTATATGAGTCCTTCAGTTGCAGCCTCCACCGCATCTCTGTTGGTAGGAACCGTATGCGCTGTTGCATTGAATGGATCAGATGGAAGGGAATTGTAGAAAAATGCATAAGCGCATACATCTGTGATAGTACCACTTGCACCACCGTCGCCAAAATACACAAAGCCCTCATCAAAGTAGAAAGCAATCCTTCCGCTTGCGGCTATTGTTTTTACAAATACACCGGAACTATCGTATAAATTCAATTTCAATTTATACGATGTTGCGTTAACCCAATCAAGTTTCAAATAACCTGCTGCATCATAACTTGCTATGGTAGTTATATTATACCAAGGACCTGAACTTGAATTTGTTACCTGAGATGCATCTGTAGGCACATCAAATCTATAAAGCGAGCATGATTGTCCATCAGTCGGATTTGCCGGGTTTCGGAAACAATCGCGTACCTGCGATATAGGGAAAGTTCTAAGGGCATCAATTGTTAGTCCATAGACAATGGTATTAGTGCCGAAAAACAGCAGTAAGAGGATGATGCCTAAACCTCTAAGATTTCTGAAAATCATCGAGGTTTTGTCAATGGTTGTCTTTAAACTTCTAAAGTTTTTAGACTGTGTAATAATTTTCATAATAATTATGGTTAATTAATTAATTGATTTTATTTAAATAACGGTAGTTTTGAGTAGTTACCGTCTATTATTCTTTCACCGAAATCAGTTCGACTTCGAATACCAAAGGCGAATAAGCCGGAATATCAGTGCCACGATCGGTTCCGCCATACGCAATAGCGGAAGGAATAAGCAACGTTGCTTTGCCGCCTTCTTTCATCATGGCAACGCCTTCGTCCCAACCTTGAATCACTTGGTTTCTGCCGATTACAAAGCTAAACGGTTTTCCCGAATCTCGCGACGATTGCAATTTTTCGCCATCAATATTATAAAGTGTGTAGTGCACTTCGACCATGTTTCCGGATTGCGGCAATTTTCCGGTTCCTTCTGTTTCGTGTATCATATACAAACCGCTTTCGGTCGGTGCTACCGTAATGTTATTGTCTTTAACATACTTCGCTATTTTAGCCGGTTCGGCTAAGCGGCGTTCTTCTGCGATAAGCTCTGCTGCAGCTTTTAAAGCGGCTTGTTCTTTTTCGTATGCTTCTTTCGATTTCATTTCGACTACTTCCACTTCGTAAATCATTCCAAAATAAGGAGGTATTCCTGCCATCGGAAATCCTTCGCTACCAAAAGCCAACTCCGAAGGCACAACTAAACGGTATTTACCGCCTTGTTTCATATAACCAATTCCTTCGTTAAATCCCTTTGTATCAACTTCTTTACCATATTCTACATCGACAGATTCGCCTTGTGTCGAGAAAAAAGGTTCGCCTTCTAATGAGCTTATGGCAAACTTCAGTTTCATCACATCGCCTTTTTTCGGAAAATTACCTTTGCCTTTTACATCTTCTATCACCACTAATCCCGAAGGCTTTTTATCGCCTTTATTTTGTGCCAAATAAGCATTTAACAAAGCGATTTCTTGTTCCTTTTGTTGTTGTAAAAAAATTTCTTGTTCAGCCTCGTACGCTTCTTTTGTTTGAATGCGATTCAATTGAATATTAAAGTAAGAAGGATCGCCCGGCTCTACTCCCTGAGGCAATGCTAAATTTCCTTGGGGATCAATAAACATCGAATCGACAAGGATACCGATTGTAACCGAATCGCCAATGTTTAAAAGGCTTAAAGCAGCGTTCATATCGCCTACAAATTCAGGTTCTCTTACCGGAAACGGACGTTCGCCTGCAAAATCATTCGAATTGAAATACATCGAATCACCTACAAAATAAGACATGGAAAAATACGCGAAATCACCAACTTGCGGTTTCGCTGACTCCGCGCCTCTTTTATGGTACTTGATGTTTACGCCGTTTTCCGCTTTTTCGAAATCTTTAAACGGATCCGAATCGCCACATGCAAAAGCCAGCATACTGATAGCCATTGCAAATACTGATAATTTTAAAATTTTCATACGTACATAATTTATTTTATATCAACTAGTTCTACATCAAAAATCAACGAGCTATAAGGCGGTATCGAGCCTGCCGAACGTTCGCCATAAGCCAAATGAAAAGGAATAATCAGCTGTGCTTTTCCTCCCTTTCGAAGCATGGCAATTCCTTCTTCCCATCCCGCAATCACTTGTCCTTTCCCCAAGGTGAAATCAATCGGTTTGCCTCGATCGTATGACGAGTCGAAAACTGTTCCGTCAAGAAGTCTTCCTGTATAATGTACCTCTACGACTTCGCCTTCTTTTGGTTTTTTGCCTTTTCCAACTTTTTGCTCAATAAAGTAAAGACCTGATTTTGTTGGTTTTACATTAATATTATTTTCTTTTATATAAGTAGCTAAAACGGCTTCCATTTCAGCTATTTGTTTATTTTTTGCTTCTTCTATACTTGCTTGGTATGCTTCGTTGGTCATAATATCCTGAATCATAAAATCGAATTGTATCATTGTTTCGGGCGTAATATTTGGAGGAAGTTTTGGGTATCGGAATATTTTTAACATCGTCGAATCGGCTTTTGTAATAAATGTTGCCGAATCACCTTTTCCCATCATCGCGATGCCTTCGTAAAAATCGCCCGGAAACAGCGATTCTAATAACAGAAAACGGACTGAATCGTTAAATAGAATCGAATCGTTAATTGCATAACGCATTTTAGCAAAAATAACGTCCATTGGCTTGGGTTTTGGTGCATCATTTTTTACATGAAATTTGTATAAAAGTCCTGTATTTGTTTCCTGAAAATCTTTATACGGATTTTGACGGCAACTCATAAATAAAATGGTTGAAACGGTTAAAAAAAACGCTATTACAATAATTTTTTTCATAATAAGTTGTTATTCAATGATTTTTAATTTATAAACCAAGGTTGTTCGGGGCGGAATTTTATTCTGATCGCCTAAAAAACCAAAAGCAAGATGCGAAGGTAAGATAATCTTCGCTTCATCACCACGTTTCATCAATAAAATTACTTCTTCCAATCCCGATTCGATACCGCCTTTTCCGACAATTATTTTTTTTTCGGTCGTATATACCAAATCACCTGTAATGTAATAGGTTTCGTATTTGATGTGAATTTGCTCGTTGCGACGTACAGGTGCTCCTGTTCCTTCTTTCAAAATTGCATAACGCATTCCGGTTCCGGTTTGCTTCATTTCGACTTTATGTCTTCTAACATAATCGTTGATATTTTCTTCTTCTTCGCGGGTTAAATAACGATTTGCTTTTTCGAAACTTTCCAATAACGCTTTGTTTGGAGGCATTTCAGGCTCTTTTTCTGATTCGTTGACACACGAAAGTAAAAAAGAAAAAGAAAGAAAGAATGTTAGTTGAATAATACGTTTCATTTTTAAGCCTTCGTTAAGTCGTTTTTGTATGTTTCAAGAACGATTAAAACTTTTTCAATCACATCATTTACAGAGCAATACAAACTTCCTCCTGCAGCATTTTTATGACCTCCTCCTTCAAAATGATTTCGAGCCAGTTCGTGAACCGAGAAATCGCCTTTCGAACGGAACGACAAGCGAATTTGGTCGTCGCGTTCGGTAATCAAGATAGCGAGTTTTATTTTTTTCATCGAAAGTGGAAAATTGACAATACCCTCTGTATCACCAATTTGATAGTTAAATTTTTGAAGATCAGCTTTACTTAACAAAATAATAGCAGTCGACAAGTCGTCGTAGATGTACATGCGATCCGAAATTGAAAAGCCCAGCAAACGCAATCTGTTTTCGGAAAACGTATCGTATACATTTTGATGTACTTTGCGCAAATCTAAGCCATTCTGAACTAATCGGGCGCATATTTCGAACGTTCGCGAACCATATATCGAATAGCTAAACGAACCGGTATCCGTCATGATTCCTACAAAAATACATTCTGTAATATCTTGATTTCCATATTTTTCGTAATCAAAATGATCAATCACATCAAAAATAAGTTCGGCTGTACTCGATACATCCGTATCGGAAAGCATCGCATAAAAATTGGTCGCTTCCGGATCGCGATGATGGTCAATAAGTACTTTTTTTGCATTCGATTTTTTGATGTGATCTTGCATTACTCCGCCTCTGTTAATTGCGTTATAATCAAGACAAAAGATGTAATCGGCAGCTTTCAAAACTTGTTTTGCCAATTTCACATTCGATTCGAAAATAATCATCTGTTCGGCACCCGGCAACCAAGCCAAAAAATCGGGATATTTATTCGGAATCAATATGTGCACTTCTTGTTCGAACTGTTTGACGAAATGATACAAAGCCAAAGACGAACCGAGTGCATCGCCATCGGGATTTGTGTGTGTTGTAATGACAATTTTCTGGGGCGTGGTTAAAATTTCGGCAAATGTTTCAAAAAAAGAAGTCTGCATAGGATTATTTTCGTTTCGAGACTTGGCATTCGGGTGGGATTTTTGCCACTAAACCCAAATACAAAACTCACGCTTCAAATTTAGAAATAATTTTCATACGAAGAATGTTACCCTACATTGCACGAAACTGCTGTTACCTGATACCTTTTTTCGTCATAGTATTGTTGTTACCTTTCCGTATAAGTCTGGCAAGCAGTTTTGTCGCATACGAAATTTCGTTCCGTGATTGTGCCCTGTCCGTGCGTCAAAGTCTACAAGTATATTTCCTTTTTCGATTTGGTCTAAGAAACCGTCAAAGTTGAATTTTTGTAACATTTGAACTTTACTGTAACGATAAAATTCGTTGCCGTCTTCTTTCTTTACTTCTGCTTGGACATAGAAACAGTTAAGTAATTTTGTTCCTGCTTTATTTGCAAGGTCGTCAAAACCCCAATATGGTTGCGGATTGAGTTCGCTAAGTCCAATTCGTTTTTCGACTTGCTTGAGCCAATTATTGTGTTTTTCTGCAACTTTACTGCGGTTAAATGAGATTAAAACTTTGCTGTTTTTCCTATCAATTACTACTTGAAATCCTCTGTCGCTTGATGAAAGTCCGTGAATAGTTTGGCGAAAACTCATTTCATTTTCTGGATATTTCTTTCCGGCTTCTTTATGTGTCCAACCGTATTTCAGCAATAAAACTTGCGGAACAAATTTTACGGCTCTTGGCGAGGGTTCAATATGAAACAAAGTTGTAAGAGAGGAAGTGTTTAAGCGTTGCGATTTCAGTTCCCACTCGGATGCATTTGGAATTGGTAAATTGTTTTCTTCAATTCCTAACAAATCTTCTAATGTATTTCCAATTCCTCCGTGATTCCCATGTCTCGCATTTGATATCCAACCTTTTTCCGCAATTTTCTTAAACTCAGCAATTAACGCCTCTTTTGTATAGATCTTCATTCTTCTATGTCTTGAAATAAGGTTAAAGGTCGTAACCTAATTAGTTCGCTATGTATTTTGTTTCTTTCAATTCTTTTCTCTGCCATTTCACAATAGTCAGGCGACAATTCAATGCCAACATAATTACGATTTAATCCCATTGCAACAACAGCAGTCGTTCCGCTTCCCATAAAAGGGTCAAGAATTGTTTGGGCATTGGTTGATGAAATAATTCGGTCAATTAACGCAACCGGAAAAGGTGCTGGATGCTCGTTTTTCATCTCTTGCGTAAATTCCCAAACATCGCCAAAGGCATTTGCCTTTGGCGCAAGTTTGAATTTCGGTTTTGTTATGAGATAAATTACTTCGTAAGTCGGCAAAAAATAACCGGGATTGAAATTGATACCGCCTTTTCTACGCCATATAATAATTTGTCGCACAGGCAAATCACGAATAATATCTTTTCGGTCTTGTATTAGCCCGTCTTGCACACGCCATTTGTGATTGTAAAAAATTGCACCATCATCTTTGATTAAACGATACATTTCTTTCAAACAACGGTGTTGCCACTCTGCATATTCTTCGTGTGGCATATTATCATTATAATGACTGTAACCGTTTTGTAAAGCTGCACCAGCCCATTTTCCGGTTGTAGTGCAGGCTTTCATTCCGTTTCCGGTTGAGTTTTTTAGATTGTATGGTGGCGAAGTAACAACAAGGTCTATACAGTTGTCCGGTAGTTGTTTCATTACGGTCAAACTGTCGTCACAAACAATTTTATTCAAATATTCGTCAATCATTTTTTTTGTTTCTGTCGTCCGACAAATTTACAAAAAAAGAGCTCGATTTATGGATTGTTTGCTAACTTATGCGGGTTGCCCGTAAGGTTGCTGATAATGCTAAAGGCTATGGGTAGTGCAGTTATGTTGTTTGTTCGTATTCTATTTTCGGCTCTTCTACGATAAACAATGTAAGCTGCATTTCAATTAAAAATAAATTCGCATGTCCAAAAAGTTGATTTTTAAATAGCTATTCTTCAATTTCGCTTATTTTTCATTCGAAAATAACACATCAAATGTGTCGTTTTGATAAATAAGAAGCACTTTTTTTATTTTTTGACCTTGCTTATCCATGAGTTGCAATTTTTCTTCAATGCTTGATTCTTTTTTATCCTGAAAATTTAATGGATTCGATTGTTCCGATGCTTTTTCTTCTTGTTTGAACGCTTCCGATTGTTCAAAAAACAAATCACTTGGTACTTTCTCTTCTTTTTTCGACCAATTGAGGTCGGAAACCGTTATCGGACCTTTGCCCATGATAAGCCAATCGAGATTAAACTCGGGAAATGTGTCTTTGAGTTTCATGAAAAAATCGAGACTTGGTTTGTTGCGTCCCGACAAGAAATGTGAAATTCCGGAACGTTGTATTTGTAGCATATCGGCAAATTGTGTCGCCGTTAAATTTTTCGAACGCATGATATGCGCAATTCGTTCTTTCAGTTCAGTCATTTTTCTTGAGGGATATATGTCCTAAAAATTACAAATTCAACAATCTTTAATGTTACAAAGTTAACAGTTATACGCTTACAAATCACAATTCCAAATAGTTTAATCTTGTAACAAATTAAATTTACGTTAAATTCATGAAGTTTTTATTTATTTAAATAGCTTAAATAGCTTATTAATAATGATATAGTATATTATAAATAATTATTAAAAACAAGCTGTGTCTGTGTATTATTTTTAAACTATATCTTCAATAAAAACAATAGAACTAACTGATATAATTATAATTAAATTTATTTTCAATGATTTATTTTCTTTTGTTATTCTTGTAACATTTAATTTATTTAGTTTATTTGTGTTACGTTTGTAAATTATCACTATATATCAAGTATTTGCATTTATTTGTTTATGATTATATAAATCTGTTTACAATTGTACATTGAAAGAGTTACAAGATAAAAAAATCGATTGGAGCTGTTTTTGATGATGAAATGGACATTTCATGCATCTAAATTTAACTGCTCTTAAATCGCTTTTAAATGCGTTTTAGGGGCGTTTTATTTTTCGTTTTTCATTCTCACAGGCTCACTCCTACCCGACTCTATGTTTCAAAAAACATCCAATCAAAATATGTCGAATGAGTTTGTGTGCGAAGATTCGTTCCAAAAAATTTACGAAAATTACCGTTACCAGTTTTTAAACGGATGTTTTAATAAGGAGGAATTATAATAGTGTGGATTTCCGGTAACCTCTTCGCCCAGCCATTCAGGTTTTGTAAAATGTGTATCAGCCGAAGGAAGTTCGATTTCAGCTATGAATAATCCGGCGTTGGCACCAAAAAATTCATCAACTTCAAAAACAAATCCGTTTACTTCAATCAAATGGCGTGTTTTTTCGATAAAGTGTGGTTCACAAAGTTGAAAAAGTTCGTTTGCTTCTTCTGTTGTAATTTCTTTTTCAAATTCGAAACGACTTATTCCTGATTGGTCGGTTTTTCCTTTGATTGTCAGATATGCCTGATTTCCTTTGGTTCGCACACGTACCGAACGCATTGAATCGGCTATCAAATAAGCTTGTTTGATGGGTATTGATCGGTATACAAAAGGTCGAAAATCTCCTTTAACCAAAAATTTACGTTCTATTTCTATTGCCATGCGTAAAAATACGATTTAAAACCAGTGAAACAAATGTGATACGCAAAAAAAATAGTTGAAATGTTACATGTAACATTTCAACTATTTTTTCCACTCCTTAATATTATGGGAGTTTCTTCGTATTTATTCGATGTTCGTATACACAGCTTGTACGTCGTCGTCGTCTTCTACTTTATCGAGAAATTTCTCAATATCAATAAGTTGTTCTTCGTTGAACACAACAGGCGTATTCGGAAAACGTTGTAAATTCGATTTTATGATTTCTATTTCCAATTCTTCCAATTTTTGATGCATCGATCCATAATTGGTATAATCGCTGTAAACAACTGTTTTTCTATCATTTACTTCAATTTCGTCAAGCCCTGCATCAATCAATTCAAGTTCAAGGTCTTCGATATTCATTCCGGCTTTCGGGTTGATTTCGAAAACTGCTTTGCGCGAAAACATGAATTCTAACGAGCCACTTGGAACAAACGAACCGCCCGATTTATTGAAGTACGATTTTACGTTAGCTACCGTGCGCGTGGTGTTGTCGGTAGCGCACTCAACCATAACCAACACGCCATGAGGACCTTTTCCTTCGTAAACGATTTCGACCATTGTGTCGGCATCTTTTCCTAAAGACCGTTTAATTGCCGCTTCAATATTGTCTTTCGGCATGTTTTCTGCCTTCGCGTTTTGGATTGCCTGACGCAATTTTGGATTTATATCCGGATCAATACCGCCTTCTTTTGCCGCAATTGTGATTAGTCTTCCTAATTTCGGAAAAACTTTCGACATTTTATCCCAACGTTTTTCTTTTGCCGCTCTGCGGTATTCAAATGCTCTTCCCATTGTCTGCTGTTTTAATTTGAATTGCAAAAGTAAAAATTAGCTGTAAAACCTGAAATAGTTTGGCAGGTTTTTCTCTTATGCCGTTTCAAAATGAATTTTAATAGTTTAAAAATCAATGAATTATCACAAATAATATAAATCAGATCGTTTTTCGCGTGGCAAAGCCACCACCTGTGTATGCTGCGCTAATTTGCAATTTTGTTGTTCGAAATTATGGCGAATTGTCTGCAAAACCTGATCCGGCGTGTTGTTGCAAGCACTGATATGACACAAAAAAATATGTTTTAACGAATTTTTATAGTTTTTTGCTAAAAAAGACGCTGTTTCGTCGTTACATAAATGTCCGAATTGACTATCGATACGGCGTTTAAGACGATGTGGATAAGGTCCCGTTTCGAGCATTTTTTTGTCATAATTCGATTCAATAATCAACGTGTCGCAAGCGTTTAAATACGTTGCTACATGGTCGTTTATGTGTCCCAAATCAGTAACAATTGTCAAACGTTGGTTGCAAAAACAGATGTGATATCCGACCGATCCGTTCCCGTCGTGTGGCACTTCGAAAGCTTCGATACGCAACGAAGCTATTTCATTTTGTTTCTGTAAATCAATTGAATAAAAAAAGTTAGCATCTACTTTTTTTGTTTGCGGATTTTTCAAAACACCATCACGACAAGTTTCTCGTGCATACACAGGAATTCGGTATTTTTTCACTAAAGTTGCAATTCCTTTAGTATGATCAATATGGTCATGTGTCAGAAAAACAGCTTTTATTTGTTTCATCGAAAAGCCAATATCTGCTACAGATTTTTCGATTCGCGAAGTGCTTATTCCGACATCAATCAGAATTGCTTCATCGCCACTACCAACAAAAAAGCAATTGCCGCTACTTCCGCTTGCAAAACTACAGAACGTAAAAGGATATAAAGGAGTGAATAAATCCATAAAGTAAAATCAGGATAAAATTACACTTTATCGTTCTTTTTTACCGACTTTTGCAATAATTTTTTCATGACATGAGTACAACTATTTTCGATCCAAATGCGGCATCAAATTCCAAATCAGGACTTTTCGGCTTGCCATTCAGTGCCGAGCAATCGCAAATTATCATTATTCCAGTCGAATGGGAATTAACAACAAGTTACAACCGCGGCACGGTAAACGGACCTGAAGCGATACGTTCGGCTTCGTTACAAGTTGATTTACACCATCATGATTATCCCGATTTGTGGAAATTAGGCATTTGGATGGATGAATTTCCAGAAGAATTAAAAGCCTTGCATCAAAAACTGATTCCTTTTTCGGAAATTATTATCGAAGCTGTCGAAAATGGTGAAATACAGGAGAATCCGAAGAAATTTGATTCGATTTATCTCGAAATAGAAAAAGGAACTGAACAAAAAAATGCGTGGCTCAAACAACGAATTGCTTACTGGAAATCGCAAGGAAAAATTGTCGGTTTGTTAGGTGGCGATCACAGTATTCCATTGGCATATCATCAATTTTTTGCTGATCAGCACACAAAATACGGCATTCTGCATTTCGATGCGCATCTTGATTTACGTTGTGCATTCGAAGGTTTTCGCTATTCGCATGCCTCAATTTTCAATAATGTTTTGAAGTTTCCGAATGTCAAAAAATTGATTCAAGTCGGCATTCGCGATTATTGCGACTATGAAGCGGAACTTGTTTCGCAAACAAAAGAACGCATTGCCGTATTTTTCGATCGCGATTACCGCAAAAGACTTTACGAAGGTGCAAATTGGAAACAAATTACCGACGAAATCATTTCGAAACTTCCTGAAAACGTGTATGTTTCGGTCGATATTGATGCTCTTGATCCTAAATTGTGTCCCAATACCGGAACACCCGTGCCCGGCGGATTAGAATACGAAGAACTGTTATATATTTTGAACCAATTGAAACGTGCCAACAAAAATATTATCGGATTCGATTTGTGTGAAGTTTCTCCGGGAAATGGTAAATGTGAATGGGACGGAAACGTCGGTGCTCGCGTACTTTTACATTTGTGCGGAATTAGCGTTAAAGATTAAATGCCGAAACTTTTGTCGGATTTGTTGATTACAAACCACCATTCGATCCTGATTTTCAATAAGTAAAAAGAATTATCACCATTCCATTGCAAGAACTATTACATCACGATACAGCTGTTACAAAAAGTATTCGCATTCATGCAAGCGAACATCTTGACACACCTTGTTTTTATCCACAACAAGAAATTGTTTGGGGCACTACTGCAATGATTCTGAACGAGTTTAAAATCGTCGCAAACAATCTTTAGGGAACTTCTAAAAATCCAAAATACTGCGTTACGCTTCCTCGCCAGAATGCTCATTTACGCCAAGTAAACTCCGCTTTTGTCTCGGTCGCAAGCCTTGTCTTTTGAATTTTTAGAAATTCCCTTTAGTAATTAAACACTATTTTGTTTGGCATAATTCCTGCTTGAACCGAATCAATCAATCTTCCATCATCGTGATAACGAAACACATAGCTTTTTTCAGCAAATCCGGAACCATCGGCAAGCACCAAAGTTGCCGTTTGCGGATGCAATGCAATATTGTAAAAATAATGTTTTCCGGCTTCGATTAAAGGTTCTTCAGGTAAATGCGAATCTTCGACAGTCAAAGTAAAAACATCGGAATTGATGTAATAAAGCCTGTCGCCTTGTTTGTTTATCGAAAGTCGCGAAGGATACGACAGCGCATCAAAATCAAGTTTTTTAATAATCGTTCGTGTTTGCGGGTCAATTTGAATCAGTGCCGGCGTTTCTTCTCCTTCCCAACCACCACTGCACAACACCCACAATTTACCGTTTGCATCAACGACCATGCTATTCGGCTCTTTTGTAACTATTACGCTATCAATTACTTGATCTGTTTTCGAATCGACAATTTGAACCGTATTATTGGGCATTTGTTGTTCGTATTGCGACCAATTCGTAATAAAAACTTCATCGCCAAGCAAAAGCATGTTTTCGGTCGATTTTCCGGTACGAACAAAACGGATATATTCCATTGTAGAAGGATTGATAACATGAAATCCCATTTCATACAAATCTGAAACATAAGCTTTTGTATCGGAAATAATTAATATTTCGCGAGGCGAATGCATGCCTGCCAACTGCGATTCGTACAGAATTGTTTTTTCATCTACTTTATAAATATAACCGCTGTTGTTGACAACAAGATACAATTTATTGTTCCAGTGTGTCATGCTGTTGGCTACATCGCCCAAAGGCACGTTGTTGACACGAAAAAACAAGTTATTCGTTATTTTCAGCGAATCTTCGTTGAAAAACGATAACGAAGCGTTTGCATAAGTGAAAGTACCTTCGTTAAGCACGAAAAAACCTTTTCCAATTCCTTGATTTTGATTGTTATCGTTATCTTTCGAACAAGCTGAAAAAATAACAACAATAGCAAATAATAAATAATTAATCTTTTTCATGGTGTTTTATTTAATTAGTTTATATAAATTTATATGAAATAAAAAATTCGTAATTTATTTTCGGCATTGCGTGCCATAAAACGGCTTGGTAATCCATATTAAAAAGATTATTTATGCGCAACTCTGTTTTTATGTAGCCAAAGCGTTTTCCAAAACTTATATGATGCAAATTGTAATTAGGTAGTACAAAAAAATCATCTTTGTCGGTCGATGTATTTCTTTTTCCAGTAAACTCAAATGTATAACTAAAATTCCAAGTTTTATAATCTATATTCAGAAACAAATTCGCGTGATGTTTCGGAATATAAATAAGCTGCGCACCTTCCGAATCAAAAAAAGCTGATTGTGGGTCTTCGTTTGTTGTTTTCGTAAAGACATAATTTGCTGAAACAAAATATTTTAAATTATCATGTTTATACATAGCATCGATATGCACTTCAAAGCCACGCGCAAAAACTTTCGAAATATTTACCGGAATCCAGTAACGATAAGCCGTTGGTTTCCATTGAATCCAATTATCGATATACGACAAAAACGCGCCAAAATGTGCATTGATCGAGAAGTCTTTTTTTGAAAGTTTGTAATCAAGCGAAGCGTCATACGAAGTGCCTTTCTCGGGATTCAGCTGTTCGTTTCCGCCCGGATACCAATACAAATCATTCAAACTCGGTGGTCGGTAATTTTTGATGCCGCTCAACGTCAATGAAAATCCTTTCAAAAAAACAGGTGTATAAGTCAAATTTGCCGACGGAAAATAACCTTGCGTTTTGCCGTCAACAATGTCGTTGCGAACGGATGTTACAAAATGTACATCTCGAAACAACGAAAATTTTGTTTCGACAAAAAACGAAATTGTATTTCGTTGTTTTGTTTCTCGGTAATTATTCGAATAAACTTTTTCGAAATCCCATTGCACTTTTGCTAAAAAACACCATGATTTGAAAATCTGCTGTTCGACTTGCACAATTTCGTTGAATATATCGGCATTGTTCGTTGCATCGACCAAACTGACTGTTTCGTCCGAAACGGCTGATGTTGTCCGTAAAAAATAATGTTGGCGTTCGGCAAAATAAGCCGACTTCAACAGTAGCGATCCTTTTTGCCAAATAGGCTTAAAAGATAAATAATTTCGACTGAATTTTTCGTCTGCATATTCTTCTGTTTTGCCTCCTTTCTTCATGTTGGTCATGATGGGAGGTAGTTTTTTGTCGTTCCATTGGTTCCAACTTGTAGCCGTCAACATGCCGTATTTTGTCAGCCAATGCACTTCTTGCATAAAACCAAAATTGAAATAATCGGCATTGGGTTGTTTCATATAGGTTTTCGGAATCACAGCTGTATTCAGAAACTCAAAATCATTACGACTCGAATTTTGAAAAAATTTTGTCCGAAGGTGTATTTTCCGATTTGAATATGAAAACGTTGCAAAAGTTCCCAACGAGCGGAAACTACCAATTGTCTGCATCAATTCGGTCGAAAAACCTTTATTGAAAACACTTTTATTGTCTAACGCAACCACGCCGCCGAATCCGCCACTTTGGCGAGCTGTTTTTCCGCCCCAACTTAAACCGATATTCTCAGAGAAAAAAACCGGAATCAAACTGAAATCTACCTGACCTAAATTCGGTGCATTCAGCCGAAAATCGTTCCACAAAACCAGTGTATGACCGGCTGTTGTCCCTCTGAAAGAAGCCGTCGAAAGTCCTCCTGGTCCATACGTTTTGATAAAAACAGGACTGTGTGTCATCAGCAATTGCGATACATTTGATGTCCGAATTTTTTCCAAACTAATAGTATCGAACTTACGTTCCATCACCGAAACAGGTTGTTTTCGCAACACAGAATCTATAACATCAACCTGATTGAGCATAATGGTATCGTTAAGAGATTGTGATCGAACAATAAACAGATTCAAGCAGATCAAAAAACAACAAATGACAGCTCTTCGTTTCAATTCTTTAATTTTTTTGAACTTTACACTTTTTTTGAACTAGTATCAGTAATGCGCTTAAAACCAAAAGGCGCGTTGCGTGAAAAAACTGCATAAAACAACGTTTTAAGGTGAATAATAATTTAATGACCTCAAAACTTGCAGGAAAAAATGCCGAAAATTTATTGTTTTATCCGACCCGCTTTTGTCCCGAAAGCTTTGTTTAATCAATGCTTATGGCAGGTCTTCTGACTTACTCCGCTTCCGATGCCTTCCCATCGCGTTGGGCGCGACAGTGACTTGTATTTCGAAAGCAAACAAAGAGCTTACAGCAGCGGGAACTGTTTAGGATTTGCACCTAATTCCCTTTTGAGCCCAAACGGACACCATAAGGCTCTGCAATATTACGAAAAAAATAACATTAGAGAGCCTTCTGAAAAAGTTTGTTTCAATTCACTAAATATTACTAATTTCAGTGAATTCAATTCACTAAAATACGACAAAAACCAGTAAAACTTTTGGGTGGATTGCTAAAAGATGAAACTGTTTATTCTGTTTTTTGTTTATTCGTCCAACGTTATTTTGTTTTTCGCTTTCAATTTTTTTATAGCTTCTTTCTCAAGTTCGATAATGCCTTTTTCGGGTGTCGGCATCTTCGGGCATTACGAGAAAGATTGTAGTCTATTATTTTTTTGGTTTTCCTGAGGTCAGGAAAACCTATTTCATCCGCTATTTTGCGTGGTTTTGTTGGCATTTCAATCTCTTTCTTAACGCAAGGAAAATGCTCGGCAACTTCAAACCCGGCAGTATCGCAAGCAAGCATTGCACGGTCAATTACCTTCGAGAAATTTTGTATATCTTTCCTCTAAAAAAGATCCCTTGATATAAAGTCTTCAAGATATGTAATCTACTTTTATTCAGATGTTTGCAAAATTGTGTTATAAGCTATAGGACACTAAGAGTTGTGTGTCGG
>JAISHW010000087.1 GCA_031262365.1 Lentimicrobiaceae bacterium
ACAGGAGAACAAGGACAAAAACTGCTCGACACACGCCAACTCCCCGCAGGAACGTATCTCTACACCATCAAAACCAACGACAAACAAGTCAACGGAAAGTTTGCCGTGATGAGGTAAAGAAATGGTTTTTTAGTTCTGACTGTGTCAAAAAAAATCAGGCGGGCTTTTGAATAAAAGTCCGCCTGATTTAGAAAGGACATTATTTAAAAACCAAAAGCTCTCAACTCATTTAAAGTTAAGAGCTTTGTCGGGATGACAGGATTTGAACCTGCGGCCTCTTCGTCCCGAACGAAGCGCGCTACCGGGCTGCGCTACATCCCGAATCGGATTGCAAAAGTATCAAAAAATCGTCGAAAACAAACATTCCATTTATTTAATCTTTATTTTGCCTTTCGACCTTTCCACGACGGTTTTCCAAATAAACCAAAAACCCCTGAAAGCACAATGTAAAACGGATAAACGAACTCAAGCGGAATGATAAATCGAGTCAATTTTTGTTGCTTCATAAAAGCACACATACCGTACAAAAGCGGAAAATCAACAAGTGTTTTAAGTAGCAGAAACAAAAACACAAAAAGCGACAATGCAGGCATAAAAAACGAAAGCACAAAAAGCATTACAATATTCAAGTTAAATAAAAAAACCATGAGTGCCGTTGCAATAATACGCAACGATGTGTAACCTTTGCTTTTTGAAACCCAACGCATACGTTGTCTAAAAAAATCACGAACCGTTTTCGATGGAACCGTTGTTACGATACACTGCTCATTACGGATAAATTGAACCGATTTTGCGCCAAATTTTTTTGCAATTGCCTGCATCAAAAACATATCATCGCCCGAAACCAAATCGGCATCTTTTCGCAAAATGGCAACATCGCGTGCTGCTTTACGTTCGTATGCCATGTTTGCTCCGTTGCACATAATCGGCATTGCTAAAGCTGCTGCGCCGGCTGTACTTCCTATTAAACTCAAATGTTCGAGTGTCTGAAAACGTTCAAAAAGCGTTTTCGAAGGTGTCAACAAAACCGGACCTAAAATCATTTTCGGTCGTTCTTTTTCGTAATACGAAACCATACAACGTACCCAGTCAGCTGAAACCCGACAATCGGCATCTGTAACCAAAATCAATGCACCTTTTGCTTCGGCAAGTGCTTGTGCCATCGCCGCTTTTTTACCTTGTTCAGAAGCACGAAGCAAAACAAAATTTCCATGATTAGCGCAAATTTCTTGGATATTATTGTATGTTTCGTCTTCCGAATGGTCATCAACAAAAATGACTTCGTACAGTTGCTGTGGATAATTCTGACGTGCTAAATCGGCAATTAAATTACCAATTGTATTTGCTTCGTTCCGAGCGGCAACCAAAACCGAAACCGTTGTTTCGTTTGAAAGTTCAAAATCGGACGATGCTTTCAACCGAAACCAACCATACGCAAACAAGCCAATCAGAATGCTGTAACAAGCCGCAACGATTTCGACAAAGCGAAGGATGGTATTTAACGAATCTAACAATATCATTTTCTGAAAAATTTCAATCGGTACACATAAAAAACGCCTGCCAATGCCGGTAATGCCAAATTAAAAATCCAAACAATCGTGCTCGAAGCAAACACCAATAATCCTGTCGAAGTCATCAAAAGTCCTTGAATCGAAAACCATTTTTCGAAAATAAAAATACTCAAACTTCCTCTTATGCCGGGCTCGGCAATTGTAAAAGTCGGAATCATCGTCATGAAAAAATACATGATTGCCACAAGCATCAGTGCATTAAAATAAGCTATCGGCAAACTGAACGCCCACAAAAGCAGTACAAACTGAAACGAAAAAATCAGATACCGCAAAGCCGAAAGCAATAAAATTGTTCCGAGTTCTTTTTTCGAATATAGTTCAAAAACAGCAATATAAGTTTCTATTTTTTTGAATCGTGAACGTAACAAGTGCCTAAAAATCGTATTTAAAATTCCTATGTTAAAATAAAAAAACAAGGTTACAGCAATCAGTAAAAAAGCCACGCAACAGAGACCGGCAAAAAGTCCATATTTGAACGAAGTGTCTACTTCATAAAAAGTAGGATATGCAAATGTTAGTGCCACGCAACCGGCCACAATCGTACAAATTAATTGCGAAAAACTTCCAATGATTGTTGTCATGATTCCTTTGATGCGGTCGCCCTTTTCCAGCACAAAAACACGCCCCAAATAATCGCCCATGCGATTCGGCAAAAACATGCCAACCGATATTCCTGTCAAAACGGCTGTAAAAGCCTTTCCTAACTTCACATATTCGATTTTTCGAATCAACAATTGCCATTTTTTTGCTTCTAAAATCAAATTCAACGGCATCAACAACAAGGCAAAAACCATCAAAGCTACTTGTTGTGGCGACAAAAATGCTTGTTTCAGATATACAAACAACGACACAATATCCTTATCACGCACCAATTCGATGTATAAAAAAAACAACGTAAAAAGAATTATCGCCAGTTTTAAAGCGAGGTTGACGATTTTCTTTACTTTTGTCTTCGACTTCATTACATTAAAATAATAAACAGCAAATTTCGACTTTTTTTGAAAACAGAACGCATCATATTAGGAATCGACCCCGGAACAACCATCATGGGTTACGGTTTAATTCTCCAAAAAAACAATCAAATCAGCCTGATCCGTATGGGCGTTCTCAAACTGAATAAACTTGGAAATCAGGCATTAAAATTAAAACGAATTTTCGAACGCACACTCGAACTTATCAACGAATACCATCCCGACGAATTGGCTATCGAAGCCCCTTTTTTCGGGAAAAATGTGCAATCGATGCTCAAACTTGGTCGCGCTCAAGGTGTTGCAATGGCGGCTGCTTTATACAAAAACATTCCGATTTTTGAATATTCGCCGAAAAAAATCAAACAATCGATTACCGGAAACGGAAACGCCTCGAAAGAACAAGTTGCTTCGATGCTGCAGCGATTGGTACAATTAGACGAACAACCCGAATATTTCGACGCTACTGATGGTTTGGCTGCCGCCGTTTGCCATTATTTTCAAGGGAAAACCGGTTCTCAAGAAAAATCATACAAAGGCTGGGGTGCTTTCTTGGCACAAAATCCCGATCGACTAAAATAACGTTTACCGAATGGCCGGAATCTACGTTCACATACCGTTTTGTAAGCAAAAATGCCATTATTGTAACTTTTACTCTTTATCCTTACAGAAACTGAAACACCCTTTTTTGAATGCGTTGTTACAAGAAATCGACGAACGAAAATCCTATTTGCAAAACGAAACCATTCAAACAATTTATTATGGAGGAGGCACGCCTTCCTTACTTCAAGCAGTTGAAATCGAAACAATTCTAAGAGCCTTAAAACAACAATTCGACCTCGTCGAAAACCCGGAAATCACGCTCGAACTCAATCCCGAAGATGTATCGAAAACATACTTGAAAGAAATTAAAAACATCGGAATCAATCGTTTAAGTATTGGTGTTCAGAGTTTTTTCAATGATGATTTGGCTTATTTAAACCGTAAACATAGCGTAGCACAAGCGCAACAAGTTATTTCCGATGCACAAGAATGCGGATTCGAAAAATTGACAATCGATCTCATTTACGGCATACCGACTTTAACAGACGAAAAATGGAACAAAAACCTCGATTTGTTTTTTCAGTTTGGGTTGAAACATTTATCCGCATACGCACTTACTGTCGAACCACGAACCGTTTTAGCGCGACGAATTGAAATGAAAAAAGCGGCTGCTATCGACGAAAATCAAAGTATCCGGCATTTCGAACAATTGATTCAACGCATGGAAGCAAACAATTTTGTGCATTACGAAATTTCGAATTTTGCCCAACCCGGACATTATTCGAAACACAACAGTCTGTATTGGCTTGGTGCAAATTATATCGGATTAGGTCCTTCGGCACATTCGTACAACGGCTCTTCGCGGCAATGGAACACTTCGAATATTGACGAATATCTGCAATCGACAAGTCGGGCACAAGTGATATTCGAAAAAGAAATATTGACCAAAACACAAAAATACGACGAATATGTCATGACTTCGTTGCGCACATCGTGGGGTTGCGATTTGGAACATATCAAAAACGTGTTTGGAAACAATTTTGCCGATTATTGCTTGAAAGAAGCACAAAAACACATCAAAAACAATCTTTTAAAACAAGAAGGAAACCGTCTCTATCTGACCAATCAAGGCAAACTTTTTGCCGATGGCATTGCCGCCGATTTGTTTTGCGACGAAACAATTTAACCTTTACATATAGCGTTCAGATTGCTTAAACAAAAACGGTTAGCTGTTTTTTTTAATACTTTTGCAACGCACTTTTTCATCAATGAAACAAAAGAAAATCATTCCAAGAATCTTCCGTTTCTTTCTCCTAACAATCCTGTTTATTGGAGCCATTCTTTTTGCCGTAATCCTTTATTTTTACCTGTCTGCTCCTATTTATCGCTTCAAAGAACCACAACCTTTCAGTGGCGAACAGCTTTATAACCCCTATCAAAACATGAATCCCGAACATTGGCAACGATGCAATTTTCATGTACATTCGCAAAGCTGGTTGCAATTTGCCGATGGCAGGAAAAACAACGAAAAACTGATTGATAGCATTTATTACAAGGTATTCGAATACGATCATGTTTCTATCTCCGATTACCAAAAAATCAATCTGCATAAACAAAACGAAGCCACCTACATTCCAAATTACGAACATGGTTATGGAGTTACAAAAACCCACCAATTAAGTCTGGGAGCGCGAAAAGTGTTGTGGCGCGATTATCCGATTTTCCAGACTTTAAGTATGAAACAACACATCATCGACTGTCTGAAAAAAAATTGCGATTTGGTCGTGTTGGCGCATCCGTTGTTTCGTAACGGGTACAAAGTCAACGAAATGAAATACTTAAGCGGTTATCAAGGAGTCGAAGTATTAAATAACATGCGTGAATCGTTCGACCATTGGGATATGGCACTTTCGAACGGACATCGCGTATATATTTTTGGCGACGACGATGCTCACAACATTCTTAATATCAAAGAAGTAGGACGACGTTTCACGATGGTAAACGCTGCCGACACAAAAAGAGAAACACGTCTCGAAGCACTCGAAAAAGGAAACGCTTTCGGAATGGAAATTTACCGGTACGACAATCATTCTTTTGAATGGAAAGCCGATCGCTTGCGCGAAATACCCACACTTCTGTTAGCACAACTCGAAGGCGACACATTCACCGTAAAAGCATCTGCTTCAGCTGATTCAATTCGTTTTATCGGGCAAAACGGCAAAGTTCTTTTCTCAAAAAAGAAAGTCAAACAGTTGTCATATATCATTAAACCGACAGATACTTACGTTCGAGCAGAACTCATTTTTCCGTTCGAAACAAAAATGTTTCTAAATCCTGTAACTCGTTACGAACGAGATCCTTTCGAACGTCAACGTACTTCAGAAATCAACTGGGGATTGACATACGTTCTTCGCTCGGTTTACGTTTTTATTATCGCTATTGCAATTATTTTGTTATACAATAAGCGTAAAAAGAAAAAACGAAAACGATGAGTTTTTCAATACAAAATAATCGTAAAATTCTCGTTTACTTGCTCGTTACAAGCGCGCTGATTCGGCTGATTTTAGCATATTGGGTTGAACTTGGAAACGACGAAGTTTATTATTGGACGTATGCGTTGCATCCTAGCTGGAGTTATTTCGATCATCCGCCGATGTTAGCGTGGGTCATTCGAATTTTTAGTTTCAACTTGTTGTTCGACAACGAATTATTGCTGCGTCTTTCGTCGGTCATATTCATGACTATCAATACCTATCTTGTTTATCGCATCGGTAAACAAATTCGCGATATTCAAACAGGACTTTATACTGCGTTTCTATACACGGCTTCGATTTATGCGTTTGTTATTACCGGAATTTTCATCATGCCCGATACGCCATTAAGTTTATTCTGGTTTTTAGCTCTTTTCATGTTGATCAAAGCCATTCAAACACAACAGTCGAAATCCATAATCTGGGCGGGCTTTTTCATTGGCTTGGCAATTTTATCGAAATATACAGGTGTGTTTCTTTGGATTGGAATGGGATTATATTGTATTCTTTTCGATCGTCAATGGTTCAAAAAACCAACATTCTACATGGCTGTTGGAATTAGTTTACTTTGTTTGTTTCCAATTATTTACTGGAATTTAAACAACAATTTCATCAGTTTTAATTTTCATAGTGCTCGTCTCGAAATCGAAAATTTCAAACTTCATTTCGATTTGTTTGGCACGGAACTGCTTGGCGAATTTGCTTACAACAATCCCTTTAACGTTGTTTTAATCGTTATCGCATTGATAGCTATTGTGAAGAAAAACAGATTTTTAACGAAAAACGCGCAACGTTTGCTGCTTTGTGTTTCTTTGCCGCTTATACTAACATTTTTGGTGGTCTCGCTGTTCCGATTTACATTGCCTCATTGGACTGCTCCGGCATTTTGCACGTTGATTTTCGTGGCGGCAAGTTATTTAGCATCAAAAAATCCAATTCAAGAAGGTAAAATCAAAATTCCAATTTTCATCTGCGCAGCTCTCATTACACTTATTATAACGTTGATTATAGGCGTTGTACAAATCAAAACGGGTTTTATTCCACTCGACGGAAAACAAGAATATCACCTTTTGGGCAAAAATGATTTCTCGCTCGATATGTATGGTTGGCGCGCCGTAAAACCTGAGTTTGAGAAAATTCGGAACAAAAAAATCGCACAAGGTTTGATGAAACCTACCGATGGTTTCATTGGCGAAAACTGGTTTCCATTGGCACACAACGATTATTACATCGCACATCCGCTTGGAATAAAAACTTTTGGAATGGGAAAAGTTGAAAAAATTCACCAATACCTTTGGACAAACGAATTGCGCGGCAACATTCAAAAAGGTGAATCGTATTGGTTTATTACCAATAGCCGGAATTATGAAGATCCGAGCAAACTTTTCGAAAATAATTTTTCAAAAATAATCCGTTCCGATACCATAGAAATCATGCGTTGCGGAAAACCTGCAAAACGTTATTTTATATTCTTGCTAAAAGATTTAAAAACAGAACCATATTCCTTATCCGATTTTGTTTCGGAAAAACAAACGCAAAAACTGTAAAATTTTGATGCGGTCTTTCTATCTTTCCTCTAAAAAAGATCCCTTGATATAAAGTCTTCAAGATATGTAATCTACTTTTATTCAGATGTTTGCAAAATTGTGTTATAAGCTATAGGACACTAAGAGTTGTGTGTCGG
>JAISHW010000089.1 GCA_031262365.1 Lentimicrobiaceae bacterium
CCGACACACAACTCTTAGTGTCCTATAGCTTATAACACAATTTTGCAAACATCTGAATAAAAGTAGATTACATATCTTGAAGACTTTATATCAAGGGATCTTTTTTAGAGGAAAGATACTTCAAAGAGTTTGTTTGTAAGGGAAATAAGAATTATTTTTAAAGAAAATTAATAGTTTATATTTTTAGTTTTACAGAATTAGTGTAGTTCTGATAAAGGGGACTTCTAAAAATTTCAATATCAAGGCTTGCGACTGAAACAAAAGCGGAGGTTACTTGGCGTAAATGAGTATTTTGTTGAAGAAGCGTAACGCAGAGATTGGGATTTTTAGAAGTTCCCTAAAATAATAAAAAGTAATGAATTTGAAAATAGCTACCTTTGCAAATTAGGATTAGAATAATCACTTAACGATAACGCCTAAAATCATGAAAATAATCATCGAATATATTTCTCAAGGAATTGCCTTCATCAGTATTGCGATAATCGTGTACGGAACGATTTTAGCACTTGCGCGGTTTGCCAAAAACATGATAAAAACGGATTCATTCGGCATCCGGAATATCAGGGCAAGTTTTGGCGGTTACTTGTTGTTGGGGCTTGAGCTGTTAATTGGAGCCGACATTATTAAAACAATCGTCGAACCAACTTATCAAGAACTTATTATTCTTGCCGGAATCGTTATTCTTCGTACAATTCTCGCTATATTTCTTAATAAGGAAATAAAAGATATTGAGTCTAAATAATTTGCGCTCGTTTCGCTATTTTTGCAGCAAATATTCGATTCATGTCCGAATTTCAGCACTTTGTACCGCAATTGGCGGCAGAATTTCAAATAGACAAGCATTTTGTTGCGAACCTTTTAATGCTTTTTTCCGAAGGATCAACGATTCCGTTTATTGCGCGTTACCGGAAAGAACGCACGGGAGCTATGGACGAAGAAACAATAGCCAACATCGGTAAACGAGTCGAGCAATTGGATTTATTGGAAAAACGTAAAGAATTTGTTCTAAACGCGATAAAAGAATTGGAACAATTGACTCCTGCACTCGAAAAATCAATTTCTGAAGCAAAAACGTTGCAAGAAGTCGAAGATTTGTACGCGCCTTACAAACCGAAACGCCGTACCAAAGCAACCATTGCACGTGAGCGCGGATTAGAACCGCTCGCCAAAAAAATCATGGCACAGTATTCCGACACGCCCGAAAAACTTGCTGCTTCTTTTGTCAATCCGCAGAAAGAAATACACAACGAAGCCGAAGCTCTTGCCGGAGCACGCGACATCATTGCCGAATGGGTTTCGGAAAATATTCAGGGACGTAATAAAATTCGGCACTTATATCATCACGAAGGTGTTGTGAGTGCTGTTGTTGTCAAAGACAAGGAAGAAGAAGGAAAAAAATACAGCCAATATTTCGATTGGAACGAACCGATTTCGAAAATGCCGTCACATCGTTTGTTGGCGTTGCTTCGTGCCGAAGAAGAAGGTATTTTAAAACTCAAATTGAAAGTTGATGTCGACAAAGTACTCGAAATGCTCGATTTTATTTTTGTGAAAGCCAATAATGAATCGGCTGCTCAAGTACAAATAGCAATCGACGATTCGTGGAAACGCTTGTTGCAACCTTCGATCGAAACCGAAATCAGATCACATTACAAAGAACAAGCCGACCAAGTTGCCATCAAAGTTTTTTCGGAAAACGTGCGCCAGTTGCTTTTAGCACCACCGATGGGACAAAAACGAGTGTTGGCACTCGATCCGGGATTTCGTACAGGTTGTAAGTTAGTTATTTTAAACGAACAAGGCGACTTGTTGCACAACGAAACCATTTTTCCGCATCCGCCTGTTTCGGACAGAAAAGGTGCCGTTCAAAAATTAAAAAGTTTGGTAAATGCCTATAAGATCGAAGTTATTGCCATCGGAAACGGAACGGCAGGTCGCGAAACGGAAGATTTTGTTCGTTCGATCCCGTTCGATCGCGAATTAGTTGCTGTAATGGTCAACGAAAGCGGTGCATCGATTTATTCAGCCTCTAAAGTGGCTCGCGACGAGTTTCCGGATTATGATATAACCGTTCGTGGTGCTGTTAGCATTGGTCGCCGCCTGATGGATCCGTTAGCCGAATTGGTAAAAATCGATCCGAAATCGATTGGAGTAGGGCAGTACCAGCACGATGTCAATCAAAAATTGTTGGGCGAAAGCCTGAATCATGTTGTCGAAAGCTGTGTCAATGCTGTTGGTGTTGACTTGAATACGGCGAGCGAGCAACTGCTTTCGTATGTCAGCGGCTTAGGTACGCAATTAGCTTCCGGAATTATTAAATACCGTACACAAAATGGTAGTTTTCGATCACGAAAACAATTACTTAAAGTGCCGCGTTTGGGCGAAAAAGCATTTGAACAGAGTGCCGGATTTTTACGAATAAAAAATGCCGAAAATCCGTTAGACGACTCGGCAGTACATCCCGAAAGTTATTTTGTAGTCGAAAAAATGGCAAAAAAATTAGATATTGCGCTGCCCGAATTGATTGGAAATAAAACCAATGTCGAAAAATTGAATCCAAATGATTTTGTCGAAACAAATGTCGGAAAAGAAACGATAACCGATATTTTGTCGGAATTGGAAAAACCCGGACGCGACCCGCGTAAATCATACGAAATGGTTGCTTTCGATAAAAATATCCGTTCGATAAACGACCTGAGTGAAGGCATGATTCTCGACGGAATTGTAACGAATATCACGGCTTTTGGTGCTTTTATCGATATCGGTGTGCATCAAGACGGTTTGGTGCATTTGAGCCAGTTAGCAGACCGTTTTGTACGTGATCCGAATGAAATTGTTAAGCTGAATCAACACGTAAAAGTGCGCGTTACATCAGTCGATGTAGCTATGAAACGCATCGGATTGAGCATGAAACCTTCGCTCGTACATACTTAGAATAAAAAAATAACGTTTGATACAACATGAGAAAAAATAGTGTGCTTTTAGTCGCTTTGTTTGCCACTGCTGTGTTGCTTTTTACAAGCGAAAAATCGTATTCTCAAGTCATTAAAGCAACAGTAATTGCCGGAGGAAATCTGACGCAAGTCGATGGTGATGAGTGTTATGGTTACAAAAAAGTAGGACTTAACGTGGGCGCAGGCGTAATGATTCCGTTTGGCAAAAATTGGGACGTTTCGATGGAAGCACTTTATAACCAAAAAGGAGCTTATCAACGCCAAAGATATACGGATATCGGCGATGGAAAAACCGGAGCATACGAAATCAAATTAGATTATGTCGAAATTCCCGTTTTGGTGCATTATACCGATAAAGGTTTGGTTACGATTGGTGCCGGATTTGCTTACGGTCGTTTGATAAATGCCAAAGAATACGAGCATGGTGAAAAAACGGCAACAACAGCGACAAATGATGTGTATAAAACTGACGATTACAGTGTTGTAGCCGATCTTCGGTTTAAGATTTACAAACAGCTCAAACTCAATGTGCGCTACCAATATTCGATGGCGAAAATCCGTACACGCGATTTTTACACTGTCGACGATGAATACATGAAAACACGCGATCAATACAATAACGTGATTTCGCTTCGTTTGGTTTATGTGTTTTTCGAAGAACGTAGCGATGCGATACGTAAAATGCGCAGGCAAAGCGCATATTAAAGGAGCAAGCTTCCAGCTCTTTATAGTCCGAGATAAAAATCACGCAGAAATGTGTTGTATTGTTCTGTGAATGAGCGATCGGTGTTTCGAATCGTAAAATCAATTATTTCAGGATTTTCAATTGGTTGTTGCACCAATTCGATTGTGGTTCGGTTGGCTTCTTTTCCGGCGACAGGAAAAATCTGCATACAACTTTTTACGAAAAAATTTTCGATAGCTGCAATTTCAAGAAATTGTTTGCTTTCGAAGAGGGGAAGCACAACGGCAAAACGACCATTTTTGGTCAATAACGTTTTTGCAATATGAATAAGTTCTTCGAAATTAAGCGTATCGGTGTGTCGTGCCAGATTGCGTTGCAGGCAATTTGTTTTGAAAGTAGAAGTAAAAAATGGTGGATTGGAAACAATCAAATCGTATTTTTTGACACATTTCGAAGCAAAATCTTTGATGTCGGCATGAAAGAGTTGTAATGAATCGCGCCACTGCGAAATTTCGAAATTCGATTGTGCTTCAGAAGCCGATTCGTAATCAATTTCGACGGCATCAACATTTTTCACACCTCTTTGCGACAGCATTAACGAAATAATGCCACTTCCGGTTCCGATATCAAGCACCGAATCTTCGGTGTTGATTTGAATCCAAGCGGCTAACAAAATGGCATCGGTGCCGATTTTCATCGTCGAACGATGATGAAACAAACTGAAATGTTTGAAATGAAACGGACGTGAATCGGCTCCCATATTTAGCTTAAATAGAGTTCGATAAGTCCTTCGGGTGCTTTTACGGTAATCGTTTTTTTGTTTCGATCGACTTTTTTGATTACTTCGTCTTGAATCGGAATCAATACTTCTTTTCCGTTTTTAAACACTTGAAAAACAGCCTGATTCGGATATTCCAATACTTTTTCGATAGTGCCGATTTCACCAAATGTTTCGTCAACAAGCAGCAATCCAGTTACTTCGTGAAAATAAAATTTATTGCCGTTCAACTTTGGTAAAAATTCCAAAGGAAGGTAACTGTCTTTTCCTATCAATTCTTGTGCTTGCTCGATGCTGTTGATATCTTGAAGCGTGATATACGCCTTGTTGGCATTCAGTTTGAACGAAGTAATGAAAAAAGGGATCAATCGCGTGTTCATCTCAACCAAAATATAGTTAATGTTTTGATAAACAGTCGGATCATCAGTATCGACGCGTAAGCTCAATCCGCCTTTTAAACCGTGTGTTTTGATGATTTTTCCGAAATAAAAACAGTCGTCGTGTGTCATAAATAGCTTCTTCGAGGCACAAAAATAATAAAAAGCTGAAGGTGTGTGTTTCGGCTTGATTTGAAACCTTGTTTCTTTGCGGCATCGCTGATGACCAACATACTCACACCTGAATGGGTAGCTGGACGCATTTCCTGTAGTTTAGTGGCTATCATTGCCAGACAAGCAGAACCACAGTCCATTTGGTCTGGTTGGCTAGTGAAGAGGAATTTCATTGATTATGAATGGATGAATTTTAGCGGATGAACGAACGTTTGTCGCTTTCGGTTATGGATTGAATTACACAACGTTGAATACGAAAATCTAAAAATCGGCTTCATAAGCAAATATGAGTATGCTTCCGAGCAGAAGAACCTGCCTCAAAATCATTTTGAAACAGGTTCTTGTTTTTTTGTAAAACACGTGTGTTCTATAAAAAATTCAACTATCGTTAATTATTTTTTCGGTGCTTGCCAGAAGTATGTAGGATCATTCGTATTGTACTTCATGCGTTGTCGATTCTGAAAGTTGCTTTCGTAGCCCACCGGACGCAGCGTAACATAGTCGGTGCCGGTATTCCGATACTGGCTTTCGGCATTGAAACGGCTATTGACCGCCACTTCAAGACAAAACAAGTTTTTCGCCATGTAAGAATCCAAGTAAGCCTCTTTGGTTTGTTTGCGCTGATTGTTCCAATTGGCATTTTCGTTGAGAACGAGTGGTTGGTCGTTAATCAGTCGGTTGCGCACGTCTTCGAGACCGAGCAGATTGCCGTTCTCGTCCATCACGTAAGCATCAAAAGTAGGGTCAATCCAAACCCATTTCTGCAAACTGTCGATCCATACGCTGTTAATTACATGGCAATCACCATCGTTCACGTCGTAGGGCATGCAGGTTACGTAGCGCGATGAGAAATCCATGGCTAACAGCATTTCGTTGAGCGTGATAGCCAAATGCCTGCAATTGACACCTTTTCCTGTGTATTTGTTGTAGTTGTAAATATCGATGGCATCAAATTCGCAAGTAGCATAATTTCCGCCATTGTGTGGAATATTGTTGTGTACAAAGTTCAATAAGTTCAATACTTTCGACCATTCGTTGCCATTGCCGGCGATGGAATCCAAATTAAAATAGGATTTCACCAACTGCAAATTCCTATCATCAGGTTTGGCATACTCAAACGTGGGCAAATCGGCGGTTTCGGTGGCATTGGGTGCGAAAGTGCCGCGCGTTTTCAGAAGATGAATATAATCACATTCTTCGCGAAGACTATCCATAAGTGCTTGAAACCGTTTGTTGTTACGGATATTATCCAAGTCCGTATCTTGCAACATGTGATTATATTGTTTATACCCTGTGGCAATGCTTTTTTCGAAGTAGGTCATTGCGTTTTTTTTCTGATTGAGCAGCGAATAAAGACAAGTAAGGTTATAATAGACACTATTGCTCATCAAACCCGTCAAGTTTTTTTGGTCGCTTTCGGAAAGATTCTGATACAAATCAATTACGTCCAAATAACACTTTATGCTGGCATTGTAATCTTTTTCGTTGTACTTCTGTTCTCCCAAGACAGCGAGCGGTTGTGCTTTTTTGATAAATTCTTCGGAAGAAAGCAGTGTGCTTTGTGCAAACATCGTGGATAAACTGCATAGCATCGCGGTAGCAAATAATAAGATGGTTTTCTTCATACAATAGATGATGTTAAAGGTTAATACTGCTCTTAAGACGCACCATCTATGGAGAAGTTACACATTTAGGTATAATGGACAAAAATTAGGCTATTTTCAAGACGTTTTGTTCAAGTGGACAAAATTTAGGCTGTATTTTTGAACACCCATTCTTATAATGAAAAGTTATCGTACATTTATCTTGTC
>JAISHW010000091.1 GCA_031262365.1 Lentimicrobiaceae bacterium
AACAGCCGGTTGGTGTTTGATGTCAGCGGAGGGCAGGTTTGGGGCGTGAGCGCGGTAGTTTCATGAAAATTTGGTTTTTATTCTTTGTTAAAAGTTAAAAAACAAGCAAATGTAAAAAAGTTTTTAATTCAAAATGTAATTTTGAGAAATTAGATTGGGCTGGATTTTCTTTTGTATAGAACATAACATTCAAATCCGCAGGGTTAAATCTTTTGGGTGGCGCATTAAAGAGTCAGGGGAAATATTGCTCGAACAGCGTAGCAGAACTACTTTTCAGTTGGTACTCAAATAATCTGCCGACTTTTCACAAAAAAAATGCCTGATAAGATTTTTATCAGGCATTTACATGAAGTTGGATATTGAATTTTATTTCACAACTATTTTTCGCGATTCGTTTTCTGAATTACTTTTCATGCGTACAATATATACTCCGGTTTCTGCTACAAAGTCTATTGTTGCGTCTGTTCTGTTTGAAAGGTCTATTTGAAGTATTTGTTGTCCTAAAGCGTTAAATATTGACACTTCCATCTGTTGTTGCGGTTCGGAAATATTGAAATAAATTTTTCCGTCGCGATAATGGATTTTCGTGTTTTCTATTGAAGATTCCGGTAAAGAGACCAAGCCCCAGTCTTCTATTTCGATATCATCAATAAACAAACCTCTACCGTTTGCTGTGTTCATGTGAAATCCGATGTAAATGTAACCATCGTAATTTGGTACAATCAGAGCCGAAGCTTCTCTCCAAGTATTAAAGTTTATCGATCCGTTTGCGAAGACTTGGTTTGTAAGATCTTCTGTTGTAGGATATGTTCCCCAAACAACGCGAAGCGATTCAGAAACAGATGGACTGTAGCCATGATAAACAAAACTCAAATTGTATTCGTTTGTTGATTTAACTGCAATCGGAGGCGAAACAAGGATGTTATCCATCAAGCCTGTTTGTCCCATTGTCATACAAACAAAAGATTGCCTTCCTGAGTTTCCGGTCATCGATGTTGAAACCCATGCGTATTCACTATTATCAATTGTCCGCCAGCCGTCCGGCATTTCAGGAACTATGGCTTCATCTACATTTTCGATGTAAGGCAATTCATTTTCTTCTACCGAATATGTTGTGAAACTGTAAATGCCGCATGTGGTATTTACACCATGTGCATTTTTTGGTTGTACGGCAATATAATATCTTGTTGCAGGATCAAGTGTTACACTTACGCTGTTTGTATTTACAGAAATTCCATTCATGATATTTGTTGGCAAACTTGTTCCATCTCCGTCAGTACCAAGATATACATTGTATCCTGTTGCAAAACTTGCTTTTGTCCATGTGATATCCTTATTTACAATTGCCGTTTCGCTTTCGTTTTCAGGATATGTCAATTGTGCACATTCGGGAACATCCGTATACTCGTCGATACCGCTTACAATCAACGAGAATGCTTGTGAGCCTCCTTGTAGTGTTCCTTTGTTCGTTACGATGATTTTATATTGACCTGCTACAGGTGCTTCGATGTAAATATGCTCTACATTATCGACATCGTTTGTCGAATTTTTTGTTGCAGCCGCTGAAGGATTGTCAGGATCGAGTTTGTATGGATAATAGGTATTTCCTGATTCATCGGTTATTTTAAGATCCAAATCATTTACTAAAACAGGCGTGCGATTATTCAAGGTAGTCGAATGTACCGGACCTTGTGGATCAATCCAACAGATTGTAACACGAAGCGGTTCGTTAGCAGAAACGGTAACTGTTCGTTCGTATGTAACATTGTTTTGAAGCGTTAGTTCATCAATTGTATTTTGTAAGGCATCTTCTTTTATTACAATAGCACCTTTTTCTACATTTAACAACCCCCAACCATACATGTAATCGGGACCTTCATCAGGACCACATTCTTCAGCTGTATGTATCGCTAAGGCTTTAATTGTAGAAGAGCGCATTGTTTCGCTGTTAACTTGTTGATAATATTGATGCAAAAGCACTAAAGAACCTGTTGTATTCGGAGATGACATACTCGTTCCGCTTTTAGTAGAATATTTCGTATCACCATCGCTTGATGCCGAATACACGCTTACACCATCAGCTACAATATCCGGTTTGATGCGACCGTCATCAACTGGTCCCCATCCGCTGAAATCTGACATTTTTACACTTGCCGGTCCGGTATAGTTTAGTACTTTTTCTGTAGCACCAATACTAAGAACATTTTTTGAAGTTCCAAATCCGGAAATACAGTCGAAACCGTCTTCTCCACCGTCTTTCTCCGGGTTACCTCCTGTTCCGGCTTCGGAAGGTCCATCGCCACGGTCGTTTCCGGCTGATGTTACAATAAGAAATTGAGGTGCATTGTAGCATACATTATCCCAGTCGCGAGCCGTAGAACTGTAGTATCCAAATCGATAATCTTCGGTTGCACCGGCATCTCCTGTCCATATCCATTGACCGGCATCATTGTAATTCCATCCGGTAATGTATCCCCATGAATGGTTCGAAATAACATAGCCTTGACTTGCAGCTGTAGCCATTTCACTTTCAACGTTGTTCCAATCGTAGCTTTTCAGCGAAGCTTCAAAAGCCATTCCTTTTGCTTTTGAGTCGACACCTCCTGCTAATATTGTTCCGATAACGTGTGTTGCGTGATCGCTAACAGAGGCATTGTCGCCCGTTGTTACTCGAGGAGTTCCTGTATTGTTGAACTCTTGGTGTGTCAATCGTGCTCTGCCACCGTCCCAAACGGCAATTTTATCGAAGCCTGCGCCGGTAAGCCCTCCGCCAAAGTTTGAGTTTTCCCACAAATCGTAGGCATGTGTGGTTATAGCGGCATCTAAATTGTCTGTTTTAAGATAAACAGGTCGACCATCTACGACATCAACCAGTTCAATGATGGTGCCATCTTTAAGTTCAACACGTTTTTCGATGTGGTGTTCTTTTGCATACTTTTTAGCTCGTTTTTCTGCTTTTTTCCAAGCGGTTTCTTGCTCTATACTAATTCTTTCAAGAGCCTCTTTGTTTGTTTTTTGTTGCGCATACGTTGTTGTCATAAACAACATACTCAACATTAAAATTCCAATGTTTTTCTTCATTATTTAAATTATTGTACAATTATTTTTTTTGAAATGCAGATATTTTCGCTTGAAATATTCACAATATAGACACCACGAATTGCATCGAATTGCATCGTTTCGTTTTGAAGTATTGCAAATTTTTTGGAGATCATTTGTTGTCCTAAAACGTTTACAACCGACACTTCGACATTATTATAGGATTCGGATGATGCCAAATGAATTTTTCCGGATACATAATGAATTTTTACAGCGGTATTTTCATTTGGTTCGTCTATACCAATCGTATTGTCTAACAAAATGTTATCGATATTCAAACCTCTTCCTTCTTGTGAAGTAAGGTGAAAGCCTATAAAGATGTATCCGTCTTCTTCTGGTTGAAAATCTGCCGAACGGTCTTTCCATGTATTGAATCTGATTTCTTGTTCGTTATAGATTTCGTTTGTCATGCGATCGATTGTCGGAAATTCGCCCCAAACAATGCGTAATGATTCGGTAAGGAATGGCAACACGCCTTTGATGTTGAAATTCATTTTAAGCGGATCGTCTTTTGTTACAAAAATCGGTGGCGAAATCAGCATATTATCAAATTGACCGGTTTCAGCCGAACGACATTCAAAGGAGCTTGAGCTTTCATATCCGATCGCATTTGTTGTTACCCATTCTTTATCCGAATTGTTGTATGATTGCCAACCGACAGGCATCGCTGGTGCTGTTGCTTGCTCTACATCTTCGATATATGAATGATCGTTTACGGCGTAGGTTGTGAAACTGAAAATAGTCGTACAACTGTTATTCAGTCCAAAGCTGTTACTTGGTTGTACGGCTAAATAGTAGGTTACATTGGGTTCCATTTCGTGGTAGAAATAATTTTCTGTTTGTTGCACGCCATTTTTGATGTTTGTGGGCAATTCAGTACCGTTTCCGTCTGTTCCAAAATACACGTTGTAGGCTGTGGCAAAATCAGTTGTTTCCCATTTTATTTCTTGATTTACAAGTGCTTTATTGTCATCATTTTTTGGTGTAATCATCTTCGTAACGCATGGCGGAACAGCCGTGTTGTCGTCGATACCGCTAAGTATCAAAGAGAAAGCCTGCTCGCCACCGGTCAAATCGCCGTCATGCTCAACAATAATCTTGTATGTTCCGTTTTGAGGCGTTGCAATATACACTTGCTCGACATTGTCCGTTGAATTTTTTGAGTTTTTCGTTGCCGCAGCAGTCGGATTTTCAGGATCGAGTTTATACGGATAGTATGTTGTACCGGTTGGTCCTACAATACGTAAATCCAAATCGTTGACTAAAATAGAGGTGCGATTGTTTAACGCCGCAGGATAGACCTCGCCTTCGATGTCAGTCCAACAAATTGTGGCTCTCAACGGACTGTTGTTCGAAACGGTTACTTCCGATTCGTATACTCCTTCATTTGCAAGAGAAATTTCTCTGATAGTTCCTTTTGCTTCTTTTTCAAGAATAAGCGTTGCTGCTCTTTCGGCGTTTAACAAGCCCCAACCATATATATAATCAGGTCCTTCGTGCTGACCACATTCGTCGGCTGTGTGAATAGCTAAGCCTTTAATTGTTGACGACATCATCGTTTCGTCGTATTCTTGTTGATACAATTGGTGTAATAAAACCAGTGTGCCGGTAACGTTCGGTGCCGACATACTTGTTCCGCTATAAGAACCATCATAAGAAGTATTTGAACTTGATGTACAAGAATATACATTTACGCCTTTTCCAACAACATCGGGTTTGATACGACCATCGTCAGTCGGTCCCCAGCTACTAAAACTCGACATTGAAACACTCGACGGTCCCGTATAATTCGATACCTGATAGACAGCACCAACCGTCAACACATTTTTGCTTAATCCTGATCCTTCAATACAATCATAACCCATTGTTCCTCCGTCTTTTTCAGGATATGATCCGGTTCCGGCATAATTCGGACCTTCTCCTCTATCATTGCCTGCCGATATTACCATCAGAAAGTGTGGTGCAAGTCTGCTCAAGTTATCCCACGAACGCGAAATACTTGAGTAATAACCGAATTTATAATCTATTGTTGAATGAATGTTTTCATCACCAAGCCATGTCCATCCATTATTATAAGTCCAACCTGCAACTTGTCCCCACGAATGGTTTGATATTTCCATTCCATCTGCCGCCGCGCTTGCCATTTCGCTAATGGCGTTGTCCCAATAATAAGATTTTAACTCAGCCAAATAAGCCATTCCTTTTGCGTTAGCTTGAACGCCTCCTGCCACTATTGTTCCTGCAACGTGTGTTGAGTGTGCCGAAAAAGTCGTATAATCATCTCCTGCTGTTACTCGAGGCGTTCCGGTATTATTAAATTCTTGGTGTGTAAGCCGTACTCTACCGCCATCCCAAATTCCTACTTTATTGTAGCCTTCTCCGGTAATGTTGAGTCCTAAAGAGCCTCCCGGATACAATGCAGTCGCCCGTGTTGTAATCGCAGCACCGGCATTGTGTGTTTTATAAAATACAGGTATCCCGTCTTGCACGTCCATTAATTCGATTATCGTGCCGTCTTCGTGTTCGACTCGCTTTTCAATATTGTGCTTTTCGGCATACTTCTCGGCTCGTTTTTTCGATTTTTCGGCTTCGAGATAGTGTTCTTTTTCAAATGCTTTCAGGGCTTCTTTGTCCATCGCTCGCTGTGCCGAAACAGACATTCCGAAAAACATCGATAAAATTAATGTGTAAATAACCTTTTTCATCATACGTTTAATCCTTTTTAACTTGTTTTAACAAAAATAGAACAAGCAACAAAAGTAGTATTTTACGGTTTATTGAGCAATTAAAAACAGGTTGCTTTCAAAAATATATTTGTTGTTCTACCATATTTATCAGGCAACCTAGTCCGGTACTATCTTCATTTTATAAAACGTTTATTTTTTGTTTAACTTTCGATACATTTGCAGAAAATAATTAATGGCACCTAAAGTTTATCAATCATGCAATCATCTATTGTTATTTTAGCAGGAGGAGGACCTGCACCCGGAATTAATACCGTAATCAGCACTGTGGCAAAGGTTTTTCTAAAAAGTGGTTACCGTGTAATCGGACTTCACGAAGGCTATAAAAATCTTTTTAACGAAAACCCAAACATTGTGGAGTGCGATTTTAGCTTTGCCGATAACATCCAAAAACAAGGGGGATCGGCTTTGAAAATGAGTCGCTACAAGCCAAAAAATGAAGAGTTTAACACAACTTTCTTTGTCAGAAATAATATCAAACTACTCGTAACAATTGGTGGCGACGATACGGCTTCGACCGCAAATCGCATTTCGAAATTTCTCGCGGAAAATAATGTTGCGATACAAAACCTACACGTTCCGAAAACGATTGATAACGACCTTCCACTTCCTGAAGGTTCGCCTACATTCGGTTATTATTCGGCTAAAGACGAGGGCGTACGCATTGCACAAACCGTTTACGAAGATGCACGTACAAGTGGTAATTGGTTCGTTGTTTCTGCTATGGGACGTGAAGCCGGACATCTGGCTTTTGGAATTGGTGCGGCTTGTCATTATCCGATGATTATAATTCCTGAAATGTTCCAAAACATTCCGGTAACATTCGAAAATATCACACGATTGATTATTTCGGCGATGCTCAAACGCAAAATTTTGGGCATCGAATACGGTGTTGCCATCGTAAGCGAAGGTGTTTTTCATTTCATGAGCGACGAAGAAGTAAAAAATACCGGCATCTATTTCACGTATGATGAACACGGACATCCTGAATTAGGAAACGTAAGCAAAGCACATATATTCAATATTTTATTGCAGAAAAAACTAAAAAAACTCCATTTAAATATCAAAAGTCGTCCGGTCGAACTCGGTTATGAATTGCGTTGCGTGCAACCAATCGCTTTTGATTTGATGTACTGTGGTTTGTTGGGTTATGGTGTCAAAAAACTGTTTGATGAAGGCATCAGCGGTGCTATGGTAACTTCCGATCCTACAGGAAAATGTGCGCCGCTTTACCTGAAAGATGTTGCCGACGAAAACGGAAAAGTAAAACCACGCTTGGTAAACATGAACGGCGAAAAAGCAAAAATGATCTTCAACAATGGCTTGCAATTTATCGAAGAAGCTGATTACGAAGCGGCAAGAAAATATGTTGAAAATCCTGAAGAATTCGATTTTAAAAAGATTCTCAAATGGAATTAATAAAAAAAACCGACTTTATGAAGTCGGTTTTTTTATGATAGAAGTGCTACAGATTTCCTGTATCCTGACTTTATCACTGGGACACCATACGTTTTCCGGAAATTTTGATTAAAATAGAGAAATCTTAAAAAAGCTGTTTACAAATCGAGACTCAAACTGACTAATTCGGCAACATCGTAATTTTTCATCCGTTCTTCCTGATTTTTATATTTGATACCGTCAGTCATCATGACCATACAAAACGGACAAGCCGTAACGATGATCTCGGCACCGGTTTCAATAGCTTCATTGGTTCGTTCGATAAAAACTTCAACGGTTCCCGGTTCAGCTTCTTTAAACATTTGTCCGCCGCCGGCACCACAACAAAAAGCAAAACTTTTGTGACGTTTCATTTCGACTTTTTCTGCCGGAATTGCTTTCAAAATTTCGCGAGGAGCTTCATAAATTTCATTGGCACGACCTAAATAACACGGATCGTGAAATGTGATTTTTTTGCCGGCAAATGCGTTTGAGAAGTTTTTCAAAGCACCTTTTTGAATTTTATCGGCTAAAAATTGCGTGTGATGCCACACTTCGTATGTACCGCCTAATTCGGGATAATCATTTTTGAAACTATTGAAATCGTGCGGACAACAAGTAACAATTTTCTTTACGCCGTAACCATTCAATATTTCAATGTTTTGCAACGCTTGCATCTGAAACAACATTTCGTTTCCTGAACGTCGTGCTACATCGCCACTGTCCATCTCTTCGATGCCGAGAACGGCATAATCGGTTTTTAGATAGGTAAGGATTTTAATGAATTCGCGTGTTACTTTTTTATATCTATCGTCGAAAGCACCTGCTGATCCGACCCAAAAAAGCCATTCGGGCGTATGATCTGCTACAAGGTCAGCCATTACCGGTACGTCTATCTTTATTTTGTTTTCCATTTTAGTCAAAAATTTAACGTCAAAAAACTATTTTACATTCATATAAAGCTCATCAGCCCAGTTGAGTCGATCTTCGGGTGAAAATTGCCATGGAGCACCATTGTTTTCGATGTTTGTGAAAACAGTGTTGAGTCCCGAAGGGGCTTCCGATTTTTCAAGAACCAAATACCTGCGCATATCTAAAATCAGTGAGGGCTGGTTGATATTAACCGGACATTCTTGTGCGCAAGCATTGCATTGTGTACAAGCCCAAAGTTCTTCGACTGTAATATAATCGTTGATGAGCGATTTGCCATCGTCGTAATCCGTACCGTTTTTAATCAATCCTTTTCCTTTTTCGTTCATACGCGCACGCAAATCCATCATGATTTTTCGCGGCGATAATTTTTTCCCGGTATTGTTTGCTGGGCACACATCTGTACAACGACCGCATTGTGTACACGAAAGTGCATTCATATAATGAACCCACGTAACATCGGTTGCATCTGAAACACCAAACTTTTCAGGTTCGTCTTCCGTTTCAGGCACCGGAGCACTTGGATCGAGCATGAGTTTGACTTCTTTCGTGATGCTGTACATATTACGCACATAACCAAGTGGTTCGATGCGACTGACAAAGACATTCGGAACAGATAAAAATACGTGAAAATGTTTCGAATAAGGAAGTATGTTGGCAAACAAACAAATCAACAAAATATGCGACCACCAATTGACTTCGTGCCATAAATGAGCCGTTTCGGGGCTTATAGCACCAAAAAAAGTCGCTAAATAAGTGCTTACCGGATAGCAACCAACAGCTTCGATTCCTAATGTTTGACATGATAGAACATAAAAAATATTCGTTCCTAAAAGCGTGATCATCAACAGCAAAATCATCGAGAGGGCTAAGTTGGCATCTTTTTTCGTGCTTGGGGTCATTTCAGAACCATAAAACCTTTTAATGTGCATGAAAATTCTGCGAAACAGAAAACACAAGATAAGAATTGCAATGATGAATGCAAACACATCGCCAAGACCAATAACAATATCGTAAACCACACCTGCCACGCCAAAAATTCGTTCGAATCCAAACAAGCCATCAATGACCATTTCGATACTTCCGATTAAAATAATGACAAAACCCCAGAAAACCAGTGCGTGCATGAATCCGATGACCGGACGACGCATGATTTTTGTCTGAAAACCAGCCACTTTAATCATAATCCAAAAACGTTTCGAAAGGTTTTTCAGCGGTAATTTTTTCGTGAATCTGAAGTACTGAAACAAGTGCCACATTGTAATTCCAAAAACAATAAAGGTAATCAGTAGCGCAATAATAAAAATGATTTGTTTTAAAGTCATATATAATACGTATATGTGTTATTTCGGAATGCAATAATACAACATTTCGTTAAAAACGGAGTTCTTTGATAACGAGCCTAATGTAATTAAAAGAAAAACAGTATCTTGAACTCGTTTCTTTGAAAAAACCACTTTCAGAAAAAGAAATCTAAAGTCGAAAAATGCCAACAAAAAGCCAACAAAACGGCGTATCTTTCCTCTAAAAAAGATCCCTTGATATAAAGTCTTCAAGATATGTAATCTACTTTTATTCAGATGTTTGCAAAATTGTGTTATAAGCTATAGGACACTAAGAGTTGTGTGTCGG
>JAISHW010000038.1 GCA_031262365.1 Lentimicrobiaceae bacterium
GTGCCATTTGCCAACATTGTCAGCTTCCGAATGGCGATTGTAAACAACGTATTGCGCTAACCACAGTTGCAAACCTTGAAAATCATTTTCAGAAGTTAAATTTATTGCTTTTTCACGTACTCTCGTTTTGATTGTTTCGTCGTATTCTCCTGTGATTATTTTGCTTATGCGCTCTTTTGTTTTTTCATCAATGGCTTCATACGACCAATATTTTTCTAAACGCATCAACGGAAGCAGTTTTTTGATTGCTTTTTCGGAAAAAGAGCCATAATCGCTTTTGAAAGGCGGAAATTTTTTGAAGTTTTCTACGAAAGAATCAACAAAAGCGTCATTGCGGTCTTGAGCCGTAATCGCCTCTTTGTTTGGGTGTTCCGAAACAAGTTCGGAATGACGTTTCGTGGCAAAAGTTTTCAATGCCTTTTCAAACTCTATTTTATCTGTTACCGAATAGATTATATGCCAAAGTTGATATTCGGTTTTTGGAGTTAAGAAATTTTCCGGCGCATTTTCAACTTTTGCCAATCGAGTCTTAATCATAGTTCCCGTTTCATTGCACGGATATTTTTTATCTTCAACATAATTCCAACGATATTTTTCTGCTTCGCTTTTTCCTTTGATATTTTTTTCTTTCAACAGATATTGAATAAGCGGCTTTTGTTCAATTTCTTTTCTGCCCATTAAGAAATCAAACAATTTTACCCAATCATCCGTGTTTTCAATAAATTGAGCCGAAACATCTTTGTCATCTTCTTTTTGATAAATTTTTAGATTATACAACCATTGCCATACTCTAAACTCTTGATAATAAGGATTTGATTTTGGAATACCTTTTAAATATTCTTTAACCTCAACGTCATTGCCGTTTGCATCTTTTTCAAAAACATTTTTTATCGGATTTCCTTTTTCGTCTTTCTTGTTGATTTTATGAATCACATATTCCAACGAGCAATTTCCGATAGACGATTTTTGACTGCGCAATGGTCGTTGATAAAAGATAATGTCGTCCAAAAATAAATGAACAAAATCGCGTTTGCTTAAAATAGTTTGTTGCGTTTCATTGCTGCGATAAAGTTCACGCACGCAATCGTTGTACAAATCGGCGGCAAACAGTTCGGGCTGCAATTCAATTTGCTTTTTAAGTATTTGACGGAGTTCGTCTTTATAAAATTTGCGTTCAATGGTGCGGACTAATTTACCACGAATTTTTTGTGTTGGGTTTTCCAATAAGGTTTCGTAAATATATTGTCCGACAGTTTTATTACTATTGCTAATTGTAATTTCTGTCCTTGCTTTTATCTTTTTATAAATTTTATCTTGTTGTTCTTTTGACATAAGATTAATTTCGTCAAATGAAGGTAAAGGAGTAATTCTGCGTTTTTCTTTTCCTGTGGTATCCGACTTTTTATCTTTTACAATTTTAATATTTCCATTTTCGTCATATTCTTCGGTAATTAAAAATTCTCTTTCTGTATTTAGCCAATTAGGTTCTGTTTGAAAGGTTGCCGAATATTCCCAACCATTTTCAAAAGTCATTTTATACCACGTTTTCTTATCATTCTTTTTATCTTTTTCTCCTTTTTCAATAGACACAACTTTCAATAACGCACAATATTCTTTTGTATCTGTTTTTTCGTCGTCCTCGCCACGCAACTGATAATACCCACGTTTTTGGTTAAAATTCAATATAAGCCAAGCCAATTCTTCTTTTTCAAGTTTATGAGTAAGGGCTTTTTTGCGCAGGTAATAAATTGTCCAATCGTAAGGAATTTTCAGTTCTTGTCCGTTTGCCTTAAAATCCTCAACCATTTCGGCAAATGAATTTTGAAAAATAAATTCAAAATCATTTTTATTTTTCTGTTCGTTCCAAATTTCTTTCCAAGCGATTTTAGGCTCTTTTTCATCCAAGAATTGTCCCAAGTGCTTATCAAAATCAATTTGAGCCGCATAATGCTCCGGCAAAAATCCTAACACATTCAAAACGCGATGCAAGCGTTCGCGACGTTGGTGGTGGCGTTCATATAAACGCCTATGACCACGATAATCTGTTCGTGCTTTACATTTCGATACGCCATTTCCAGAAGCGAAATCACTTAAAGGGTCTTTACTTTCGCTGCCGTTTGCTGACGACACATAGCCTTGCATCGGAATAATCCGACTGCCCATACCAAGAATTTTGCCGCTTTTCGCCTCAAAATCCTGTTCTACTAATGCCCAGCCAATGCTGTTGGTTCCTAAATCCAGTCCGAGTATTTTTTTCATAGTATAATTATGTGTTTTGTGCCATGTGGAAAAATTTTAAGGTTCAAATTTACTATTTTAATTGTATATCTAAAAATTTTGCCTACTTTTGCCCTACTAATTTGAAAGCAATTCACAATAAGGATTATTCCGTTGTGAAAACATTTAAAGCGGGAAGGTAGAAATATCTTCTCGTTTTTTTTTGCCAAATGTTTCACGAACACAAAAGGGAGCTTCTAAAATTCAAAAGATAAGGCTTGCGACCGAGACAAAAGCGGAGTTTAATTCCGTTTTGCGGTCTTTTCCTCCTCGCGGCTCAGCATAATCCACAAGCGGCTTCTGCTTTCGCTCCGCAACGTCGGTTACTTGGCGTAAATGAGCATTTTGGCGAGGGAGCGTAACGCAGTATTTTGGATTTTAGAAGCTCCCTTTATTGTTGTGAGAAAGAATTTGTGGTGGGTTTAAGCAGTCTTTTTTCGACTCTTTTTCAAGACTTTTACAATCAGATAAATTCCCCAGATGATAAACGGAATGCTGAGTAGTTGTCCCATGTTGAAGAACATATTGTTTTCGAAAGCCTCTTGGTTTAGTTTGATAAATTCGAGTAGGAAACGTGTGCCGAAAATTCCGATTAAGAAAACACCGAAAATCAATCCTTGTTTTTTGTAGGCTTCGCGTTTTTTGTATAGATAAACAAGAAAGGAAAATGTGATAAGACAATACAGCATTTCGTAAATCTGATTTGGATGACAAGGCAAACCGCCACCACCGCCAAATTCGATGGGCTGATACCACATCGGGTCGCGCACAAAACGAAATCCCCAAGGAAGCGTGGTTGGCGTTCCGTAAATTTCGGAATTCATCAAGTTTCCGAAACGAATGAAAGCACCTCCCAAAGCAACACCGATAACCAAACGGTCGAGAATCCAGATATAGCCTTTTTTTGTTACATATTTGTTGTAGAAATACATCGAAATCAATAGTCCGATAGCACCGCCATGGCTTGATAAGCCGCCTTGCCATACGTATAGCAATTCCCAAGGTCGTGCAAAATAAGGATTGCCGTAACGAAACGTAATGCCTAAAATAGTTACCGGTTCCTGTAACAAATGCCATTCGTAAAAAAAACAATGTCCTAATCGTGCTCCGACAATTAAACCGATAGCTCCGTAAAAGAAAAGTTTTTCGCCCCAGATTTCAGGGTATTTTTCGTGTTTGAAAATTTTTCTGACGATTTCCCAAGCGGCGAATATTGCCAAAGCCCAAAGTAATCCGTACCAACGTACTTCGCGACCGCCTAAAAGCGGTAGCCATTCGGGAAAATTGAAAAGAGTCGGACTGACATCCCACGTAATCGCTAATAAAGACATATTTTGCTATTTAAAATCAAGCAAAAGTAACGAAATTCCAAAAGGAATCGAATATTGTTTCTTGTAGCACTTAAATGCTATTGAGCCATTGTGCGAGAAAATGACTCAAAAAATTGGTGTTTACCGTTGTTTTTTGAGGTGCGTTTAGTGCTTCAATTTTTTTTAAGTTAAACTGATTTTGTTTTACCGAACGAAAATCGAAAATTGTTGATACATAGTCTGATAAATATTCCTGTTCTGTTTGTCCGGGCGTTGGAACGAGCCAAGTTTTTCGACCTAATACTATCAAATCCATGATGGTCGAATAACCGGCACGACAAACGATTTTTTTTGCACGACAAACAAGTTCGGCAAATGTATTGTCATCGGTATGATTCAAAACGCAAATATTTTCAGGAACGTCGATTTTGTTTGAAACATCTGGCAACCCTCTCAGTAAGACGACCATGCCACTTGATCTATCAATTTGACTTAAAATGCTGTTTTCGAGTATGCTACGTTGTGGTTCGGGACCTGATAAAATGATCAAAAGGTCGATATCTTGTTCTTTTTCTTTCGGTTGAATATTCGAAAAACGACTTAAAATCCCGATTCGATGACTTGTGATATTTCGAAAATGCGGAAAAGAAAGTTTTCCCGAAAGGAAAGGTTCTTCTGCAAAATCAGGAATCCAACATGCGTCAAAATGTTTGATATACCATTTGTTTAAAAAATCGACAAACGGACGCGCCCATTTCATGCTTTTTGGAAGTTGAATGTGCAACTGGTGCGTCATGAAAACACAAGGAACGTTACGGCTCCAAGCACCAAAACGATTGTCGGAAATAACCGCGTCAATGTGATGGTTTTCAATAATTTGTTCGAGTAAGAAATGGTCGTTTCTGAAACTTCTCAACGATTTTGGAATCGAACGCACCATCGCCATGATTTGCGAATTTGATTTGCTGTAAACAGGTCTGAATCCGGGCATTCGTACAAATTCAATGTGCGGAAATTGCTGTTGTAAAAACGATAAGGGCGCATTATCGGCGGCAACAATAACTTCTTGCTTTAGATTTAAAAGCGTTTGAATTATTGGAACACAACGACTTGCGTGTCCTAATCCCCAATCAAAAGGACAAATCAATATGCGTAATCGACGTTTCAACAAAAAGAATTTTGTCAAAAGTATGAATAAATCCTGTATTTTTGGGACAATGAATGAACAACTGAAATATCAAATTGCTTTAACGCTTGTGCCAGGCGTGGGTGATGTTTTAGGAAAAAAACTTGTGGCATATTGTGGCGGTGCAGAAGCTGTTTTTTTGGAAAAAAAATCATCGCTCGAAAAAATTCCCGGAATAGGAAGCAAAGTCGTTGCGAATATTTTAAAGCAACAAGTGTTATCGCGCGCCGAAGAAGAAATTGCATTTATTGAAAAACAAGACATTCAACCGTTTTTTTATCTTGATAAAGCCTATCCAAAACGCTTGCAACAATGCGCCGACGGTCCGATAATGCTTTATTACAAAGGCAATGTCGATTTGAACCACGAGCGTGTCATTGGTGTTGTCGGGACGCGCAACGCGACCACTTACGGAAAACAAGTGTGTGAACAAATTGCCGAACAATTATCCGATGATAAAATTTTAGTTGTGAGTGGATTAGCTTACGGAATCGATAGTTTTGCACACCGTGCCGCTCTGAAATCGGGATTGCCGACCGTTGGTGTTTTGGCACATGGATTAGATAGACTTTATCCGGCGCAAAACAAACAATTAGCTGATAAAATGCTCGAAAATGGTGGTTTGTTGACGGAGTTTCTGACGAAAACAAATCCTGACAGAGAAAATTTCCCACGACGCAATCGCATTGTCGCCGGAATGATTGATGCTTTGATTGTTGTTGAATCGGCATCGCGAGGTGGTGCTCTGATTACTGCCGAAATTGCCAATTCGTATAATCGCGATGTATTTGCCATTCCCGGAAAAGTGGGCGATACGTATAGCGAAGGATGCAATTACCTAATCCGCACAAACAGAGCGCATTTGATGGAAAAAGCCGATCATCTGCGTTATATCATGCGTTGGGACGATAAGCCGAAAGCAATTCAAATGCAAATTTTCAGAAACTTTACGGAAGAAGAAACATTGATAATGCATGTTTTTGGCGATGAAACGATTTGTTCGATCGACGAAATGATTGTAAAAACGAACCTGACCACAACAAAAATTGCTTCGATACTGCTTTCGCTCGAATTCGATGGCGTGTTGTTGGCGTTGCCGGGGAAAAGATATCAGAAATTGTAATTAGCAAATAGAGAAAGAGAAAATGTAGGTTTAAGGTCTTTAGGCACGATTTCCTATTTTCTCATTCACTAAAATATTCGAAATAACTACTTTTGTCAATAAAAAAAGAATAGAACCGAGATGCTACAAGGAATTGTCATCAAATCGACCGGAAGTTGGTACACCGTTCAAGACGAAAATGGGAAGTTTTGGGAATGTCGGTTACGTGGAAAAATCCGTCTCGAAGGCATTCGCTCAACCAATCCGATTGCTGTTGGCGACAACGTGGTTTTCGAACAGGAAGCAGGAAAGGAAACAGCAGTTATTAAAAACATGCTGCCACGGCACAATTTGATTGTCCGTAAGGCAACACGACTTTCGAAAGCATCGCATATCATTGCTGCAAATATCGACCAAGCCATTGTAATTGTAACAATAGATTTTCCGCGTACTTCGACAGGTTTTATCGATCGCTTTTTGGCAACTGCCGAGGCTTATCATATACCTTCGTTAATTGTTTTCAACAAATACGATTTGTATGATGCAACACATCTCGGCTATTTAAATAAATTGATGCATTATTACAATGCGATTGGTTATGAATCGTTTGCTGTTTCGGCAGCAACAGGATACAATCTCGAAAAGCTAAAAACTTGTATGACAGATCGTACAAGTTTGCTTTCGGGGCATTCGGGAGTCGGAAAATCGACTTTAATTAATTTAATCGAACCTTCACTCAATCTGAAAACTGGTGAAATATCGCATATTCATAACAAAGGAAAACACACGACAACTTTTGCCGAAATGCATTTGCTTTCAGATGGTGGACGGATTGTTGATACGCCCGGAATCAAAGAGTTTGGTTTGTACGATTTAGAAAAAGAAACGTTAGCGCAACGTTTTCCGGAAATGCGCGAACGGATGTCGGAATGTCGTTACGCCAATTGTACACACATTCACGAACCCGATTGCGCTGTCAAAAAAGCAGTCGATGAAGGCAAAATTGCTTCGTGGCGTTACACAAATTATTTGAACATGATGAGCGGTCAAGATACAAACGAAAACAATAATTAAGATGCTTGTTCGAGAACTGATTAGCGACGGCATTATGCCGTTGAAAAAAGAGGATACAGGTTGGGACGCTTTAAGTTGGATGGAAGATTTTCGCGTTTTGCACCTGCCTTTGGTTGATGGTAAAAAATTGTTAGGATTAATATCGGAATATGATATTTACAACACTCATTATTTCGAAGAAAAAATCGGAAAAATTCCGTTGTCCGGAAATCCAATTTTTGTGTACGATTACCAACACGCTTTTGATGCGTTGAGCGTGCTGACTCAGAATCAGTTGACTTTGCTTCCCGTTTTAGACGAACATGAAAATTACATGGGTACTGTCAGTATGCAGGCGTTGCTGATGTTTGTCGGAAATTCGTTTTCGATCAGCGAACCCGGCGGTGTTGTCGTACTCGAAATGAGTATAAACGATTATTTGTTGAGCGAGATAGCCCAAATAATGGAATCGAATGATGCTAAAATTCTGAGTTTGATGATTCATTCCGAAAAAGATTCGACACGCATACAAGTTTCGTTAAAACTAAACAAAAGTGATCTGAAAGGAATTTTGCAAACATTGAACCGCTATAACTACAATATCATCGCTTCGTTTACTGACAATGCTTACTATGACGACCTCCGCGACCGTTACGATGCTTTCATGAATTACCTGAATATATGACGCGAGCCGTTTTTTTATTGTTTTTTTTTAACGTTTCGCTTGCGTTATTTGCACAACGACAGATTGATATAGAAAAAGTTGTTGTAGGCGAAATTTCTTTTCTGGGAAATAAAGTAACCAAAAACAAAATTATAGCACGCGAACTCGAATTTTCGAAAGGCGATACACTTTCGACAACCGAACTCGATCGTTTGATCGAATTGAGTCGGCAAAACATGCGCAACCTTTCGATTTTCAATTTTGTTGAAGTAGAAAAAACAGCCATTCAAATACCTGACGGAATAAAAATGAACATACAGTTTATTTTTACCGAATGTTGGTATTTATTGCCCTACCCGAAAATAGAATTTGCCGATCGTAATTTTAATTCGTGGTACGAAACAAGCAACTGGAAACGTGTGAGCATTGGCGGCGATATTAAGCATAATAATTTTCGCGGTCGTTTAGAACAGCTTAATTTAACACTTTATTTTGGTTACAATCAGCAATTCGGTATAGCGTATCAGATTCCGTATTTGACAAAAAAGCAGAATTTTGGCATCGGTTTCGATTTTGCTTATATCCGAAAACGCGAAGTTGCCTACGAGACTGAAAACGACAAGCCAAACTATTATTTTTTGTCAAACAAAATAGCGCAGAAATCGATTCGGGTAGGAGGGAAGCTCTTGTATCGATATGGTTTTCGAAATTTACATACGCTGTATTTAAGTTGGAACAGCGACCGGTTTAACGACAGTGTTTTTGTATTGAACCCTGATTTTATGCATCGACCGGACAAAAAAAACGATTATTTCACGGCATCGTATGTTTTTAGAAACGATTATCGCGACGATAAACCCTATCCGCTTAAGGGACATTATTTGGAATTGGAATTGACAAAAATAGGTTTGGGAATCTTAACTTCGGAACCGAATTTCTTTTATGCGAAAACGACAGCCGATTGGTATCATCATTTGGGCGGACGCTGGTACTGGGCATCGAATCTTACGGCAAAAATTTCAGACGGCAATAAACAGCCGTATTATCTGATGCAAGGTCTCGGATTTGGGAACGATTTTGTGCGTTCGTACGAATTGTATGTTGTTGACGGAAAAAGTTACGGTTTGAACAAAAACAATTTAAAATATAACATCGTAAAACCTAAAGTTCGCAAAATGAATTTTTTGAAAAGCGAAAAGTTTAGTAAAATTCATTATGCTTTATACGGAAATCTGTTTTTCGATGCGGCTTACGTCGTCAATAGCGACAAAAAACAGCATTCGCGACTGCAAAACAAACTGATTTACGGCGGCGGTATCGGTTTCGATGTTGTAACCTACTATGATTTGGTATTTCGTTTCGAATATGCGATAAATATGTTCGGCAATGGTGGCTTGTATATTCATTTTGTAGCACCTATTAGCGAGTAAAGTCAGGAGTCATTCCGGCGGAAGCCGGAATCCATTGTGCAAATAAACACTTTACACACTTTTTGGGATACTACTACTTGGCATAATCGTGCTATCGCAATAGCAGTTCCATATAAAAATTGTTAAACAGCAAGTTAAAAACGAATTAATTCGTATTCTTGCCGTCGAAAATAAAATCGACAAATGAATATTGCATTATTTGGCAAAACATTAGCATCTGATTGCGTTCCTTTTTTTCTGAGATTAATCGAAAGGTTGTGTGATAATAATATCAATATACTTATATATACGCCTTATTACGAAAAAGTTGTGGAAAATCTTTCATTGCCTGAATCGGTAAAAACATTTCAAACGCACGAAGAATTAGTCGCGCAGGCACAAATGGTTTTTTCTATCGGCGGCGATGGAACACTTTTAGATACAGTGCCTTTAGTGCGTGATAGCGGTATTCCTGTTTTAGGCATCAATATGGGAAGACTGGGATTTTTGTCGAGTATTTCGCAAACTGAAATCGATTGGGCAATCACACAATTGATCGAAAAAAAATACACACTCGAAAAGCGCACGCTTCTGCAACTTGATGAACCCAAAGGACTTTTTGGCACGATTACCTATGCGCTAAACGATTTGTCGGTGCTTCGTAAAGAAAGTTCGACTTTGATTGTTGTCGAAGCGTTTGTCGATGATTTGTTTCTGAACGCCTATTGGGCTGATGGCTTGATTGTTGCTACGCCTACAGGATCAACAGCTTATTCGCTGAGCGCAGGCGGACCGATTCTTACACCAAATTCGGCAAATTTTGTCATCACGCCTATTGCACCACACAATTTAAGTGTACGACCTGTCGTTATACCCGAAGACAGTGTCATTCGCTTGCGTGTAACAGGACGAAACAGCAGTTATTCAATTGATATGGATTCGCGAATCGCCTTTTTAGACGAGCCGGTTGATATTGTTGTTCGTAAGGCCGACTTTCATCTAAATTTGGTAAAAATGCAGGATAAAGACTTTTTTAGTACCATACGTGAGAAAATGCTTTGGGGATTAGATGCTAGAAATTAAAAATCAGCAATAAGAGATTGAAGAAAAATGGTATTTTTGCAGACTAGAACGATTTTTTTTAGAAGGGTTGATGCACTCGCTTCTGTTTGCCTTACAGAGAAGAATAAGAAACACTGTTATAACCCCGAAATTTTCTATTAATTATGAAAAAAGAAGCACGTTTCTTATTGATTTTATTTATTTTTCTTTTCGAAATTGCCTCGAAAATGCCACTCAAAGCACAAGATATCGAAGTCGGTATTTTCGGTGGTGGCGCTTATTACATAGGCGATATCAATCCGCAAAAACATTTTAACGACATCAGACCGTCATTCGGATTTGTAGGTCGCTATGATTTAGGAACACGTTGGGCTTTTCGTTTCAGTTATACCAACGCTGAAGTGCAATCGGACGATTCGAAAGTAAAATACAGAGAAGAACGCATGCTGTCGTTCAAAACAAAAATCAACGATTTCAGTATCATTACTGAATTTAATTTCTTGCCCTACTTTATCGGTAGCAAGCGCGACTATTTTACACCCTATATTTTTGGAGGCGTTTCGGTTTTTCTATACGAACCCCAAACGCTCGACGGCGAAAAATTGCGACCAATACAAACTGAAGGAAAAGATTACGACAAATTTGCTTTTTCGATTCCTTTTGGTGTCGGATTCAAATACAGCTTGGCAAAACGAATCGGCATCGCTTTAGAATGGCGTATGCATAAAACATTTACCGATTATATCGATGATGTGAGCGACGTATATCCGGGCGAAATAGGCGGCGAAATAATATCGAACCGCCCTGATTTAACCGATCCTTCGGGTAATTACCAACCGGGCATGCAGCGAGGAAACGAAAACAATAAAGATTGGTTTAGCTACGCGGGAATCATGATAACCTATAAATTCAGAATCCTCAGAAAGCAAAACTGCAACAACTTTAATCAGTGGCAAGGAGGAGGATCATTTTAGTATTTATTATGAGTCTAAAGCAAAAAATAAATGCAAACCAGCTACCACAGCACATTGCCATTATTATGGACGGCAATGGTCGTTGGGCAAATATCAAAGGAAAACTGCGTGTTTTTGGTCATCAGAACGGTGTGCGTCCAATACGTAAAGTTTCCGAAGCTGCTGCTGAACTCGGAATAGGATATGTAACACTCTATGCTTTTTCGACTGAAAATTGGAATCGCCCCGAAAAAGAAGTGAAAGCATTGATGGAATTGTTGAGAAAAACAATTCCGCAAGAGCTTCCAACTTTAATGAAAAATAATATCCGTTTGAATGCTATCGGCGACTTAAAACGGCTTCCCGAACAAAATTACAAGGCACTGATGGATGCGATGAAAGAAACAGAAACCAATACAGGCTTAGTTTTGACACTTGCTTTGAGTTATTCGAGCCGATGGGAAATAGTCGAAGCCGTGAAAAAAATAACTTCAGAAATACAACAAGGAAACTACACCGCAGAAGCAATCGACGAAAAACTTTTTGGTGCACATCTCTCGACTGCAACAATGCCCGATCCGGATCTTCTTATTCGTACAAGTGGCGAATGGCGCATAAGCAACTACATGCTGTGGCAAATCGCCTATTCCGAACTTTATTTCACCGACAAATTTTGGCCTGATTTTGGAAAAGAAGACCTCTACAAAGCCATTTTAGCCTATCAAAATCGCGAACGCCGCTTTGGAAAAACAAGCGATCAATTAACGACAAGCAGTAATAAAAAATGATAATAAAACGATTCCGCAAATTCCTTTTATTCACCACAATGATCATTGGTGCTTTAATGTTTTTGGCAATGCCAAATGCCGTAGCGCAAATTCAAATTGGAAGCGACATTCAGGAATTTGATTATGCGCGACCAAAAGAATACGAAATTGCAGGTATTACCGTCAGCGGCGTGAAATACCTCGATCAAAACATTCTCATCATGCTTTCGGGATTGACAGTCGGTGAAACCATAAAAATCCCGGGCGAAAAAACTACCGATGCAATTCGCAAACTATGGGAACAAGGCTTGTTCGAAGATGTAACGATCAGTGCGACAAACATCATCGGAAACAAAATCTTTTTAGATATTGAAATGAAAGAACGCCCGCGTGTATCGCGATTTTCGTTTGAAGGACTAAAAAAAACAGAAGTAGACGACATTCGTTCTAAAATAAACTTAAGTCGCGGCGATGTCGCTACCGAACATTTATTCGTAAAAACACGAAACATTATCAAAGACTATTTTGACGAAAAAGGTTATCTGAACGCTACGGTTGAAATAGAAGCGATTGACGATGAATCAAAAGAAAATTATGTCGACTTAAAATTCAAAGTCCAAAAAAATTCGAAAATCAAAATCGCCAAAATTAACATCATCGGAAACGAAGACCTTACTGATGATCAAGTGCGCAGTGCAATGAAAGACACAAAACAAAGAGGCTATTTCAAACCGCTTTCAGCACTCGGACCGGCACTTGTAAATACAACATGGGATATTATACGCTTACGACCTAAATCGGCACTCGAAACAATGGAAACGTACTTTTTCGACAACTATCGTTTACGAATCTTGAAATCGTCGAAATATATTGAATCGAACTTTGAAACAGACCGTGCCAACATCATCAAAAAATACAACCAAAAAGGTTATCGCGATGCTTCTATCGTAAGTGATTCGGTTTATTTTGTCAACAACAAAAGCATTGCCATCGACATTCACGTGAACGAAGGAAACCGTTACTACTTTAGAAATGTAACGTGGGTAGGTAACACAAAATACGACGCGCAAACATTAGACCTTATTTTAGGAATTCAATCCGGCGATGTATACAACAAAGAATTGCTCGAAACAAACTTGAATTTTAACCAAAATGGAATGGATGTGAGTTCGTTGTATATGGACGATGGCTATTTGTTTTTCCAAGCCGATCCGGTTGAAGTACTTGTGGAAAACGATTCGATTGACTTGGAAATCCGCCTTCGCGAAGGACCGCAGGCGCGAATCAGCAATGTTGCCGTAATAGGAAATACACGCACGAACGACAATGTGATTATTCGCGAGTTATACACGCGTCCCGGAATGCTTTTCAGCCGCAGCGACGTTATTCGTTCAACACGAGAACTATCAAATTTGCGTTATTTCAACAACGAAACAATTTATCCGGACATCAAACCGAATTATTCCGACGGAACGGTCGACATCGAATACCATGTAGAAGAAGCTTCTGCCGACCAGATTGAAGTTTCGGGAGGTTGGGGTTACGGTCGCCTTATCGGAACATTAGGTTTATCATTCAATAATTTTTCAGCACGTCGGTTCTTTAAAAAAGACGCTTGGAAACCAATCCCTTTTGGCGACGGACAAAAACTTTCTTTACGTCTTCAAACATACGGAAAAGGTTACCTCAGCTATGGAATATCGTTTACCGAACCTTGGCTAACCGGACGTAAACCAACCTCGTTGACGGTTTCGTATTCGCATACACTTTATACAAACGGTTATTCGAAATCGAATGAAAATTATGCCTCGTTTAAAACAGATGGTTTCAGTGTCGGTATTGGAAAACGTTTGACATGGCCTGATAGTTATTTTACACTTTATCAATCTGTCAACACAATGCGTTACAGATTACATAACTATTCGAGCATCTTTAATTTCGGTGATGGAACAGGCGACTTTTATGTGTTGAGTTACAATATCGTTTTCGGACGTAGCTCGACGAGTCAGCCAATTTATCCCCGTTCGGGTTCTGAATTTTCACTTTCACTTGAGGTAACACCGCCTTATTCGCTCTTTAGCAACAAGGACTATTCGACAATGAACGAAAATCGAAAATACAAATGGGTCGAATACCACAAATGGAAATTCAACACGGGATGGTATACCGAAATTGTTAACAAATTTGTATTGGCAACAAAAGTTCGATTTGGATATTTAGGAGAATACAACAGCGAGATCGGCGTTACACCGTTTCAACGCTTCTATTTGGGAGGCGACGGACTTTCGTCGGGTTATAATCTTGACGGACGCGAAGTGATAGGAATGCGTGGCTACCAAAACGAAACAGTAACTCCCTATTATTATTCCGACACAGACATAGGTGGAAATATTTTCTCGAAATATACACTCGAATTACGTTATCCGCTTTCGCTCGCTCCAACTGCAACTATTTATGCGATGGCATTTGTCGAAGCAGGAAACAGCTGGTTAGGATTCGATACATTTAATCCGTTCGATGTCAAACGTTCGGCAGGATTTGGTGTACGCGTCTACTTACCAATGTTTGGCTTGATTGGTCTCGACTGGGGATACGGATTCGACGATATACCAGGCATTCCGAGTGCTAATGGAAGCCAATTCCATTTCTCAATAGGAGGTTCAATCGATTAAAGTATTAACTTTGGCAAGTTTTTTGAACAAAAAATACGGACTTAAAAATAAATTACCATGAAAAAGATTCAATTACTCTTATTAGCAGTATGTTTTATCGTTTTAGGGACAACTGCAACAATGGCTCAAAATCAGCGTTTTGCGTATGTTGATACCGATTATATCATGTTAAATATCCCCGAATATTCCGATGCACAGGAAGAATTAAATATGTATTCGGAAAAATGGGAAGAAGAAATCAAAGCAATTTATGCAAAGGTTGAAGAAATGTATCGTGCCTATCAAACCGAATCGGTATTATTGCCCGAAGATTTGAAAAGAAAACGCGAAGAAGATATTATCAACAAAGAACAGGAAGCGAAAAATCTTCAAATGAAATATTTCGGTCCTGAAGGCGAATTGTACACCAAACGAACGGCACTTGTACAACCGATACAAGAAAAAGTTTTCAATGCAATTGACGAGATTGCTAAAGTAAAAAACTACGCTTTTGTATTCGATAAAGCAGCCGGAGCAATGCTTCTTTATTCGAGCGATAAGTTTGATATTAGCGACGATGTACTCGACGAAATCAGTAACGTCATGCAAACCGTAAGCCGCGACCAACGTAAGAAATAACTAAAAAATGCCACGTAGTATTTGGAATGACTATCAAACCAAAAAAATGCTACATTTGCAAAAAAAATGAATCATTATAATTTACAAACTGTCAAATGAAAAGAGTAGTAAAAGTATTTTTCTTTATCGCATTGATTTTTTCTGCAGGATTTGCAGTACAAGCACAATCAAAAATCGGTTATGTCGATTCGAACGAAGTTATGCAGGCAATGCCTGAAAGAAACACAGCCGAAGCCGCACTTATCGAATTTAACAAACAATTGGAAAGCGAATTGATGACCATGGCGAAAGAATATCAAGACAAACTTGCTGATTATCAAAACAATTTAGCTACCATGTCGAATCTGATTCGCCAATCGAAAGAAAAAGAGCTGACCGACTTGCAAACACGTATCCAAGCATTCCAAGAAAGTGCCGAACATGAGTTTTCTGAAAAACAAAATGAATTATTAGCACCGATTATCGAAAAAATTAAGGGAGCAATAGAAGCTGTAGGTAAAGAAAATAGCTTTACATACATTATCGATAAAGCTACAGGTGTTTTGTTGTACATTGGGCTTGATGCCGAAGATATTACACCAAAAGTAAAAACGAAGCTCAATATTAAATAAAACGTTTTACTGCATAAATCAAAAAAAAGCCACCTTGGATCACAAGGTGGCTTTTTTTTTATGGATTTGGCATATAGGTCAAAATTCAGAAAAATAAACCAACACTAAAAAATAAAGGTTACGAAATTTCTTCGTAACCTTTTGATTTTCAAAGTCGGGGCAGCAGGATTCGAACCTGCGACCCCCTGCTCCCAAAGCAGGTGCGCTAGCCGGACTGCGCCATACCCCGTATTCCGGCGCGGAGAGGGGGGGATTCGAACCCCCGGTACCCTTGTAGAGTACGACAGTTTAGCAAACTGTTGGTTTCAGCCACTCACCCACCTCTCCGTGGTTGAGATTGAGGATGCAAAAGTAATCTTTTTTGTTTTTGCTTCAAACTTTTTTTCAAAATAAAATGACCAATCATTTGCCGACAAATTTAATCATGAACTTGGTTAAAGTTAAGCATACTTTTTTACTTGTAAAAACATGATTCACAAATCGTTTTTATTTTATGGTTTGATAAGTTATCGTTCTCGATCAGAGCATGATAGCAGACTTTTCCATATAATTCATTGTCAATAAAACTTTTTTTCGCCCGCCAGAATGTGTACTGATAAATGATTTTCATCGGGCGGAATCGGGCACGACCAACGAGAATCGTAGGCGCAATACGGATTATAAGCAAGATTGAAATCGATTACAATGATTTCTGAATCATTATATTGTAAATCTATATAACGTCCGCCACCATAGCTTTTTTGTAACGAAGTAAGATCTTTAAACGGCACAAAAAGATGATTATTCATACTCGAATCTTTTCGAATAAGATCCAAATTTTGATACACAGCTAAGGTTTGTGCGGTGTCGCGAATTGTAAAATGAAGTGTTCCGAATTTGATGTAATTCGGTTCGCGTGTGCCTGAAGTCTGCATTTTGAACGGTTCGGTAGCTGTGTTACGCTCTATAAACGCTGTAACTTTGTAATCCGGATGAATCGGGAAGTATTTAAGTCCTCTAAAATATTTGATACAACTATCATTTAAGGGCGATGTTTCTTTTTTATCGAATAATTTGTCTTTGGCAAAACGTTTTGTTTGTATACTATCAATGTAGCTTCCAAGCTGAATTTTTTCAACAACTTCCTGTTCGTCAGGATTAAAAAACAAAAGGGCATACGTGTATGAGAGAAATTCGCTTAAAATTGTTCTGAAACCGCGACTTGTATGGTACCATTTTCGAATATCGAACGTGTCATCTTCACAAGCAATCACGCCTTTGATGCGTTTTCCGAATGCTTTTTCGTACATATTGAACGAGCGTCGCGCATGCGCACCCATCGAAAACAAATCGAAATCATCGTAGGGAATGTTATATGAGTTCCATTTCAATTTCAGGGCAACGGCAGTCGAATATGTTCTGTCGCGTGTGATGGTGTTCGGAATACTGACGGTATAAATAGAATCTTTAAAAAACATTTCTTTCACGCTTCTTGCCGAAGCATCTGCCATGTTAGAGTATGGTGAAGAATACGTCCATTGTGTAATCGGAATTCCGGTCATGATCATGTATTCGTAACCGCACGAATCGTACAGTTGAACTGCTTTTCGAAGTCCTTCTTCCGGAATCCATCCTTCAATAACAAGCACTTTGGAATTACACGTATCGTTGCGCGATAAAAAGTAAGCGATATTATTTATAAAGAAAAAAAACAATAAAAAAATCGCGAAAAGAATTAGCAGCCAACCCCAAAATGTAGGAACATAGTGCGTTTTACGATGGAAAAATTTCATGTGAATCGTAACTATAAACTGAATAATTATTGATGATTTGGTCTTAACAGATCGTTTATTGTTTTTACCGGATTAAAGGTAATGATAGGAATTTCGATAAAAATGGTGTTCCAATCAGCCATTGCTCCGTTCCACAATCCGGGAAGTTCAATTGCTTTCAGATCGCGTCCGTCTTTCGATTTTACCGAAATGAATCCGGTACGTTCGTCGACAAAAACCGTTAAATCGAATTTTTCGCCGGTGAAATCGTAAGTGCTGCAAACCAAATCGACCGGATTGAAATGTGTTGCTTCATGAAAAATCTTTTCTTGCGATTCTTTTTGAAGATCCATTTGCGACGATTCGACTATTTGCAGCGAAATTTCGTCTTCGGGCGATTTAACCCAATAAGGTCCGCCGCCGGGCTCGCCTTCATTTTTTACCATGCCGCATACACGAATTGGGCGGTTTAGTTTCGAAAACAAAAAATCGATTTTTTCAATTTCGCTAAATGTTCCGAAATAAATCGGAAGGTCAATCAACATTCGTTCTTTTGAAAATTCAACTATTTCGGCGAGTTCGTCTTCTGTAACATTACCATCGGCAAGCAGTTCGAGGTATTTTGAGGTTTTTTGTTGCACATATAAAAGGTAGCCTCCAATGGCTTTTTTGTATTTAAAAGTATCCTCTTTAAGCCTGTCGGGAACAATATTGTCGATGTTTTTGATAAAGATGATTTCTTCTTTCAGATCGTTCAGGTTTTCAATCAACGCACCGTGTCCGGCAGGTCTGAACAATAAACTTCCATTGTCATTTCTGAAAGGTTCGTTATTTAAATCAACAGCAATCGTGTCTGTCGAAGGTTTTTGTTCGGAAAACGAAATGTCGTAGGTGATACCGAATTTTTTTTCATAAATTGATTTTGTTTCAGCAACAATACGTTCAAACGCTTCGCGATGTTCGGGCGATATCGTAAAATGCAGCTTGGCGATATTTTCGTTGCTGCGTGCGTAAGTAGCCGCCTCGACAAGGTGTTCTTCGACTGCAAAACGGTTTCTGTCTTCGTAACGATGAAATTTCAATAGAGCTTTCGGTGCATGACCGTACTCAAGACCGTCTTCGAGTAGTGTTTGGACTATTTTGACAAGTTCTTTTTTTGCGATTAATTGTTCGATATCCATGCCTTTTTCCGAAAGACAAGATTTTAAATCGTCATAAAAAGCAAAGTTTTGAAGATTGATAAAGAAGTTTTCCGGCGAATCGAATGGCGGATTTTCTTGCAACAAGAAGTCGTCGGGAATAGGCGTGTCTTTATATTTTTCGATAAAGGCGTACAAATTCTTGAACATCCTGCTGGCTGCTCCCGAAGCCGGAACGAATTTGGTAATGGTATAGAATCCTTTATTTGCATCGAAAAATGAAATCATCTCATTTAATTCCAGCGTGTTAAGTCTGATAATTCCTTTCGAAATCAATGCCGGAGCATATAAATTGACGAACGAATATCCTTTTTTGAAACGTTCAATTTGTTCGTTTACTTGCGATTCGGTAATAGCTTTACTATCAAGTAAAATTCTATCTTTTTCGTTTAATGCTATCATGAGTTTCGTTGTTGTTTGAAGATTCAAATATAAGCAAGTATTTTGGTTTTGAAAACAAATACAAGAATAAAAGTAACAAAAAAGCAGCATAAAACACTTGTGTCGAGTTAAAAAATAACTATTTTTGTCGCTCAAATTGCCCAGGTGGTGAAATTGGTAGACACGCCACTTTGAGGGGGTGGTGCCGATTGCGGTGTGCAAGTTCAAATCTTGTCCTGGGCACATAGGTTATTAGTTTTCAAAAAGCTGACTGTTGAATTATAGTTGGCTTTTTTCTTTGTGTAGTCATTGTGTCAACTCTTGATATTTGGAATAGGGAACTTCTAAAAATTCCAATCTCGGCGTTACGCTTCTTCAACAAAATGCTCATTTACGTTAGTAAACTCCGCTTTTGTTTCCGTCGCAAGCCTTGATATTGAAATTTTTAGAAGTTCCCATAAGTAACACCTTTTCCTTGCCTTTACAGTGGATGCCGTCCTGCAACGGCATGACAAGGACAGAAAAGTCATTCCGACGAAGGTCGGGAATCTATTGTACAAATGGAACTCTTTACACACTTTTGGGGACTACCTTTTCTACCAATTATAGAATCCTTAACGGGATTCCTGTCTTATAAATCATCTTATAAATCAATTGATTACAAATAAATCTTATTCAAAACACAGGTTTTTAGCAAATAACATGTATCTTTGCAATTCTTTTTCGCGCCCAAATGGCGAAATTGGTAGACGCGCTACATTCAGGGTGTAGTAACCTTAAGGTTGTGCAAGTTCGACTCTTGTTTTGGGCACTGAAAAAATAAGGTCGTTGAATTTCAGCGGCTTTATTTTTTTGTAATGCCGATTACTTTTCCAAACGAGAATACCTCGTAAATTTGCACACCTATGATGTGTCGCTATAATTTTCTTCTTTTGATTTTTCTTTTTTTGCCTTTTTGGAGTAGCTCTCAGCAAGTTATTCCGACGAGTACACAATTGAAACTTGATTATAAACATGTTAACGGACAATCAGGGCGCAACAAACAATTTGTTTTTTTTACGGTTTCGAACACAACGGTCAACGACCAGAGTTATGCCAATATTGCTATCGATGTGCAATTTAGAGGACGTGTTGCCGACACGAATATTTTTGCGATTTCGCTGCACGAGGCGAAAGTAACAACGCCTGTTTTATATCGAAAGTTTGATGTAACCGAGCACCTGATTCCTGACTTGTTTTCTTTTGAAGTCGAATGTCTGATCGGAAACGGAAAATCGCGCATTTATTTCGAAAATGTTTCGATAACCGATACAAAAGAAATGTATTTTTCGTACGATTCCGATCGCTTGCAAATACACGATTTGTCGGTCAACTCGTTCAATTATTCCGATTCATTGACAGCCATATTTGAACGTGTTGTGCGAAAAATAAACGATTTTCATGCTTCGAAACGTCTGTTCGAATACCTTATTAGACAACACAAGCAACTCGCCGAAGACAACTTGTTAGCATTGTTCAATTATTGGGATATATCGCGAAAAGCATTGAAAGAAACAGCGCATTTCGAAACATCTTTTTTAGAAAATAATCTTCACGAAAAAAAAACATTCGAAACTTTACGCGATCAGTTGACACGATTCAATACGCGATACAAAACTTTATTAAACAGCGAATTAGAAAAAAAAGAACGAAAAATATCCAATTCACAGCAATTTATCGAAGCTTATTTTGCGTATTCGGCGCAACTGAAGGCAGATGCAAATAAATTAGAATTGCGCGATTCTGAGATTTTCAATCAAGTTGCGGCTATCGAAATTGATGATGATTTCAGAGCGGTATTGCGTCGTATCACCGCTTCGCAGTCGCTGCTGTTTTTAGAAAACGATTTGTTCGCTGCAATATTTAACAAAGCACGTGTGCAAGTCAACCAATCGAATTATTCCGAAGCAATCAAATTGTTCGAAACTTTGCATCAATTTGACTTATTGAAAAACGATAGCGCAAAAATTGCAGCGGTAAAACAACAGCAAGAAATCTGTAAATCAGGCTTGTTGAGCGATTATTTTCGAATAGCATCGCGCGCTGTTACAAACGGAAATCAGTTGTTAGCCACACAATATATTCGAAAAACAGTTGATTTTTACAAAAACGAATGCAATGGACAAGCTCAAGTTCAACGCGAATCAGAGCCGTTGTTAGCCGCCATGCAACAAAAAGGTGTAGCATTGCTGAACGCGAAAAAAATACAAGATGCCATCAAAACCTTGGAAGAAGGAAAACAACTTGCTCTTACCTTTAAAAATACATTTTATAACGAAGATTTTAACGAACTGCTTCGTTACGCACATCACGAAGTGTATTGGAATATTTTGGCTGATGCAAACCAGCATGCTGCTAATGGAAACACCGAAACGGCTCATGTTTTGATTGAATCGGCACTTCATTATGCCGCTCAAAACGCGTTGTATATTACAAATTCGAACGATGCGTTGGCATTGCGCAGTCAGATTCAAAAACCACTTTACGACGAAATGCTGCAAAATAGCTTGATAATGGCGAAAAAAGGCGAAAGAAAACGTGCGTTGGAATTGTTGCAAAATGCCAATCAATTATCGAATAATTATGGTATCGAAACGGAAATAGACAAAGATTCGGTCAATCTTATCGTTGCTAAACCTTTAATATTAAATATATTAAGAAGTTCGTATGTAAAAATCTGGTCGAACGATTTAGACGATGCTTGGCGTATTTACAGCGAAGCAAAACAAATAGCCGACGAATTTTCGTTGATGATTGACGAAGATGTGAATCGCGAATTTCGAAGTTTCGATAAGAAAGTAATCGAACGCATTTGTTTAAACTGCAAACTCGAATTCGACGACTTGATGCAAACAATCGAAGTAAAAGCTGAACAACAAAAACTTTTCGATTTACGACAAGCCATAAAAAGGGCAGAGGAGATTGTCAGTCAAAATCAAGGATGCAACATTGATACACAAAAACTGTACGAATTCAAATCACGTTATAGTTCGATTTTCGAATATGAAGCGCGTTACAATGCCGTTTTAAACGTATTGTATTCCGAAGGATTCAAAGCGTGTATTCCTCATTATTTGGCACTCGATAAAGAAGTTTCTTCAACATACAAAAACGTTCACAAAACACTCTTCGATTTCATAAAAGAACAGCAAAATGCAACGTTGACTTTCATGGCATTGTCGTATTTTCTGGAAGAAAAAGATGAATTATCATTACGAAAATGTATGTTATTACTCGTCGATCAACATTTTTTTGGCGATGATTATGCGGACATTCTAAGTCAATTAGGAAGTTTTTTTGCACAAGTCGACCTAAAAAATAACACTTCAATTATAGATTATATTCCTGATAATAAGGATTTTAAAAACTTTAACAAATCATATCGACGCAATTTTAAATAAGCACTCGATTTTCCTTGTTGATTTTTTTATAATTTTGAAACAGTTAAAAATTCAAATACAGACTACAATGAAACTTCTATTGATTAGCAATTCGACAAATCGTGGTGAAGCCTATCTTGACTGGCCAAAGGAATATATTAGTAAATTCATGAATGAACACAAGGTAAAAAAAGTTCTTTTTATTCCTTATGCGGGCGTTAATATTGCTAATCCGAAAACTTTGGAAGATTCGTACAACGCATACGAAGCGAAAGTGAAACCGGTATTTGAAAAATTAGGGTTTGAACTTACATCAATTCATCGTACAAAAAATCTTTTCGAAGCCGTACAAAAAGCCGAATGTATCGCGGTTGGCGGAGGAAATACATTTCATTTGGTTGGTATGATGCAACAATTAGGAATAATGAAAGCTATTCGCGAAAAAGTGCTGAACGGAACGCCCTATATGGGCTGGAGCGCAGGCGCAAACGTTGCTTGTCCGACCATGAAAACCACGAATGACATGCCGATTGTTCAACCGGAAAGTTTTGATTGTCTCAATTTGATTCCGTTTCAAATAAATCCACATTATTTAGGTGTTGAAGACGATTTGAATGCCGAAAAACACGGTGGCGAAACACGCGAAGAACGTATCAACGAGTTTTTAGCAGCAAACCGTGAAGCAATTGTTGTCGGACTTCGCGAGTCGTGCTTACTTGAGCGCAATGGCGATTCACTTTTATTAAAAGGAAAAAGAACATTGCGCATATTCAAGCATTTAGAAGTGTACGAACAAGATGCGAATACAGATGTTTCGTTCTTGTTGAAAGCTCAATTTAAACGTTCATAATTTCTTAGAAAAAATATATAAAACTTTTAAAGTATTATTAATCAATAACATATTATAATGGAAAAATCAATTAAAGGAACTGAAACAGAAAAAAATCTGTTGAAGTCGTTTGCCGGCGAGTCGCAGGCTAAAAACCGTTACACTTTTTTTGCTAAACAAGCTAAAAATGAAGGCTATGAGCAGATTTCCGCTATTTTTATGGAAACAGCTTTGCAAGAAGAAACTCACGCGAAAACATTCTTTCGTTTTCTTGAAGGCGGAATGGTTGAAATTAAGGTTTCATATCCGGCAGGAATTATTGGAACAACGGTCGAAAATTTGATCGAAGCTGCTGAAGGCGAAAATGAAGAGTGGCACATGTATCCATTATTTGGTGATATAGCTGAAGCTGAAGGGTTTAAAAAAATAGCAACAGTTTTTCGCATGATTGCTACGGTAGAACGCGAACACGAAATGCGCTACCGCGCTTTGCTAAAAAATATTGAAGACGGAAAAGTATTCGAAAAAGACGAAGAAGTAGAGTGGATGTGCCGCAAATGCGGTTATGTACACAAAGGTAAAAAAGCATTAAAAAATTGCCCTTCATGCGGTCATCCGGAAGCGTATTTTGAACTACGTGCAAAAAATTATTAAGGAGTAGTCATAAATAAACTGACTACAACAAAAAAAGGATGGTTCAACGAACTATCCTTTTTTCGTTGTAGCTACTAAATTAAGTGTTAATATCTTGTAACGAACAGGAATTTGTGTTTATGACAATGGATGCCGTTCTGCAACGGCATGACCGGAGGCTGGTCTGCAACAACGGCATGACAAGGACGGGAAAGTCATGCCGGCGAAGGTCGGAATCCATTGTGCAAATGAAACACTTTAGGGTGTCTCTAAAAATCCAAAATACTGCGTTACGCTCACTCGCCAAAATGCTCATTTACGCCAAGTAAACTCCGCTTTTGTCTCGGTCGCAAGCCTTGTCTTTTGAATTTTTAGAAGCTCCCTTTACACACTTTTTTGGATACTTCCAACGAGCATTATTTGAGTTTTACAAATTCAAACTCGGTGAAATCGAAATCGGGATTATCAACAAATACTTCTAAGCCTTCCACTTTGCCGTCGCGATTGATTTTGAATGTTACAAATCCTTTAGGAAGCGATGGTTGCGTGTCAAATTCAACTTGAAATGTGTCGTAATGCCAGTGTTTCATTTTTCCTTTGAAAATAGGTGAATTTAAGAAATCTATTAATAATCCATCTCTCGTTTCAACAACTTGAATACTGTCGTAAAGCGGACAACCATAATAGCCCGTGTATGCATCGTTTTTGAGTGAAGGTTTTGTGTTGTTGACACGTGATTTTTCGATTTCAAGTACCTCGTCAGCAGCTATTTTCTCCATTGCGACTGAATTTCTAAGAAACAATTCGTTCCAATTGGTTTGCGTTTCGTTTTCGAGTATAATATCTAAAAAATGATACATCATAGGAGTGTAAAGTCCTGATAACGAGTTTGTCATAATTACAAGTCCGATATTTGCTTCCGGAATAAACAAGGTTTGTGAAATCATGCCGTCATATCCGCCATTGTGCATCACGATTTTTTTACCTAAATAATCCATCAGCGACCATCCCAAAGCATAAGCTCGGAAGTGTATCGAAGGCATGAGTTTCGACGGATAGACATTGTTTAATGTGCGCGGACGTTGTAATTCCCACATATTCTTGTCGCTAACCAATGTGTCTCCTCTGAAAATTCCATTCGAAAGATTCATTTGCAACCAATTTGCCATATCGTTTGCCGATGAAATCAATGCTCCTGCCGGTGCCATATTATCCCACGAAAGCCAAGGTATCTGTATTAATTCGCCGTTAACGTAAGTATGTGGTTGTGCAACATTTTCTTTCCCTTCGAGATCACTTACGTGCAATACCGAACGATTCATATTCAGTCGATCTAAAATTGATTCTTTAACAAAATCGTCCCAACTTTTTCCGGCAATCTGTGGAATCAGTTCACCGGCGGCGATAAATAGAATATTTGAGTAACCGAAAGTGGTTCTGAAACCGTATTTAGGTTTTAAAAAACGTGCCTTTCGAATAACTTCTTCTCGTGTGTAATTGCTTCCATACCAGATCAAATCGCCCGAAAATGTTTCTAATCCGCTTCGATGGCTCAACAAATCTTCAACCGTCATTTCGTCCGAAACATAGGCATCGTAAAGTTCGAAATAAGGCATGTGTTTTCTGACTTTATCGGTCCACGATAGTTTATTTTGATCGACAAGCATTGCTAAAGCTGTGGCAGTGAACGCTTTCGTGTTGCTTGCTAAAGCAAAAAGTGTATTTTCATCAACCGCTTGTTTTGTTTTGATATCGGTGATTCCGTAACCTTTTGAAAGCAATATTTCGTCGCATGTAACAATAGCGACAGCCATTCCCGGAACATTCCACTGTTCTAAAGCAAGCGTAAAAATAGAATCTAACTTATTGATTTTCTGATTAAAATCTTGAGCTGTAACAGCTACAACAGTAAAAAAGAAAAAAATAATGGAAAAGAGTAGATTTTTCTTATTCATATATTAATTTTTGAAAATATTTATCGATTTCTGGTAATATTTCTCCCGATTTTCCTTGCAAAAAGATATCGGTTGTGTGTGAGGTGTATTTCGAGGGTTCGCGATTGATTTCGATGATGGTTGCGCCTTGATTTTTAGCAATTTCCGGAAGAAAATTTGCAGGAGCAACGTCGCCGGAAGTGCCAATAATAAAAAACAGATCGCATTTCGAAGCGGCATTAAATGATTTATTGTAAGCGTCTTGCGGTATTCCTTCACCGAAAAACACAAAATCAGGTTTTAATATGAATTTGCACTTTGGACAAGTTGGCGGTTTGTTGTTCAGTATCATATCTTTAACTTGAAAATACGACCGACATTGCGAGCAAACCAAACGTGATGAATTGCCGTGAAATTCAAAAACAGTTTCCGAACCGGCAAGTGCGTGCAAATTGTCAATATTTTGTGTAATTAAAGCTTTAAGTAATCCTTCTGATTCCCATTTTGCCAAGGTTTTATGTCCTTCATTAGGGTGTTTCTGTTCGAAAAAATCATAGAAAATTTCTTTAATCACTTGCCATGATTTTTCGGGATATTGGTAATAGTAATCAATTTCTAAAGTTCGTGGATCGTACTGATTATACAAACCGTCATCGCCTCTAAAAGGAGGTATTCCACTTTCAACCGACACGCCGGCACCGGTAAAAGCGACAAGGTATTTTGATTTGAGTAAAAGTTTAGATACTTCTTGTATTTTATTTTGAATCATATATTTAGTATGAAATCTTATTTTCAGTCTCTTTCCACGAATCAAAGATTTTCATCGCATCATTTTGAAGTATTCGAGCGGTTTTCAAATTACGTTTCGCAATATTCAAATTCAGTTGGTCGTAAATATAAGAATCGTCGAAACCTGCATCGGCAGCATCTTCGCGTGAACAAGCAAAGTAAAGTTTTTCGGGACGTGCCCAGTAAATAGCACCCAGACACATCGGACATGGTTCGCAGGTGGAATAAATTTCGCAACCGTCTAACTGAAATGAATTCAGATTTTTACAGGCATCGCGAATCGCTTCTACTTCGGCATGTGCAGTCGGGTCGTTTTTCGTAGTTACTTTATTAGCTCCTTGCCCGATAATTTTACCATTTTTTACAACAACAGCAGCAAAAGGACCTCCTTGTTTCTCTTTTATATTGTTAAGAGCTAATGAAATAGCTTGTTTCATGAATGTGTTTTGTTGTTCGTTGTTTTCCATGTCAAAAGTGTTTTTGTTCCGTAAAATTACGGAAATTTTATCAAATAGTTTTGATGACTTCTATTCGTTTTGCAGAGTCATCGCCCCAATTTCCTAATAAAGTTGGCTTAAAAACATGTTTTTCAAGCAATTTCAAAAATTGTTTTCGAGAAATTGTATAGGCTCCTAAACTCCTCAAATGATTTGTATCTTGTTGCGCATCAATGAGTTGAAATTCGTTTTCGTGTAGAAATTTACATAAATGAACAAAAGCAACTTTTGAAGCATCGGTGCTGGTATGAAACATCGACTCGCCAAAGAAAACATTTCCTAACGAAAGACCGTATAAACCTCCTGTAAGTTCTTGATTTTTATAAACTTCTACCGAGTGAGCGATGCCTATTTCGTGCAATTTCGTGTATGATTTTATGATATCGTTAGTGATCCATGTTCCTTGTGATCCTTTGCGTTTTGTTTGCGCACAACAGTGAATTATTTGTTCGAAATTGGTATCGAATCGGACTTCAAAAGTGTTGTTTTTCAGTGTTTTTCTTAAGCTTTTCGAAATTTTTATATCTTCCGGTCGCAATACCAAACGCGGATCGGGCGAATACCAAACAATCGGTTCGCCTTCGTTATACCAAGGAAAAATACCATTTATATAAGCGTTGATCAAACGATTAATAGATAAATCGCCTCCTACGGCAACAATGCCTTCTTCTGTGGCTTCTTCGACAGGAGGAAATCCTAAATAATCATCTGATAATAGATAGATAGTCAATTAAATAAATATAATTATTAAAACATTTTATTGAATACTTTCATCTAATGCCGAATAAACCAATTCGATGGTCTTATCAATCTCAGAATCAGTGATTGTAAGTGGCGGGGCGATACGAAAAGCGTTGTTGTCGAACAAAAATTGATCGACAATCAATCGGTGTTTTCGTATCGACTTCATCAATTTATTTATGTCAATTGATTTAATAACTTGTATACCAAGCATTAATCCAATTCTCCTAATATTTTCTACAGCATGATGTTGAATAAGTTCATCTACATAACGTTGTCCTTTTGTTTCGGCTTGTTCGATAAGTTTTTCATCTAATAATACTTGTAAGCTAGCCAATGCTGCAGCACAGCTAACCGGATGTCCGCCAAAAGTTGTAATATGTCCAAGTTCCGGATTGAAAGTCAGCGATTTCATTTTTTCTGCCGATGAAATAAATGCACCAATCGGCATGCCGCCACCCATTGCTTTTGCCAAACAAAGAATATCAGGGACGACATCAAAACATTGAAAAGCAAACAGTTTTCCTGTACGCCCGAATCCCATTTGGATTTCGTCGAAAATCAAAATCGTTCCTGTTTTGTTACAACGTGCTCTTAATGCCTTTAAATAGTTTTTTTCGGGAATAATAATACCTGCTTCTGCTTGTACCGGTTCTATTAATACACAAGCAGTTTTGTCCGTTATTTGAAGTAGTTGTTCAGTATTGTTGAAGTCTAAGAAACGTATTGCCGGAAGCAAAGGTCTGAATGCATTTTTAAGCTCTTCGTTGCCGAGCATACTCAAAGCACCCATTGTTCCACCATGATACGCATTTTTAAAGCCAATCATTTCGGCGCGCCCGGTCAAGCGTTTCGCTAATTTCAAAGCACCTTCGATAGCTTCGCTTCCCGAGTTGACAAAAAACACCGAATTTAACGATTCGGGAAGCTGTTTAGTCAACAGTTCAGCGAGGCGTACTTGAGGCGATTGTACAAATTTTCCATAAACCATCAAGTGCATGTAATCGTTTAACTGATTTTTTACCGCTTCGACAACACGTGGATGCAAATGTCCGACATTGCTTACCGAAACACCTGAAACCAAGTCGATGTATTCATTTCCTTCGTTATCATAGAGATAGATTCCTTTTGCGCGGACAATTTCGATCGGATCGTGTACAACAGAAGGTGTGGCTAAATGTGCTTGAAAAATTTGCCTGTTTGTTAACATATTGTCGATTTTAAGTGCTGCAAAACTACCATTAAAGATTAATTTCGACAAATTTGAATGGATTTGGTTTTACCTTTGTGGCTAAAATTTAAGCATCATGAAAGATAAAGTAGTCGTCATTACAGGTGCATCATCGGGAATCGGGGAGGCTTTGGCTGTCGAAGCGGCAAAACAAGGTGCCATGGTTGTTATGGGCGCTCGAAATGTTGAAAAATTACAAGTTTTAGCAGAACAGATTCGGACTAAAGGCGGACAAGTTACATTTGTAGAAATGGACGTAACGCAAGAGGAAGATTGTAAACGCTTGATAGAAAGTGCTGTAACGGCTTTTGGTCGAATTGATGTGTTGATTAACAACGCCGGAATATCGATGCGTGCGCTTTTCGAAGAACTTGATTTAAGCGTTTTGAAAAAATTGATGGATACGAATTTCTGGGGGACGGTTTATTGTACAAAATACGCCTTTCCTTATATTTTACAATCGAAAGGATCGATAGTAGGTGTTTCGTCTATTGCCGGTTTCAAAGGCTTGCCGGGGCGCACAGGTTATTCGGCTTCGAAATTCGCAATGCATGGTTTTTTAGAATCGTTGCGCACCGAAAACCTAAAAAAAGGCATTCACGTCATGATTGCTTGTCCGGGATTTACGGCTTCAAATATTCGCAATACGGCACTTGTTGCTGATGGAACACAGCAAGGCGAAACACCACGCGATGAAGATAAAATGATGTCGGCATCAGCCGTTGCTATCCATATTTTGAAAGCGATAGACAAACGCAAACGTACTTTAGTGCTCACATTGCAAGGGAAAACGACTGTTTTGGCTTCTAAAATCATTCCGGGAATAGCTGAAAAGTTGGTATTTAATCACATGTCGAAAGAACCTAATTCGCCATTTTAATCAACGGAAAAGGAACTAAAATGCGTTATTTTGTTCATTTGTCTTACAACGGCGCGGCTTATCATGGATGGCAAGCACAAGAAAATGCGCCGAGCGTGCAAGCGGAAATCGAAAAATGTTTGGGTTTGAAAGCCAAAGAAACGATTTCTTTGACCGGTTGCGGACGTACCGATACAGGCGTGCATGCGCGTAATTTTTTTGCGCATTTCGATTCTGAAACGCAATTTACGGAGCACGAATTGGTACATTTGACCGAAAAAGTGAACGCCTTTTTACCTCCTGACATTGTGATCCACCATATTTGGCAAGTTGAAAATGATTTTCATGCACGTTTTGATGCTCAAAAGCGCACCTATCATTACTATATTTCGCAATATAAAAATCCTTTCCGAATAGCTGATTCCTATTATATTTACGGTGATTTGAATGTTCCGTTGATGCAGAAAGCAGCTAATATGCTTTTTGAATATGATGATTTTACGAGTTTCGCGAAGTTACATTCACAAACGCGAACAAATTTGTGTAAAATCTACGCGGCACACTGGTTTGACGAAAATGGCATGTTGATTTTTCGTATTTCGGCGAACCGATTTTTACGTAATATGGTACGTTCGATTGTTGGTACGCTGCTCGAAGTAGGAAAAGGAAAACTGAGTCTGAACGATTTTCGAAGTATCATCGAAGCAAAAGACCGTTGTTTTGCAGGTTTTTCGGCTCCGGCTCACGCACTTTTTTTAGAAGAAGTGGTTTACGAAGGAATAAATGATGCGTTAGGTGCAATACATAATTGATTGTCCCGACAGCTGAAAAAAATCCTGAAAAATATTTTGATAATGTTACCTAATTAGCTAACTTTGTGCCGGATTTGATACCATTCAAACGAATGAACAAAGAATTTATTAGGGAAATATTTTATTACGAAAATCATTATTTGGACTTTTTTGCCACGCTGAGACCCGAAGTCCAAAAAAAGTTCAACTATACATTGCAACTTATCGCAACCATTGATCGAATTCCTGAAAAATACTTCAAGTATATGATCAATTCCTCCGGAATTTATGAAATCAGAGTGGAAGTCGGGTCGAATATTTATCGGGTTTTCAGTTTTTTCGACAAAGGAAATTTGATTATTTTGGTTAACGGCTTCCAAAAGAAAACGCAGAAAACGCCACAAAAGGAACTTGAATTGGCAGAACACCTTAAAAAACAATATTATAATGAACAAAAGAACAAAAAATAGTAAACTGACCGCCTTTTCCGATCACTTGGACGAACAGTATGGAAAACGAGGAACTGTGAAACGTGAACAGTACGAAGAAGAATTTGAAGCCTTTAAATTGGGCGTAATGATTCAGGAACTCCGTAAAAAACAAGGTTTAACACAAGAGCAACTTGCTGAAAAATGCGGAACGACCAAAACGTATATCTCACGGATTGAGAACAACGCAAGCGACATCCGACTTTCTACGCTGATGCGGATTATCCGAGAAGGATTGGGAGGAAATTTAAGGTTGAGCGTATTACATTGAAATCTGTACAGTTCCTATGTAAAGGCAAGGAATAAGGTATTGCTTGTTTGTACAATGGATTCCGACCTTCGTCGGAATGACTTTTCGTCCTTGTCATGCCGTTGCAGACCGGCATCCACTGTAAAGGAAAGGCAAGAATAAGTTGTTGCTTGTTTGCACAATGGATTCCGACCTTCGTCGGAATAACTTTTTGTCCTTGTCATGCCGTTGCAGAACGGCATCCACTGTAAAGGAAAGGCAAGAATAAGGTATTGCTTATTCGTACAATGGATTCTGACCTTCGTCGGAATAACATACACGGCACTTCGTGTTTCTGGATTGCTTCGGTTGCTTCGACTACGCTCAGCAAACCTACTCACAAATAACATACACGGCACTTTCTTCATTTCTACATCTCTCCATTTCTCCATTCCTTCATTCCTTCATTTCTTCATTTCTCCATTCCTTCATTTCTACATTCTCCATTAAAAAAAGCCTGTAACCAAAACGATTACAGGACTTTTTGCATGAAAAAACTACTTATTACGGTTTATTTTTTATCTTTCAATAAGTCGCGAATTTCGGTAAGCAATACTTCTTCTTTTGTTGGAGCAGGAGGTGCTGCGGGGGCTTCGGTTTCCTCTTTTTTCTTGAGTTGCGAGAGCTTGTTAATGCCTTTGATAAACATGAAAATAGCAAAAGCAACAATCAGAAAATCAAATGTTGCTTGTAAAAAATTTCCGTAGTTGAGCGTTACAGCCGCTTGTTCGACACCCTGTATGACTTCTGCCGGGCGCAATGTTACTGATAAATCGGTAAAATTGACTCCTCCAATTAAAAGTCCGATAGGCGGCATGATGATATCGGCTACCAACGACGACACAATTTTTCCAAAAGCACCGCCAATAATGACCCCCACAGCCATGTCGATCACATTGCCGCGCATGGCAAAATCTTTAAATTCTTTTAAAAATCCCATAACATATACTCCTAATTTGTTTTGCAAGCTGTTTATTTTGACACATTTGCGCACATGCTTCCGGTGTGTGTATGTGCAAACTGAAACTTCTAAACAACAGCACCAAAAAAAATGTTCGATGCCGTAACAACTTTTTTTTAAAAAAGTTGGATGTTACAACCAATTACTTATATTTGTAACTTCAAACAAGAAAAACCGAACGCCCTTGATAAACCGTTTTGCGTTGGTTGCTTTTTAGAGTGCTTAATAAATTTAGAAACAAATAACTTACAACTATGAAAAAAATTACACCACTAAAAAAATTCTTATTCCTTACTATTTTCGCTCTTGGAAGTGTGAGTGTATGGGGGCAGACATGGGATTTAACAGATATTTCATCTTTGTCTGAAACAGATGTGTTTTTAATTGTTGATATAGCTTCTGGAAGAGCCATGTCAAATAATAATGG
>JAISHW010000045.1 GCA_031262365.1 Lentimicrobiaceae bacterium
TTGATGGAAAAGCTCAAAGAAGAGCTTTTTGACTTTATTTTTCGACTGCTTTACATGACTGTTTTTTCCCTCACACAGATTAATTCTCCACAGAATTTGAGTAAATAAGGAGCGACTAAATAAGGAGCGACTAATTATTTAGACTAATTAAAATTTATTTGTCTATTTTTGGAGCTAAATAATTACCAAGTTTTTTTTATTATCTAAGATAAGAAAAATCGAATTAGACTATTTTCCGCAACATTTCTTAAATTTCTTTCCGCTTCCACATGGGCAAGGGTCGTTGCGCCTTATTTTTGGTTCTTCTCTTTTGTAAGTTTCCGGCACTTTCCAAAATGAGTGAAAATCGTCCTGTTCTTGCTGTTGAAAAAAGTTTTTATCGGCTTCTGCCAATTCATAAATAGTAGGCAATGTGAGTTTTACCTCTACATTAAATCGGTTTCCGACACTTTTCATGTCGCGCTCTACTTCTATGTAATCGCCACACATCATTTCATCAACACATTGCATTTCGTGCAGTGTTTTTAGTTTTGGCAAAAGTTCAATAGCTTTTATGTTCAATAAATCGGCTTCCACCAAACCAATAAACGTACTATCAGCAATATCGTCATTTTCAATATTATCAATATAAAATTGCAAAAGTTTGTCGAACCACGCAATCACTTCACTTCGGCGTTCGGGATGATGCAAAGCAACTTGCGCCATAGCCTCGCTCAAAGATGCTTTGAGATGCGAGGAAAGATTGGGTTTATACAAAACGTCGAGCAACGAAGTTTCGCCTTTTTCCAAAAGCATATAATACAAAAACCATGTATTTTCAATCAAAACATCACCAAAGAAAAAGATACTCTGTTCTTCGGAAATTTGCAATAAATATTTTGCTAATTCCAAACTTTCGGTTGCCTGCATGGCGTAGAGAAACCAAACAGCGTAAATCAAAGCATTGTAATGCTGTTCTTCATAGTCGTCTTCTGTCAGAGAACGATACATTATTTGTAGCAAATCGTCAATTGCAGTGTGGCGCGGCAAAGCTAAAATGGCATCAATATCTTCTTTTTCGAGTAATCCGATTTCGTTGAAAAGCACTTCTATTTCTTTGTGTGCAAACGGTTTATATGTGTATCCTTGCGGAGCTTTGGGTTGTATATATTCCGGGATACGTTCATATTCTTGCTGATATAAAAATTGAGCTTCTCTATTTTCCATTCTATATCTTTCCACAAAATGGTCGCGAATTTCTATACGTTCGTCATTTTCTATTTGCGAAATATACTCGTCTGCTTTTTTAAAATTTTTTCGTGCTATTTCGAGTTCAACAAAAAATGAATAATATATGCACACTGTCCCTTCATGAAAAATTTCCTTATCGGGATACATTTGGAGTAAATCGGGTTCCTCTCCCATTATTGCAATTGCCGCATAAATTTCACCGTTACTTACTAACCGTTTTGCTTTTTCTGATTTTGCAAACACATAATCGGGAAATTGTTCCAACGTTTGGTCTAACAATTTTTCGGCTTCAACGTATCTTCCATTCTTTCTCAACGTTAAATAGTACCAATTCCACACTTCGGGAAATTGCTTCCACTTTTGAAAAAATCGCTGCACGCGCTCAATTTTAGGCGTATTACGGAACTGTACATGTTTGTTGATAATTGCGCCTTCAGCTAAATAACTACTTGGTCGATCCTTAGTGTTTAAAGGAGTTGATGTAATTTGAAAAGGAAGCTGTGTCATATTGTATGTAATTTTTATTTCTTATTCAGTAGCCGAAACTCTTAAAAAACCACTGTTTCTCTTAGTTTTTCTTCCAGTTTTCGATACATTGCATCGTCAGACAGTTGCACAGTCTGCGTAATTTGAGCCATATTTGTAGTCAACTCTTCGCTCAAGGCTAAATAGTGCGATTCTTGTTTGGTGCTTCCTATAATTTCGCGGTATTTATTGGCATAACAATCGAACAAAGCTTCGGCAATTTCGTCGGCTTTCGCCCTAGCACCGCTTTCGTATGTGAAATATACCAAACGCAACATGTTGTTGAAACTTTCGGTGCGTTTGCTCATGTAATATTTATAGAATTTGCTTGCCTGATTGTTGTAATAAGTAATTAATTCGATTTGATTTTTAAAGATTTTATCAATTACTGCATCGCCTTTTTCAGGATATCCTGCCTTATAATATGAATCAGCCCAAGTACTCATATAATTGGCATCGAAAGGAATTTTTTCGTCGGGAAAAAATTCGATATATTTATCAAGAACTGCCACAGCCGAATCATTTTTTCCTTCTTCGAGCAAAGCCATTGCTAAGCGCATATAATTAAATTTCGCGTACAGATGATTGCGCATGCTTTCGCGATCAATGGTAACTTTCGGATCGTTGAGATTTCCCCATTTTGCCTGATTAACAAGAATATTGTATGTTTCATCAACACTGATACCGCCCGAACTCCTCATGTGATGTTTAGCCGGCACTGGCATGAATTTATACACAATACCTTCTAAATGGCTGTATTTGTCGATGTCGAACACTTTCGATGATGCACTTGAACTCGTGAAATAAATAGCACGTTCCCAGTTATTTGTAGAAACAAGATCGAGCAACATCAAATCGTTTTTATAGAGTCCCGATGTTTTTATATCCCAATAAATCACATCGACGATTTGATCGTGCAAATGTTCCGGAACCGTTCCTCCACGAATCACAGCTTCTTTATCGACCGTCAGTTTGATTTTTGTTGTCGGAATAAAATTGACCGATTCGGTTTCCGAAAGACGTAATTTTGTTTGCGGATGATCGCTTTTGATAAAATCAATTACTTCTTTCAGCTCGATTGGTCCTTCAATAATCGGATTGACATACACGATTTCGTTCACACCGTTTTCGTATTGTTTCGGATTTAACGACAACGGAAAACGTTCCGATTCATAAACTTGTTTACCCATCTGATGCACATACCAGTAGCTCGATGCCAACATGTAATTCGCCACGCGCACATCGGTTCGAAAATTTTCCACTTCTTGCACATACCAAAGCGGGAAGGTGTCGTTGTCGCCATGCGAAAAGATAATAGCATTTTCTTGTAATCCGATCAAATAATTTCGTGCAAAGTCACGTGCAGCAAATTTTCCGGCACGATTGTGTCCTTCCCAACCCGATGCCGCCATGATTCCCGGAACAAGAATCAACGAAGCCACCGACACCAAAACAGCGGTAACTTTCTTGTTTTTCAGCACTTTCGATAACCATTCGAACAGATACAATACGCCAAACCCGATCCATATCGCAAATGCGTAAAACGAACCGGCATAAGCGTAATCGCGTTCGCGGGGCTGGTAAGGTTGTTGGTTCAGATAAACAATGATGGCTATTCCTGTCATGAAAAATAACAAAAAGACAATCCAGCTGTCTTTCAAATCTTTGTTCAGCAAAAAAACAATCCCTAAAATACCTAACAGAAGTGGCAAGAAATAAAATGCCGTACGCGCCGGGTTTTGCAACAGGCGCGGCAAATCTTTCTGATCGCCCAATCGCGCCGAATCAAGCGCATTGATACCGCTAATCCAGTTTCCGTTTTCTATTTCGCCTTGACTTTCAATGTCGTTTTGCCGTCCTACAAAATTCCACATAAAATAGCGGAAATACATCTGATTCAACTGATAATCGAAGAAAAAGCGTAAGTTTTGACCAAATGTTGGTTTGTAAACAAGCGACGAATTGCCGTAGCCATCATCAACACGTACCGGAATTCCTTTATTACCGACATAACTGTCATACATTTTTTTTCGGGCTTCCGAAAGTGGCGAATTTGCCCACATACGCGGAAACAACGTTTCGAAACGTTTGTCGTAAGTCGGCAACGCTCCTTTGCGACTGTCGGTTATCACATACTTTCCTTTTTCTTTGTCTTTCACATAGACCGGCGTTCCGTCTTCTCCTTCGGCTGTGCGCGGCGCATTGTAATACGTGCCATAAAACAAGGGCCAGCTTCCGTATTGGTCGCGGTTCATATACGACAACAATGAAATGGCATCGCTCGGCGTGTTTTCGTTAATCGGCGTGTTGGCGTTGGCACGAATAACCAACATAAAAAACGACGAATAACCAATCAAAATAAACATAAACGCCAGAATAACTGTATTTAAAACTACTTTTCCTTTTTTATGCGTAAAGTAAATTCCGAATATGATTGCCGCAATCAACAAGGCAAAATAAACAATCGTTCCTACGTTAAACGGAGCTCCGAACGAGTTGACAAACAACAATTCGAAATCGCCCGCCAAACGTATAATCCACGGAATGATGAAACTCATGATAAAACCAAGTATCGCAACCGAAATCATGCCTGCGAAAAAGAATCCTTTGAAATTCGGTTTGTATTTTTTGAAATAGTACACATATACAACTGCCGGAATTGCCAATAGATTCAGCATGTGTACACCAATCGAAAGACCTATCAAATACGCTATAAACAACAACCATCGGTTGCTATGCGGCTCTTCGGCAACGCGCTCCCACTTCAAAATTGCCCAAAAAACCAATGCCGTAAAAAACGACGACATCGCATACACTTCGCCTTCGCCAGCTGAAAACCAAAACGATTCTGTAAATGTGTAAGCCAACGCACCTACAACACCTGCACCTAAAACAGCAATTTGATTGGCACGATTGTTTTCGTCGTCGCCTCGCATCATTATCTTACGCGCCAGCAAGGTAATAGTCCAAAACAAGAACAAAATCGTAAAACTACTCGACAAAGCCGACATCACATTAATCATCAAAGCCACACGCATCACATCGCCAAACGCAAACAGACTAAAGAATCGTCCAATCATCTGAAAAAGAGGTGCGCCCGGAGGGTGTCCGACTTGAAGTTTATATGCCGTAGCAATATATTCGCCACAATCCCACCAGCTTGCTGTGGGTTCTAAAGTCAAAAAATAAACCAAAGTCGCGATTGCAAAAACAATCCAACCCGTTAAATCATTCAGTTTTTTAAAATTCATCATGCTGAAAACTATAAAAATAGGTATTAATGCTATGCTGTGAAGTCAATTACCTAACAGAAGTAATTTCTTTAGTGCAAAAATACATTTAATTTAAGATGTTTACCTAACTTTTTATAGAAATGAGATTGCTTGATATCGAAAAGATTTGAAGTCTGAAAATTTTTTTGTTACTTTACGGAAATTTTTGAAGTAAACTTTAACAGACTTGCGTTACAAGATTAAACTGGATGGTATAAATCTTCCAAGTGGAACTTACTTGTACTCAATTGAAGCCGACAATTATTTTGAAACAAAGAAAATGACAAAGATAGAATAATGCTATGAAAAAATTATTGTTAGTTATACCGTTATTATACCTTGCTCTGCAAGGATTTTCGCAGAATTTTAAAACATCAGTTTATATTTCTCCGAATATTTCATGGGTTTCATCTTCATCTAAAAAAATCAAACAAGATAAAATTAGTTTTGGGTTTTCTATAGCATTGAGAGAAGAGTTTTATTTTTCAAAATTATTTTCAATAGCAAGCGAAATTGAATATTTGAATATTGGAGCTAGTTTTCAAAGCCCTGATAATCTGTCTTGTCCTAAAATAAGTTTACTCTTTTTGATGTAAACCTATTTTAGGACAAGACAGATTGGATTCGTCGAATCGGGCTTCAAATTTTTGTTTACCTTTGTTGAGATTCTTTTGAGAATCAAATTTTGTTATATAAATAATTAAAAATCAGATAATTAAATACAATGAAAAAAACAGCTTTGAACCATTTACATTACGAAATGGGTGGAAAAATGGTGTCTTTTGCGGGCTTTGACATGCCGGTTCAGTTCGAAGGCGTAAACGTGGAGCACGAAACTGTGCGTCGCGGTGTAGGCGTTTTTGATGTGTCGCACATGGGCGAATTTTGGGTCGAAGGTCCAAAAGCATTTGATTTGGTACAGAAACTGACAACCAACAATGTTGCAGCTCTAAACGATGGAAAAATTCAATACACCTGTTTCCCGAATGGGAAAGGCGGTATTGTCGACGATTTGTTGGTTTACCGGTTTCATAAAGAAAAATATTTGTTGGTTGTAAATGCGGCAAATATCGATAAAGATTGGGATTGGGTTACGAAAAACACAAATGGTGCAAAACTCACAAATGCATCTGATGCCACTTCGCAATTGGCTGTTCAAGGTCCGAAAGCACTTGAAGCCATGCAACAACTGACGGATACGCCCATCGTTGATATGGAATATTATACCTTTAAAATGGTTGAATTTGCCGGTGTAAAAGACGTATTGCTCTCAACGACAGGTTATACCGGAGCCGGTGGTTGTGAAATTTATTTCAAAAACGAAGATGCCGAAAAAATCTACAAAGCTGTTTTAGCAGCCGGCGAAAAATACGGAATTAAACCGATTGGATTGGCTGCCCGCGACACCTTGCGCCTCGAAATGGGATTTTGTCTTTACGGAAACGATATCGACGACTCCACTTCGCCCATCGAAGCCAGTTTGGGTTGGATTACAAAATTTGTCGATGGCAACGATTTTATCGATCGCGAATATTTAGAAAAACAAAAAACTGAAGGGATTACACGCCAACTGAGTGCTTTTGAAATGACCGGAAAAGGTATCGCGCGTCAACATTACGAAATTTGCGATATAAATGGCAACGTAATTGGCGAAGTAACTTCAGGAACGATGTCGCCGATGTTGAAAAAAGGTATCGGAATGGGCTATGTAGCAAAATCGCACATGAAATTAGGCACGGAAATTTTTATTAAAATTCGCGAAAAACTAGTTCCGGCAATTATCGTAAAACTTCCTTTTTACAAAAAACTTGTTTGAAGTTGATTCTTGAAATTTGCAATAAAGCAGTCAGAATCAAATGATTTAAAACGTTTTTTATATACTAAAAAATCCGAGTACGACATAAGTACTCGGATTTTTTGTTTGAGCGGTAGTATCCCAAAAAGTGTGTAACGTGTTCCATTCGTACAATGGATTCCGACCTTCGTCGGAATGACTTTTTCGTCCTTGTCATGCCGTTGTAGAACGGCATCCACTGTAATAAACACAAATTCCTTACACAACAATTACGTCAGGTTGCATCACGAATGGGATACGTGGGTCTTGTATGCTCCTGATTTCTATCAATATAACATGCACAATGGCATGTATTTGATATGGTTTTACTAAAACTCAGGCTAATAAGATCGAGCGAAATACACATATTTTTCAGATGGTTTTCCGGAGTAAACACATCTTCCGTGTTCTTTTTCGCCTTCGATAGGAATGAAGCGAATAGTGGCTTTTGTTTCTTCCTTGATTTTTTGTTCGGTTTCAGAAGTGCCGTCCCAGTGTGCCATCACGAAGCCACCTTTTTCGATTTGTTTTTGAAATTCGTCCCACGAATCGACTTTGTATGTGTTTTCATTGCGAAAATCGAGTGCTTTTTGAAATAAATTCGATTGGATTTTTTCGAGCAAATTATCGATTTTAACGCTTAAATCGTTTATATGCAACACATCTTTTTCGAGTGTGTCGCGACGTGCCACTTCGACGGTGTCATTTTCGACATCGCGAGGTCCGATAGCAATGCGAACCGGAACGCCTTTAAATTCCCATTCGTTGAATTTGAATCCCGGTTTCTGCGTGTCGCGATCGTCGTATTTTACACGAATACCTTTTATTTGTAATTGTTTTTTGATTTCCAACGCTTTTTCCGACACCGCATCGAATTGTTCCTGATTTTTGTAAATAGGAACGATAACAACTTGAATCGGTGCTAATTTCGGAGGTAAAACAAGTCCTTCATCGTCGGAATGCGACATGATTAAAGCTCCCATCAAACGTGTAGAAACGCCCCACGAAGTAGCCCAAACATATTCGAGTTTGTTTTCTTTGTTCAAAAATTTGACATCGAATGCTTTTGCAAAGTTTTGTCCGAGAAAATGCGATGTTCCGGCTTGCAGTGCTTTTCCATCTTGCATCAAAGCTTCAATACAGAATGTTTCGACAGCTCCGGCAAAACGTTCATTTGGCGATTTTATTCCACGAAAAACAGGAACTGCCATCCAATTTTCGACAAAATCGGCATACACACGCAACATTTGTTCGGCTTCGGCAAGTGCTTCTTGCTGCGTTGCATGTGCTGTATGACCTTCTTGCCACAAAAATTCAGCCGTGCGAAGAAACAAACGCGTCCGCATTTCCCAACGGACAACATTTGCCCATTGATTGATCAGCAATGGTAAGTCGCGGTAACTTTGAATCCAGTTGCGATACGTATCCCAAATAATTGTTTCTGAAGTTGGTCTAACAATCAGTTCTTCTTCGAGCTTCGCATTTTCGTCTACAACGATGCCTTTTCCTTCCGGATCGTTTTTTAACCGGTAATGCGTTACAACAGCACATTCTTTTGCAAAACCTTCGACATGACTTGCTTCACGACTGAAAAAACTTTTTGGAATAAAAAGCGGAAAATAAGCGTTCACATGTCCTGTTTCTTTAAACATCTTATCTAAAGCATTTTGCATGCTTTCCCAAATAGCATAACCATAAGGTTTGATTACCATACAGCCTCTTACAGCTGAATTTTCTGCTAAATCGGCTTTCGTAACAAGTTCGTTGTACCACTGAGAATAGTTATCTTTGCGCGTTGTTAAATCTTTTGCCATAGTATGTTTGGTATAATATTTGCAGCAACGTATGCTACGTATAAAACGCAAAATTAATAAAAATCCTTTCGGGGGTTTAAGGATATAAATCTAAATACTTAGAAAAATGAAAACAAGAATCTTCATCACGGCAATGCTTTTGATCGCAGTCGCTTCTTGTACAACAAGCAACGTAGCTTATGACGATGCTTATTACTCGCGATCAGGCAAAAACTCATCAACAGCTTCCTCAGGAAGGTTGGAGATTTCGAGTAATGGAACACACTCATCTACCGCAATAAGCAATAATTCGGAATATGATTATCAAACGTATTACAATAACGGATCGAGTGCAACACCTGTATACCAAACAACCGAAACAGTAACGGATACAGATGGAACTACATACACAACTACCGAAACGTATTATGATGCTGATTACGCATCGCGTATAAAAAGATTTGGATCAAATTCATCGTCTTCTTCATCGTCAAATTTTAGTTATTACGACGATTATTATACATACGGAAATAATCCAAATGTTTATATAAATGTTGGTTATCCTTGGGGATGGTCGTTCTCGTATAATTACGGATGGCCTTACTATTATAACCGTCCTTATTACGATCCGTACTGGGGCTGGTCGAGTTGGAACTACGGCTGGCATGGTGGTTATTGGGGAAGTTCATGGGGCTATCATAATAGCTACTGGGATGGTTATTGGGATGGCTATTGGAGCAATAGAAGACCTCACGGACACTATTACTATGGGCATAGAGGATCGTCGGGAAGAGGTGTTATATATACGAGTAATAACAGAAGCAATAATGGCGGTTATTTTTATGGAAACAACCTAACAACCGGATCGCGCTCAGGCGGAAGTTTATCGACCGGTTCTTCACGATCAAATTCAGGATCGTTATCAACAGGAAGTTCAAGCACGCGCCCGTCAGGTTCGACAAATACCCGTCCTTCAGGAACGATAAACACAAGCGGAAGTGGTACAACAACACGTCCGACAGGCACTATAAACACAGGAAATAGTGGAACGACGGTTCGTCCGACAGGTACAACCAGTGGTTCAGGAACAAATACACGTCCGACAGGAACAACCGGTAGTTCGGGAACTAATACTCGTCCGACAGGCACAACAAACACTGGCAATAGTGGTACAACAGTTCGTCCGACAGGTACAACCAGTGGTTCAGGAACGAATACACGTCCTTCAGGAACGGTAAACACAAGCGGAAGTGGCACGACAACACGTCCAGCAGGTACAACAAACACAGGAAATAGTGGAACAAATACACGTCCTTCTGCCAATAAAGCCAGTACACGTATTAATGAATACCAAAATAGAGCATCACGTCCTGAAGGAACAGTTTCGAGCATAAGAGAGAAACAAGGAAACTCTAATGGCACGAAAACATACACATCGCCAAGTAATCAACAACCGCGTTCGACTTCGGAGTATGTAAGAACACAAAGCAATTCAAGTTCTTCGAACGGAAGAACATCGACTGTAAATAGATCTTCTTCGAATAATAACAGTAACACAACGAGAACAGTATCTTCGCCATCTTCTTCATCAAACAGCAATAATAGAAGTTCTTCATCTTATTCAAGCCCTTCGAGATCGAGTGGTTCGGGTAGTGTTAGTCCATCTTCATCGGGTAGAAGTAGTAGTAGTAGTAGTTCGTCGGGACGTTCTTCGTCAGGAGGAGGCAGTCGTGGATCGTCAGGCGGTCGTCGCTAATCAAAATTCGAAAAGTATCAACAAAAAATAATTTATAATTATAATTTAAAGAGAGATGAAAAAAATAGTTTTAACAAGCATTGCACTTTGTTTTGGAATTGTTCTGATGGCACAAAATGCTTTTGATGCGTTAAAATATTCGGAAGCTTATTATCAAGGAACCGCTCGCAGTATGGCGATGGGAAGTGCTTTTGGAGCTGTTGGTGCCGATTTTTCGGCACTTAGCATCAATCCGGCAGGAATGGGACTTTACCGTTCATCGGAATATATGTTTTCGCCTACGCTTTACAGCAAACGAACAGAATCAACGTATAACGACATGTATGCTGATGATTCGCGTACAAATTTTGCTTTGTCGAACCTCGGTTATGTAGGCACTATTCCGATAAAAAACTCATCGATACGCTATGCACAGTTTGCGATGGGAATGAATCGCACAAACGACTTTAACAACAGATGGCTTATTCAAGGTATGAACCCTAAACATTCGAAAGTAGATGTGTATCTTGATGAGTTGGCAAATCATCCAAATTCTGATGATTTTTGGTATAATTATCCGTTTGATATTTATCCGTTGTGGGAAACCTTTGTGATTGATGTAAATGAAGAAGGGCAATATATTAGTCCGGTTCCTATGGGAGGAATTTTGCAAGAAGAATTTTGTACAACATGGGGATCGACAAATGAATGGCTTTTTGCCGGAAGTGTCAATGTAGACGATAAATTCTTTTTTGGTGCTACTTTAGGATTGCCTTTTGTACGTAGTTTTTACGAATCGACTTATTCAGAATACGATGAATACAATCAACATCAAGATTTTGATCAATGGAGCATGATGGAACAAATCGACACAAGAGGCTGGGGTGTTAATTTGAAACTTGGTGCAATTGTACAGCCGCTTGATTTTATACGCATAGGAGCATCGTTTCACACGCCAACTTATTTTTGGTTAGAAGAAACATATCAAACAGCGGTCGAATCGTATGTATATGGAAAGAGGTATAATAAAGAATCTGATGAGGAGGGAGACTTTGATTACACGGTTACGACACCGATGCGTGCTATCGGAAGTTTGGCTTTTATTATCGGAAATTCTGGAATTATAAGTGCCGATTACGAGTATGTCAATTATGAAACAATGCGTTTACGTTCAGAAGATTATACTTTTTGGTCTGAAAATAGAAATATTAAAAATACTTTTTCATCGACATCCAACATTCGTGTAGGAACAGAGTGGCGTATTGCTGACTGGAGTATTAGAGGTGGTTATGCGTTTTATGGCAGCCCGCTTGGAATAGATAAATCGTTGTTGCGGACACAACAATTTTCGTTTGGTTTGGGTTATACCGCTCGTAATTACAACATCGACTTTGCTTATATCTATGGTTCGAAAAAACAAGATTATTATTTATATAATAATGGAAACTATGCTACAAACTTAACAAACCAAGATATTATTTCGAATAGTTTTGTTATAACAACACGATTCCGGTTCTAAACAGAAACGGTTTATAAAATAAAAAAGCAGTATAATTTGAAAGATTATACTGCTTTTTTGTTTTTCGAAGATGCAATTTCTAACACAACAAAGCCAACAATTGTGAAGCAAGAATTGTCAGAATTAAAGCAGCCGGATATACGGCTGCGTAAGCGATAGATGGAGCATCGCTTTCTGTTTTCGAATCAATAGCACCTAATCCCGGCGTACTTGTCATAGCACCTGTCACAGCACCTAAAAGACTGAGCATGTTTAGCTTAAAACCGTAATGTGCAATCAATGTAACAACAACCATCGGAATTACCGTAATCAGAATACCGACACCGATAAGCATAAATCCTTGTGTCTGAATAATATTAACCATCTCTTTTCCTGCATCGGCACCTACCGAAGTCATAAAAAGTAACAATCCGAATCGTCGGATAAGTTGGTTGCCACCGCTCGAAATCGACCATAAAATAGGTCCTGTTTTTCCGATGGCACTTAGAATCATGGCTGTGATCAATACACCTCCGGTCAAGCCCAGACTGAAATCGAAAGAACCAAGTGGAATTTTTATCGAGCCGATTAGAATGCCGATTAGAATACCTAATGCAATCGGAAAGAAATTGGTTTCGGAAAGTCGTTTTTCTTCGTTTCCGAGCAATTCGATCAGGGCATCGTTTTCGCTTTTGGGATGCGAAATCAACAAGCGGTCGCCAAAACGTAATTTTGTATACGGTGTCGGAGTGAGGTCGATGCCACTTCGGCGAATACGCGTTACAGTTGCTAAATAGTTGTTTAGTTGCAGGTCGACAAGACTTTTGCTTACAATTTTTTTATCTGTAACAAGAAACCAACCGACAATGTAACGCTCGTCGAATCGTAACTCTTCCTCGATTGCATGTCCGAATAGTTTTTCGGATTTTTCAATCGCTTCGACCGATCCTACTACATGGATCGCATCACCGCTATTTAATACTGTTTGCGCGTTTGGTATAAAGGCATCATGCTCTTTTTTTATACGCGATACGACAACTCCTACCGTACTCGGAATATTTAATTCGCGTAAATTTTTTCCCGAAATGGATTCATTGGTAATTTTAATTGTTTTCGAATACAATTCGGGATGCTCGGTACGTTGTTGATCGACATATTTTTTTTCTTCCTTTTTAAGGTCTACTTTTAGCAGCTTCGGAAAAATAGTTACAAACAAAATAACACAAATGACACCGGCAGGATAAGTAACGCCAAAACCGATTGTAGCCAAAGGCGAACCTGTTGCATCAATAGCTGCAGCAAGTCCCGGCGTTGAAGTAAGTGCTCCGTTAAAAACACCAACCATCATGTCGGGTGGTAGTTCGAAAAGATAAGCGCAACCCAAGGTAATGCCGACAGCCAAAGCAATAAGAATAACACTTAGTGTGATAAGTTGCCTGCTGTATTTTAGAAAAACTTCGAAAAAACCGGGTCCGGATTGAATACCGATAGTGAAAATAAACAATACTAAGCCAACCGATTGAAATGTGTGCGGAACAGAAAAACCAAAATGCCCGAACAACATTGCTACAAAAATCACAGCACTGACATCAAACGAAAAACCTTTGTACGAAATATTGCCCAACAACAAGCCTGTTGCGATGATAGCAAAAAGTACAAAATAAGGTTGATGTATTAATGTGTAAAAATATTCAGTCATAACTTCACGAACCAATGCGACAAATTTAGGCAATTGAAAAACATGGTAGCGTGCTTGTTTAATAAATACTTTAGTACGGCATGGATAAATTGTATTAATATGATTATCAGATAAATATATTTGATATTTTCTTGTGTAAAGTCTTACAAACTCGCGTCTTTAGTCTTCATACGAAAATGTGAAAACGAAAATAACTTAAACCTCTAAATTCCAATCTTTACACCATTTGAAAGGGATATGAGCAAAAAAACACTTTTAAAGTCCTTGCAATACAAATGCTTTTATTTCTTTATTTTCGTGTCTGAAAAAGAAAAGTGCCTATGAAACGAGCATGTTCCTTAAAACGCCGAAGGAAATGAACATTGATCATGCGAGTTCCATACGACCTTTTAAAAAAAAATTATGTACGTATGAAATCTATTTCACATTCCGGAGAAATTGTCAAAATACAAGACGGCGAAGCCTGTGTAAAAATTGAATCGCGAGCTGCTTGTGCTTCGTGCCAGATGAGCAAAAACTGTATGATGTCGGAAATGGTCGATAAATTTGTTGATGTGAAACTCGATTTGCAAAAAAAATATGTTGTCGGACAAAAAGTAGCGATCGTCATTACGCAATCGCAAGGTTGGTTAGCTGTTTTTTTGGCTTATATATTTCCTTTGTTACTCGTCGTTTCGGCTCTTGTTACACTTATTTTTTTTGGTGTAAAAGAAGGAATAGCAGCCATTGTTTCATTAGCTTTGTTGTTGCCCTATTACTTTATATTGAGTAAGTTTCGAGGAAAGATATCCGAAAAATTCCAATTTTACTTGAAAGAGTAAGTTTGTAACGAATAGGTGCTGTTGAAAAATAAGCGCGAATTTCTTTTCTTTTTTTACTGCCTTTTTTACTACCTTTGTATGAGTCTTTCCGTATTAGTCTTACGGAATCAAGCGTGAAAATCGGTTGTTCTGTAACGAGGTACTTAATTTTAATTTAATACACAAGAAACGTGAATGATAATGATGTATTAATCTTAATCTATTCCATTCTCACCTTAGGAGGTTTAGGTCTTGTATCCTCTGTGATCCTGTATTTTGTAGCACAAAAATTTAAAGTGTACGAAGACCCGCTGGTAAACGAAATAAACGAAACTTTACCGCAGGCAAACTGTGGTGGCTGTGGTTATGCGGGTTGCAACAACTTTGCCGAAGCATGTGTGAAATCGGCTAATGAACACAAAAGTATTAGCGGATTTTTCTGTCCGGTAGGCGGCAACGATTTGATGAAACAAGTCGCTGAAATACTATCGTTTACGGTGGAAGATCAAAAGCCGATGATCGCGGTGGTGCGTTGCAACGGCTCGCACACAAACGTACCTGCCAAATCGCATTACGAAGGCATTTCGAAATGTCTTTTTGCCAACAACCTTTTTGCTGGTGAAGGCGCATGCCCGAATGGCTGTTTGGGATTGGGCGATTGTGTTGTAAGTTGCGCTTTCGATGCAATAACAATCAATACCGAAACAGGATTGCCCGAAGTAACAGATGCTTGCGTTGCCTGTGGTGCTTGTGTAAAAGCCTGTCCGCGAGCCATCATCGAGTTACGCCCGAAAGGTCCGAAAGGAAAACGTATTTATGTATCGTGTGTAAATACCGAAAAAGGTGCTGTTGCAGCTAAAAACTGCTCGGTAAGCTGTATTGGCTGTCAGAAATGTTTCAAAGAATGTCCGCATGGCGCAATCGAGATGAAAAACAACTTGGCTTATATCGATGGCGAAAAATGCAAACTATGCCGCAAATGTGTCGAAGTATGCCCGAAAGCATCAATTCTCGAAATCAACTTTGCGCCACGGAAGCCAAAAGTAACAACAGTAGAAAATAACTGTTAAAATAGATTCATGAATAATAAGTCAGTTAAAGCATAAAGATGAACGCGGTAAAAACTTTTTCGAGAGGCGGTGTACATCCGGAAGAAAACAAATTTTCGAGTAGAAAATCCATACGTGAAATTCCGTTGCCACTTCAAGCAATTATTCCACTTGGTCAAAATTTAGGCGCACCGGCAAAACCGATCGTCAAAAAAGGCGATATTGTCAAAGTAGGACAGCTGATTGGTCAAGGCGAAGCTTTTATTTCTTCCAACATCCATTCGCCTTATTCGGGTTTTGTAACGAAAATCGATGATGTTTTAGATGCGTCAGGTTATCGTCGTCCGGCTATATTTATACAAGTCGATGGCGATGTGTGGGAAGAAACGATCGATCGGAGCGAAACACTCGAAACAGAAATAAAACTCAATCGAAAAGCCATTATTGATCGAATCAAATCATCTGGCATCGTTGGACTTGGAGGCGCAACTTTTCCGACCCACGTAAAACTCATTATTCCCGAAGAAAAGAAAGTAGAAGCCTTACTTATCAATGCCGTTGAGTGTGAGCCTTATCTGACTTGCGACGAAGCCCTGATGCTCAGCAAAGGCGAAGAAATTTTTGTAGGAATCAAGATTCTCATGAAAGCCGTTGATACACAAAGAGCTGTCATCGGAATCGAACGCAACAAGCCAGAAGTCATTGAATATTTTGATACGATAGCGAAAAAATATCCCGAAATAGAAGTGCAACCACTCAAAGTGAAATATCCGCAGGGAGGCGAAAAACAACTGATAAAAGCCGTTGTCAATAAAGAAGTTCCATCGGGGAAATTGCCGCTCGAAGTGGGCTGTGTCGTTATTAATGTCGGGTCGGCTTTTGCCGTTTACGAAGCTGTTCAGAAAAACAAACCATTGATCGACCGTATTGTAACCGTAACCGGAAAATCAATTGCAGAACCATCGAATTTTAAAGTACGTTTTGGCGTTCCGACACAAACATTAATCGAAGCTGTAGGCGGCTTGCCACACGATTCGGCAAAAATTATCAGTGGCGGTCCCATGATGGGCAAAGCCATTGCAAGCCCCGAAATACCTATCGTGAAAGGTTCGTCGGGCGTTTTGGTAATGAAAGAAACGGAAAGCCATCGAAAAACCGAACAAAACTGTATTCGTTGTGCAAAATGTACAGTCGTTTGTCCGATGGGATTAGAACCCTATCTGCTTTCAAAAGTCTCAAAATTAGAAAAATACGATATGGCAGAAACGGAAAACATTCTCGATTGCATGGAATGTGGATCATGTGTATACACTTGTCCTGCAAAAATCCCATTGTTAGACTATATCCGGACTGGGAAATTCAAAGTAAGTCAAATCATTCGTTCACGCAATTAAATAAGAAATTCAATATACAATGAATCAACTTGTTATATCAGGATCACCTCATATCAATGGAAGTGAAAGTGTAAAAAAGATCATGTACACTGTTGTGATAGCCATGATTCCGGCACTTTTGGTTTCGATCTATTTTTTTGGTTTTCAAGTGTTACGTGTTTTGGCTGTTTCGGTAATAGCTTGCGTATTATTCGAATGGCTGATTCAGAAATTTATCATCAAAGGACCGTTGACGGTAAACGATGGCTCGGCTGTCGTTTCTGGGATGCTGCTGGCGTTCAATATTTCATCTACAGTACCGACTTTGATGGTTATAGCAGGAGCCTTTGTAACGATTGCCGTAGCAAAAATGTCGTTTGGCGGTTTGGGTAAAAATCCATTCAATCCGGCTTTAGTTGGGCGTGTTTTCATGCTCATCTCGTTTCCTGTCGAAATGACTTCGTGGCCCAAACCGGTTCCTATTTTCAAATCAGAATTGATTGACGCACTTACCGGTCCTACGCCGCTCGCCGTCGTAAAAGAAGGTTTGGATTCAGGCTTGACAATCGATCAAATTCTTGCTTCAGGATCCGTTCCGTCTGTTTTTGAAGCTTTAATTGGAAACACTTCAGGAGCATTGGGCGAAATTTCGGCAATGGCACTTTTGTTAGGCGGTATCTTTATGGTTATCAGAAAAGTAATCGATTGGCAAATTCCTGTTACGATTTTTGTAACGGTTTATGTGTTTGCCGGAATTTTTCATTGGATCGATCCGGCATATTATATGACACCGGAGTTTCATCTTATTTCGGGAGGTTTGGTGTTGGGGGCTGTTTTCATGGCTACCGATATGGTTACCTCGCCGATGAGTATGTCGGGAAAAATTGTGTTTGCCGTTGGAATAGGTCTCATCACGATAATCATTCGTATGTGGGGTGCTTATCCCGAAGGAATTTCGTTTGCTATTCTGATTATGAATGCTTTTGTTCCGCTGATCAACAAAGCATTCAAACCAAAACGTTTTGGCGTTGTAAAAAAATAATACAATCATGGCTGCAAAAAAAGAATCATCATTTTTTAATATGGTAAGCACGTTGCTTATCGTAACATTGACTGCCGGAATTACACTAGGTGCCGTGTTTATCCTTACCGAAGATCCGATTGAAAAGGCAAAAAAGCAAAAACAAGAAAAGGCTATCAAAGCAGTGTTGGACGATTTTGATCGTATCGAATCGAAAAACATAAAATCGGCTTACGACGAAAACCAAGATTTAGTGTTTAACGTGGCTTACAAAGGCGATCAATTTGTTGGCGTAGCAATAGAAACTTTTACAAATAACGGTTTTGGCGGCACGATAAAGCTTATGATTGGCTTGTCGCCCGACGGTACAATCAACAATATTTCAGTGTTAGAGCATAAAGAAACACCCGGACTTGGCGATAAAATGGAAAAATCGAAATCTGATTGGAGCGAGCAGTTCAACGGAAAAAAAGGAAAAGTTGCACTGAAAAAGAATGGCGGCGAAATTGATGCTATCACCGCGGCAACAATCAGTTCGAACGCTTTTATCGATGCTGTAAATCGCGCCATTGAAACGTTTGAACAAAATAAAGGAGGAATCTAACATGACTGCACTTCAGAATTTCACAAAAGGATTTATTCGCGAAAACCCCGTATTCAGCCTTTTATTGGGAATGTGCCCGACTTTGGGTGTTACAACAAGTGCTATCAACGGATTGGGAATGGGATTGGCAACCGCTTTTGTACTGGTCATGTCGAATCTGAGCATTTCGTTGGTCAAAAATGCAATTCCCGACAAAGTGCGTATTCCGGCTTTTGTTGTCATTATTGCTTCCTTTGTAACTGTTGTCGAATTGGTTATGCAAGGTTTTGTGCCGGCTTTGTACGAACAACTGGGTTTGTTTATCCCGCTGATAGTGGTCAACTGTATTGTTTTAGGGCGTGCCGAAGCTTTTGCTTCGAAAAACACGGTGCTTCCTTCTATCATCGATGGCTTGAGCATGGGATTGGGGTTTGCGTTTGCATTGACTTTGTTGGGAAGTGTGCGCGAATTTCTGGGAAGCGGTGCTATCTTTAACATCAAGATTATCCAAACAGATATGATGCTGCTATTTGTACTTGCTCCGGGAGCTTTTTTCGTACTCGCATACCTGATCGCCTTGATGAAGAAATTAAACAAAAAGACTAAATAAACTAAAAACGAATAAGTTATGGAATACATTCTCATTATCATATCGGCTATATTGGTCAATAATATTGTTTTAACACAGTTTTTAGGTATTTGTCCGTTTTTGGGTGTTTCGAACAAAATAGCCACTTCTTTGGGTATGGGTGCTGCCGTGTTGTTCGTTATGACCTTGGCTACCATCATGACGTGGTTAGTACAACATTACATACTGATGCCTTTGAATATCGGCTATTTGCAAACAATAGCATTTATCTTAGTTATTGCGGCTTTAGTGCAAATGGTTGAAATTGTATTGAAAAAAGTCAGTCCGGCACTTTACGCTTCTTTGGGCGTGTTTTTGCCTTTGATTACAACCAATTGTGCTGTATTGGGCGTAGCGATTCTGGTCATACAAAAAGACCAAAGTTTGCTCGAAGGCGTTATATTCGCCATGTCGAATGCACTTGGCTTTACATTAGCATTGGTTACATTTGCCGGACTTCGCGAACAACTCGACCTGATGGAAGTACCCAAAGGCATGCGCGGCATTCCAATAGCTTTGGTAACGGCGGGCATTTTAGCAATGGCTTTTATGGGCTTCGCAGGGATTGTTTAATAGGAGCAAGTTACAAGTAGCAGATCTTTCTCTTGCAGTCATTCCGACGAAGGTCGAAATCCATTGTATGAATCAGCAATACCTTAATTCTTGCCTTTCCTTTACAGTGTGTCAACGTCATTGCGACAGCTAGCCGTGCGAAGCGGGAAGCAATCCAGACAAACACAGTACGCATGCTGGATTGCTTCAAGTCTGCGACCCTCGCAATGACGGAAAAGTCATTCCGACGAAGGTCGGAATCCATTGTACAAATAAGCAATACCCTTTTCTTTACAATAGATGCCGGTCTTCACCGGCATGACTTTGAAAAACAAAAAAGGCAGAAAACGCTCTGCCTTTTGTACAAACTTAAAAACTATACTTGGAATAATATCGTAGCGATTACTCCTCTTTTTTTTGTACCATATCGAAGAAACCGCTAATCTCCTGCTGGTCGATTGCTTGGCGAACATTGTAGCGTTTTACCTGATCGTGGTAACCGGGCATCGACAATTTGATTTCGATGGTTACATCGCGGGAGTTTTCGTAGGTCAAGCCCGAAATATTGAACGAACGGGTCTCTTCATAAGGCGTGGTGGTCAAGTACAATTCGTTCGTGTTTTTCACTTGATCGGGTACGCTCGAAATCACACGCCAAAAGATTCGTGCACCGCGTGGTGCCGAATCAAAATACCAACGAATAATCGTGCGCTCGAGAGCCGTTGCTCCGGGGTTGTCGCGACTAACACGATTCGTTGCTTCGTCCGCAACAATAGTAGGGTCTTTCACATAATTTCCGGATGTAGTAGGACACATACCCAAATTATAAAATTTTGATGATGGTTTCATCATGGCTCCAGTTGCTGCATCTATGGCAATACCAAAAATGCCACCTATCAAAATATTTACCAAAGTAGTAGCGTTAAAATTTTTGTGAATGTCTATTGTTGACGGATCATAGCCTTCGGCTTCTGCGATTACTTTTGAGTCTTTAAAACCTCGACGAACTTTCACAGTAGCTGGCAAATTCATATTCGGGTGTTTCTCACCATCGACTGTCAAATCTACACGCTTTACTTTGTGGTCATCGAATTGCACCTTAGCTTTTGTTCCGCTTAGTATAGAAGCACAAGACGAAAGAAGTATCACGCTTAAAACTAAACTAAAAAATTTTTTCATAATTAAAATGTATTAAAAAATAGTACCCTGCCCCCGAGCGGTTTATTTTTGTTAATTTTTAGACATAAAAAAACGTGGGACAGTACCTTTATCTGCTTATTGAGGTCTTCGACTACCCTGCTTAACAAATATCGAGTAAAGCCCACGTGAAGCGGGCGTTTACACTTTACTCTTGTTAAGCTATGAAATTGTCGAAGTTTCAATAAGCAAGAAATAAAGCTAACGCTTTTTATGTTGTTGTGCTTTAAGTTGCACGATCAGTTTTTCTTATTTGGTTATTTTATCATAGGCAAAATAGTTTGGTTATTAATCTTGGCAAATATAGAAATATTTTTGGATTTTGATTTATTGCTGTCCGCTAAAATTTTTCAGAAAAAAAAATGAGAGCTGACTTCTGTTTATTTGAAGTCAACCTTTGTCATGCCGTCGGATGACGGCATCCATTGTAAAGAAAAGGATAAGGTATTCCCTGTTTGCACAATAGATTCCGACCTTCGTCGGAATGACTTTTCCATCCCACTGCTACCCGTAGCGTGTAAAAAGCAGAAAAACGAGTTGTTCGGCATAGCATCTTGCCATATTGTGGTTAAAAAATTGTAATATATTAAGAAGTAAGGATCCTCTAAAAATCCAAAATACTGCGTTACGCTCACTCGCCAAAATGCTCATTTACGCCAAGTAACCTCCGCTTTTGTTTCAGTCGCAAGCCTTGATATTGAAACTTTTAGAAGTTCCCGTAAGTAATTTATGGTATATTAAAACGGAATATACAAGCCTGCGACTTGCTTTTAACTATGACGAAGTGAGACGCTCTGTTCTGGTGTTTTTTTTGTTTCTAAAATGCGCTATATTTGCAGCACAATAGAAACAAAATAAAGAAATGACCTTTCTGGAATTTAAGGATCAACTATTCGATTTGGCATGCTTCAATATCTATCAGGTATATGCATGGCAGCCCGATTTTGACCGCAATAACCTTACTCGTTGGACTAAGAAAGGGTATCTTATTCGGTTACGGCAAGGGTATTTTGCTTTTTCGGAGTATAAGAGCAAGCCTGATTATTCCCTTTACTTTGCCAATCGGATTTACCGTCCGTCTTATATCAGTCTGCATACGGCATTGTCAT
>JAISHW010000021.1 GCA_031262365.1 Lentimicrobiaceae bacterium
GGACTTCAAAAAATCCCAATCTCTGCGTTACGCTTCTTCAACAAAATGCTCATTTACGTTAGTAAACTCCGCTTTTGTTTCAGTCGCAAGCCTTGATATTGAAATTTTTAGAAGTCCCCAATATTGAAATTATTTAGTTTCAACTTTTAACTTCTTGTACTCTTGTGTTTTTCCATTTTATACCTTACTCCTTAATTTTTATCTTTTTAAATATTATTAAAAAGAGCGATCGTTATTTACTTTAAATTATAAAAACCCCATTAAAAAACATATAACTTATTGATGTATATGATATTAAAAAATATTTGTTATATACAAGCAATATGTTGTAACTTTGCAGCCTGAAAAATAAAAATAATTTTTTTAAATACGATTTTTAAGTATACAATGTCTACTTGCGGTTAGATGAAATGAAAAAAAACAAAAATAGATATCCGTATCTTCTACTTTTTATTTTGTTCGTTACAAGTGTCTTCACGCCATTAAAAGCTGATCCATTTTACGAAGATTTTATCCTCATCATTACGTCATACAATCCGGAAACCAAAAGCATTTCGGATAATTTATCTGCTTTTTATGACGAATACAAACGACTAAATGGCACGCATCAAATCGTTGTCGAAAGCATGAACTGCAAAAACTTGCCGGAAGCCCATTTGTGGAAACAGCGAATGGCTAATATTTTAAGCAAATACGAAGAACATAGACCTTCATTAATCATTTTATTAGGTCAAGAAGCTTGGGCATCATATATTTCTCAAGAAATAAAATTAGCAAAAGAAACACCTATTATCTGTGGCTCGATAAGCAGAAATACCTTAGTGCTACCAGAGAAAGGTATTGATTTGGCGACGTGGAATCCGAAGAGCAAAGATATTTTTTCCGACTTCAAAAACTTCAACATTATAGCCGGCTACGTGTACGAATATGACATTAAGAAAAATATTGACCTGATTCGTTATTTCTATCCCGAAACAAAACACATTGCATTTATTTCCGACAACACCTACGGCGGTTTATCAATGCAAGCACTTGTGAAACAAGAAATGCAAAACTATCCCGATCTAGATTTAACTTTGTTAGATGCGCGGGTTGAAACCTTCTTGGATATTAACGAACGAATTAAAAATTTACCTGAAAACACCTGTGTTTTAGTCGGTACATGGCGTGTCGACCGTACCGAAAACTATTCGATGGGGAATACAACTTATATGTTGCGCAATGCCAACCCTGATTTACCAGCATTTACTGTTTCTTCCTTAGGATTAGGACACTGGGTTATAGGAGGCTATACGCCAAATTATCATATCGTGGGAAAAGACATCGCCACAATATCTTTCAATTATCTGAATCATAAAAAAGGGAAGAATAGCGACGAGCATATCGAAAAAATTCCGGGCAATTATGTTTTCGATGTTAAAAGGTTAAACGAATTGAATTTAAGCTCTGTAAAACTACCCGAAGGTTCCAAACTGATCAACAAAACAACTTCATTCTACGAACAATATAAAAACTTGGTAAATGGTGTTGTTTCGGTTATTCTCTTTCTATTAGTATGTTTTTTAATTGCTATTTACTACATTATTCGCATCAACAAGCTAAAAGTTCATTTGGAAGAATCGGGCGAAGAACTCAAAATAGCAAAAGAAAAAGCTGAAGAAGCAAATCGCTTAAAATCAGCATTTTTAGCTAATATGAGTCACGAAATCCGTACGCCTTTAAATGCTATTGTCGGCTTTTCGGAACTACTTGCTACAGAAGATTCAACTCCCGAAGAAAAAGCACAGTATGGTAACATTATTCGAAAAAATTCAGATACGTTATTGCATTTAATCAGTGATATTTTAGACATATCGCGTTTAGAATCAGGGCGAATCAAATTTGAGAAAAAGATTTATGATATTATAGATATTTGTAAAACGTCTATAGCTACTTCCGAACAAGCACAACGTACCGAAGCCGTATACCTATTCGAATCGCAAGTAGATTCGTTTAAATTGAATACCGACCAGCAACGTTTGAAACAGGTGTTGATTAATTTGCTTTCAAATGCAGCTAAATTTACGCCGACAGGATGCATTAAACTTGCCGTCGAGATTGATGAAAACAACAATCAGGTGATTTTTTCTGTTACCGACACAGGCATTGGAATACCGCCAGAGAAAGCCAATCGAATTTTTGAACGTTTCGAAAAACTGAGCGAATACTCACAAGGAACAGGGTTGGGGCTTGCCATTAGCCGATTGATTGTCGAAAACCTTGGCGGCGAAATTTGGGTCGATACATCTTACACTAAAGGTGCTCGCTTTGTGTTTACACATCCGATTGATGTATAGTTTACGATAGGACGGAAAAGTCATTCCGACGAAGGTCGAATCCATTGTACAAACAGGCAATACCCTTGCCTTTACAATGGATGCCGTTCTGCAACGGCATGACCGGAGGCTTTACACACTTTTTGGGGATACTACCTTGTGTTGTAACGGCACACGACGGTTGATAATTTGCATCATTTCTACAAATATAGAATCCCTAATGGGATTCCTATATTATAAATCAATTTATTACAAATAAATCTTATCCAAAACTCAGGTTTCCAAAACGTCAGTACGTTTTACTCAAATCGTCAGTACGTTTTACCTAAATCGTCAGTACGTTTTCTTTAAATCATATTGACGAGTATTTTAAAGCGACGTTTTGACCATTAGACCTCTCTTTTTACGAAAAAAAGACGGCTCCATCGAAACCGTCTTTACTATGTAAAATATGTTTTTTAGTTTACTTCTCTGATCTAATGACCGGTGGCATTTCCGTAATTGTCATCGGTCAGTTGCGAAACCATACTCAATTTTCTCATTTTGTCTTCCTTGTACTGCTCAATTCTTTCAATAAGATTATATTTCTTTACTATACTATCAGGAATCTTTTTGATTATTTCAATTAATTTATCGTAAATTTTATTGTAAATTGTATGACTACTAAGTTTATAGCTCTCCATTTGTGATGCCCCAAATAATATCGCAGTTTTAAATGCTATGTCATTAGGATCAAGTTGATTGTTATTCTTCAATATCTCATCTATGTCAGTATAGTAGTAATAATGGATAAAACTACTATATAGGTTAGTATTTTTTTGGGTTTTGTATAGTGTGTACAATAATTCTTCAAATGTTTCGTATGGGGTTTTAGATCGTTGAATATAAAATGTAAGATATGATATATAAACTGATGATGGTAATTTTTTATTATCCATATAACGACCATAATCAGAATCCGTTGACTTAAGACATGATAGAGAGCAACAAGATTGGATTCCGTTCAATTTTTTTGCGAAAGCAGACTCATTATTCAAAGATTCTAAAATATCAAATGAGTAATTTTTATATTTTTTTATTTTACCGAACTGTTTTAATCTGTTTGAAAAAATCAATGTTTTTGAATAATCTAAAACTTTGTCTAAAGAGAAAGTCTCTTTCTTAATTGCGTCTATAATTGTAATATCTATGTCGTTCATCTGATCCATGTTCCGAGATAGAGACAACGTATCAAAATAGACCGTCTCTTGTTCGTTATCATGTAGATAAGAGTAAAATTCATCCAATAAATCCTTATATATAAAAGAGGTATCCATTTCAATTCAAACAAAATTTAAGAACGTTTTCTCCAAATTTATCCGGTAATGAGCTTGACAGACTCGTACATACCATATCCCAAAACGCCTGTTCAGAAGTAGTTACAATATCTCCTTTCGTAAAAGTTTTTATGCCAAGACCCTTAATGTCTAAATCGGGATAAAAACATATTTCCACATGATCTCCAGGACAAAAACCCTTTTGAGTAGGAACGTGTTTGTTTTCATAGCCTTTACCTGTTATCATTTTTTGAAAACTTTTACCCTCTTGAAAAGAGGCTATAACCCCTTTTGTTGATGTTTTCGACATAAACAATTGCAAGGCAAGAGAATCTAAGTTGATCGATGAATCATCGTTGTCGTCAAAAGATGAAGAATCGTTCTTCAAACCTAACTTTTCCTTATGTAAATGATGCGCAGTGGTCAACAGTTTATGACCATCAGATGTTAGAAGGTTTATAATCTTTGAAGTATCTTCTCCTCCTATTTCATATTCAATACAAAGAACAATTGGCTTTGAGGCATCTTTAAGTGCCGCAACATGCGCATACCATAAAGCAATATAAGGATTTTCGCAAACAAAATAAATGCCTTTTGTAATCCAATAATCACTGACTTTTTTTTCTTGAGCAGGCTTAAACTTGCCTTCGATCTCTATGGTAGACCATTTTTTGGTGGAAGTCCCGTGATAGTATTTGAGTTTACTTTTAAACATTATCGTATACGATGAACAGAATTCAGGTATGCAAAAGTAACAAAATTATATTATTCACAATCGCATTGTCCCAAAAATTTCTATGGCAAAAACATGAAATTTACGTAAAAATCTGATAATCAAATAATAAACAAGCGAAAAAATGGTGATTTTTAGCATAAAAATCAAAAAGTAATTTACTTATAATCAATTAATTGCATTAATTTCGTGCTTTTTCTCTAAAAAATTTCTAATTTGTCAGGTTATGACTGAAAACAAGAATTTATTGGGTTTATTCTTTTTGAGAAAAAAAGACGGCTTCATCTGAAACCGTCTTTACTATGTAAAATATGTTTTTTTATTCTTTTGTAATGCGCGTGCCACCATTTTCGGCACCTAAAAGCGTCGATTCGGTAATAATGGTATCTTTTCCGCTTTTTTCGACAAAGTTGACCGCCGCACGTACCTTAGGAGCCATGCTTCCTTCGCCAAACTGACCTTCGACAAGATATTGTTTCGCTTGAGCGATAGTCATGCTGTCGATTGTTTTTTCTTGTGGCGTATTGAAATTGATACAAACTTTTGGCACATCAGTCAAAATATAGAATTCGTCTGCACCGATCTCTGAAGCCAATAACGAACTAGCCAAATCTTTGTCAATTACGGCATCAATGCCTTTCAATTTGTTTTGTTCGATATAAAAACAAGGGATTCCGCCTCCGCCAACAGCGATGACAATATGTCCTTCGCGTGCTATTTTTTCGATTGATTGTCGGTTGAAAATCATCAAAGGCGTTGGTGAAGCTACTACTTTGCGCCAGCCGTGTCCGCGAGCATCTTCTTTAAAAATGGCTTTTGTTTCAGCCATGATGCGTTCGGCATCTTCTTTTTTATAGTAAGGTCCAACGGGTTTTGTCGGCGTTCCGAAAGCAGGGTCGTCTTTGTTGACCAAAACTTGTGTGATGATTGAAATGATGTCGCGATTCATACCTTGCTCCATCAATACATTACGCAATTGTTGTTCGATTATATAAGCAATAAATCCTTGCGAATAAGCAACCGCAATATCAAGAGGCATATCAGGAACACCGTAAACTGTATTTCCGGCAGTGTTTGCCAATAAAATATTTCCGACTTGAGGTCCGTTGCCATGAGTTACGACAAGGTTGTAATTTTTGTTAACGAGTTTACTTAAATTTTTACAAGCAATAAGCGCGTTTGATTCTTGTTCTTCTATCGTCCCTTTTTGGTCGCCACGCAAAAGTGCATTTCCACCAAATGCTATAACGGCTAATTTGTTCATATAAATGTGATGTTTAATATATTTTCAATAAAAGGAGCAAAAATAGGAATATTTCGAAGTCGAACTTCATTGTTTTTCATAAATTTACTTTTTCTTAATAAGCATATTAAAGCTATGAATTTGAAAGAATTAACTCAAGAAGTTTGTCGGCTTAGTCGCGAAGTAGGCGTTTTTATACAACGACAATCGACTTTATTAAAGGCAGAACAAATCGAGCATAAAGGTTTGCACGATATGGTTTCGTATGTCGATCGTATGGCAGAACAACTTTTGATGGAAAAATTAGCCGTCTTGCTTCCCGAATCGGGATTTATTGCCGAAGAAAGTGGCGAATCGAAAGCGGCTGTTTATAACTGGATTATCGATCCGATTGACGGCACAACAAATTTCATACATCACATTCCGATTTATTCGATTAGTATTGCTTTGCAACGAGATAATGATTTGGTTTTGGGCGTGGTTTATGAAATCAATTCCGATTCGTGTTTTTATTCGTGGGATGGAGGTGCTGTTTTTTTGAACGAAAAACCAGTTGTTGTCAGTGCACAAACAGATTTGTCGGATAGCCTTCTTGCAACCGGATTTCCGTATCGCGATTTTTCGTTGCTGAAACCTTATTTGGCACTTTTTGCCGATTTGATGCAACACGCACGAGGCATTCGTCGCTTAGGTTCGGCAGCAGTCGATTTGGCTTTTGTTGCTTGTGGTCGTTACGATGCCTATTTCGAATACGCGCTTCATCCGTGGGATGTGGCTGCCGGCACGTTTTTAGTACGTCAAGCCGGTGGTGTGGTTACAACGTTTGGTGGCAACGATAATCCGGTTTACGGTCGGAGTATTTTAGCGGCTAATCCGAAAATTCACGAAAAAATGCGCGAGAAAATCATGTTGTATTTTGAATTTTAGAAGCTCCCTAAAGACGTTTTAGCTAAAATCTTATTTGATTCGTAACTTTTTAAGTTTTAAATTATTTTGAATTTTATTTTGAGTAAAATTTCAGAAGGACGAATTTCGTATACATTAATAAATTCATTAAAATCAACATAAGAGGCGGTATTATATTGATGCGTATTCAATATATTTGACCATGTGAGTGAAAAATCCATCCATTTGAAACGATAACTTATTCCTAAATCGAAAAAAGATTTGTTTTTCCCCTCAGAAACTGTATTATTATAATAATTTTCATATACGGCAATGATTTCAAGATGTTCAATAGGATAGAGATATAATTTAATGTTATTGTAAATAGATCGAATCCAAGGATTATCAAATTTTTTAATAATATTTTTATTCTCATTCCATTGAAGCGTATAGCTCAATGTAGTCCATGATAAAATTTGCGCTTCTATTCTAGGCTTAAAACCGTAATAGATATATCTAAAATCGACTAATTCTCCTTGAATCATTTGAGATGAAGCCGTGTTATGATAATTTCCCGACAACGAAACTGTAGTACGTAATGAATGGATACTCTTGCTGATAGAGCCTCTCAAACCATAAGTATTGGAAGCGATCGATTGTCGAATGCTGTTTTGTATTTGCAATGTGCCGATATAAATTTGTTCCCTCAACAGATTGGAAGTATATTGTTCATGAAACATATCGATATGAGCAAACAACATTCGCTTCGTACTGCGATAATTCATCCGCAAAAGAATAGAGCGGCTCTTGTTTTCGGCTAATTGCCCATCATTTCTATTGAATGAACGATAATTACGCATAATATATCCCGTATAGCTATTTTGTATGTTTCCCAAGTAATTATAAAAACCATAATGGGATTTAATGCTCCAATTGTTTGCAAATTCGTATGTAATGTCTACGATCGGATTGAATAAAATACGCTGAATCGGTTTTTTGTCAACAAGAATTTTATCGTTAATTGCCAAAATATTGTAACTCAAAGGCAAAGATGTATTAACACGCAATCCTTTCCATGTGTAAGTATAAGAACATTGAATGTAAGCTTTATATTTTTGCCATAGCAGATCGTTGTATAAAGAATCAGGGAGTAAAAAGTTCGCCGAAGAGCCATTATCTTGTAGCGGTTGCAGTGTAGTGTTTAAGGATTGAACAGAGGCATCAAATCCTCCCCAATAATTTTGAATAAACCGATGATTTCTGATGATAAAAGAGAGGTGTGTTTTGGATGAGAAATCTTTAAAAGTCGTTTGTTGATGGAGTGCTTCGAAAGCTTGCCCATTATTTACAATATCGGCATACAATGCCGGCTTAATCAGCAAATCTTGCGGCGTTTGAGCATATCCGTTGAAAGAGTAAAAACGGATGGATTTTTGTCCGGAAAAGTTTTTGATCAATTCGAATTTGTTTGATGCGTTCAACACATCTGTTTTCAGATTTTGTCGAATCGTGTCAACTGTTCTCGCATTTCCTGTATTGTCAATCCATGATCCATTTAAGTTTAATACGTTATTCCAGAAAAATTTTTCTTTGTTAGCTTCCCATTTGAGGGTTGATTCTACATGGTTTGTCCTTGTTTTACTATTTAGCGATTCTTCTAACACCAAACTGCTGTCGCTCGAAAGATAATAACTGGATCGGGAATAGCTCTCTTTTTTTTGTATATCATTATAATAAACCACATTGGCAATGAGTTGAACATCATTTTTTAATGCGTGAAGCACACTGGAAGAAACAGCATGTGTATTGTTGAAAAGATAACGTTGTTTATTGATTGATGGAGGATTCGGAGCAAGAACGGACAAAAATCGTCCTTCATATAGAAGGGGTTCGGAGTCGGAGTAAAAGGCGGTAAATTCTCGAATGATGTCATTTCCGCTATTATTGCCTTTATAGGTGTTGATGTTTTGCAGTTTTTTGGAGAAAAAAAGCGAAATCAATTCATTATCCCATAAAAAAGGAGAGCCTCCAATGCCTAACTGCGACATGAGGCTTATAACGCCTTTGGCATCTTCTCGCAATTTCAGATTGATGGCGGCTTGATCGGAATAGCTTGTTTCTGCGAGTGCTTTTATGGGTTGATGGTTTTCAAAAACTTCTACGGTAGCAATGTCTTTCGCCGAAATGTTTTTGGTCGCTATGCCGTAACGACCTTGTAACAAATCCATGTTTTCGATATAGAATTTATTGATACTTTTTCCTTGATAAGAGATTTTTCCGTCTTCGGATACTTCGATTCCCGGCAGTTTCTTTAAAACATCGCCTATTACACGATCGCTTTCAGATGAAAAATCCGATACTAAATAGCTGATGGTATCACCATATTGTGCAATGGGTGTCGCTTTAACTTTAACTTCCGTTAATGAGATCGGAGTCGCTTTCAATTCAAAGTCAACTGTCTGCGATTTTGCAGGAACAACGCGAAACGTTTTTTCATAATCAAAGCTTGTTAAGGTGATTTGTAATGAATCAGCGTCGCTTTTACAAGTTAATTTGTATCGTCCATTCTCATCAGATAAAGAATAATCGACGATAGTATTTTGATTTTTAATAACTAGTGTAACATTGATGCCAAATAAAGGAGCTTTAGACTTGTCGGAAATCGTTCCCTCTATTGTTATTTGTCCGTTCAAATTGTTGCACAATAATGTAAACCAAAAAACAACTAAAAGAAATCGTTTTTTTTCTTTTTTTTTCATTGTTATTCTATTTTATCATTCTATAATAACTTCTGCCATGATTTTGTAATGGTCTTCCGTATGTTTTTTAGAAAATTCATATATAAAAACTCAAAAGAAATATTCCAATAATGCACTTTTGTATGATAACCATGTTGTTCCATAAATGCCTTGAGAATAGACATCGCTGGCGAACTCCAATTAACGGTTGTTATAGGTAAACAATTTAAAATCAATTTTTCCATAGCGAAACTTTTTAGAAGCTCCCTTTACTCTAATTCTATCGGATTGTAAGGAACCTTTTTATTTCTATCACGGGCATAAATACTCCTTGAGAAACTTATATTTCTTTCGGCATATTCTGTATTCGGCGATTCAATAAGTTCTATTTGTTTACCTGAATCGTCCAAAATGCGAATATTATATCCCATTGACAATAAAACGGTCATGTAATTTTCGTGAAAATTTCGTTGCTTTTTCAGAAAGTCTTCTCTTGTTGGGAAGGGAAACGAATTGAGGAACGCTTCATGAGCTGCCTTATACATTAGAATAGGAGCCGGGTTCTTGAGTTTTTCAATGCCGATACATTCAAATACATAATGTTGCCTGCTGTCGGACACTTTCAGTATCAGCCCCGGCAACCCGCGAAGTTTCCATGGACCTGCATCTAATGGAATATCTAAAGTAAACCAAGCCTCCCAGCTGCGTCCGTGATAACGACAAACAGCTTTGTGACAAAAATAATTTAGAATAGTCGAGGTGTCGGAGGTGAAACTCCATTTCGGAATCGAATCATCTTTATAGATAAACATGTGAGTTAGACCAATATTCTCAATAACAGTCTGTTCTCCGACAGGATAATTGTTATAAATTTCGTATCTTTCTGCGCATACGCCTGTTGGAAATTCAATTCCACGGCGGCCGTTTGGTCCCGCTTTGGATTCCTCCATTGTGGCTGTAGAATCGTCAAGTCGCCCATAATAGCTGTAGAAATGATGAATAGCGTTTCCTATCAATAATACTTTTCGGTCATTTAGTTTTTTATTCGGCTTCGCACTGTCAGCAACAAATACCAACGAATACGTAATTCGT
>JAISHW010000044.1 GCA_031262365.1 Lentimicrobiaceae bacterium
CACTCTCACAATAGGTGGCGTAGCGGGTTATGAGTATTATCATGCAATAACCGTTTATTATTATGACTCGTATTATTGCCAGCCGACAGGGGCTTTCCAATAAATTTTTCTAATAATGATAGATTCAATCAAACAAAAGGCACTTCTGTTTTTATTTTTGTTATTGTCAACGAGTATACTTGCTCAAGATAACAAAAGAGTGTCTGATACCATCAGATGGGAAGTGGATGATGCAACAGTAAGTGTACAAGATGTTATTATTGATTCAAATCAGGTATTGGTAATCGGACCCGGCGTAAGATTTATAATGGTAGGCAGCCATTCGATTATTGTGTATGGCGAGGTATTGGCTTTGGGGGAAGCAGACAAACCTATTCGATTTTCTTCTTCCGACGAAGAATGGGGTTGGGACGATACAGCAACCGTAGCAGGTGGCTGGGGCGGTTTTCGGTTTATGAACGGAGCCGGCAAACGATCCGAATTTCATCACTGTATTTTTAAACGAGGAAAAAACAACATACCGGGTACACAATTTGCTACTGGCAGTGATGCTCTTGTCGATAATGAGCCTCGAAATTTCGGGGGCGTAATCTATGCCGAAAATTACGGCACTTTAATGTTCGAAAACTGCCGGTTTCAGGAAAACATGTCGCGCACAGCCGGTGGTGCTATTTTTGTACGAAACATTGATACCGTTTTAATTCGCAACTGTTATTTTTATGACAACAAAACACTTCATCAAGGCGGTGCTGTTTGGTGTGGCGAATACGACTATCTTCATATCGCACAGAGCCATTTTATCCGCAATACGGCAATAAATGGCGACATTGGATGGTTAAGTAAAAGCACCGATTACATACTAGATCAAGGAACTGCTGCTGCCATTGGCATAAGGTGTTTTCGACAAGGAGCAAATACAATTATCGAGAACTCACGTTTTCATAACAACCGAAGTTTTTGGTGTGTTGTAGAATTAACCGCTTATAATGTTATTTTTTCAAACAACTTAATGACCAATAATTACAGTACTTCAATAAATTCCCTTATTATGGGAGGAAACGTTGGTTGGAGGCATGTTTACAACAATACTTTTGCTTATAATAAAACACCCATGATGTATGCTACATTTTTTGCAAGCAACCGTTTTACACTCCAAAACAATATTATATGGCAAAACCGTTGCACATGCGTTGAGTTCCCACGCCATAATGTAATAGAATGTATCTCTTCTTATGAAGATTGGCAAGTTGCCAACAATGTTGTTTGGGAAGGGCGTTACGAAAACGGCACCGACATCATTACCGACGATCCATTGTTTGTCAATCCGGCTCCTTTATCGGGAATCGATTTTAACGGTTGGGAATACGATTGGCGTTTGCGCAACGATTCTCCAGCCATCAATGCCGGAAGTTCGCAGACTTATTACGGATACGAATTACCCGAATTTGATTTCGAAGGCAATCCGCGTGTAGCAGGCAGTGTTGACATTGGTTGTTATGAAAATCAGACTGTTATCGGCATCAACGAAAATAAGATGTCGGATTTAGTCACAATATACCCGAATCCGTTCCATAACAGTTTCAAAATCAAACTCAACAAGGGCGAAGACACAGCTCAGATAAGCGTTTACAATGCAACAGGTGTTGCTGTGGTGAGGCAACAAATCACATCGGAATCGAACGAGATAACGCTCGAAAACGTGCCTTCAGGCTTGTACTTCTTGTCGGTCGAAGTGCCGAACGGCAACAGAATAACAACAAAAATTGTAAAAGAATAGTTGGTATTGTTAATTGGCATAAGAATCCCAATTCGAAAAGTTTCGGATTGGGATTCTTTTATTTATGTACATTTCTGATAAATTCTTCTACTTCGGGAACGCCACCTTGATAGACTAAATAACCATTGTAAGGTTCGCGATCGGTGATTTCGTCGTTGATAGGCGTAAGCATCAGGCGTTTTACTTCTTCCGGATCGTCGGTTTGTCCGAGTGCCCATCCGAGTTTGATGTAAGCAACTTCGGGGAGCATGTTTCCTGCCGGAATAATTCCTTTTGCCATCATGTCGCGTCCGGTATCATACACAAACATGTGTACGTATCCCCAAATTGTTTGCAGTGTCATGTACATGTGCACGCCTTTTTTGTGTGCGCGTTCGATTGCAGGATACAGTTCTTTGTTGACGTGTCCGAGTCCTGTCCCGACAAACACAATTCCTTTGTAACCCGCATCAACCATTGCATCTAAAATATCGGGTTTCATTGCCGGATAGTAATAAAGCATGGTAACTTTATCGCTGAAATAAGGCAGAATCTTCACGTTTTTATCGTCGCGACGTTTGTTGTAAGTTTTGTGTATCGGCGTAATTTTTTCGCGGCTGACCATTGCCAGTGGCGTGTCGCCGATTGTGCGGAATGTCGAACGATAGCTGGAGTGCATTTTTCGCACACGTGTTCCTTTATGAAGCAATCCGTATTCGTCGGAAGTTGGACCGAACATACAAACCATAACTTCGGCAATATCAGAGGTTCCGGCCGTTTTCATGGCGTGCATCAGGTTGAGTGCAGCATCGGAGCTTGGGCGGTCGCTCGAACGTTGCGATCCGACCAAAACGACAGGAACTGGCAGGTTTTGACACATGAAAGTCAGTGCCGCTCCGGTGTGATGCAGCGTGTCGGTTCCATGTCCGATAACGATGCCGTCGATTCCATTTTCGATTTCGCGACCAATGGCTTTTGCAAGTTCAATGTATTGTTTCGGTCCCATGTTTTCGCTGAATACAGCAAAGACTTTTTCGGTTTCTAAATTACAGATGTCGGCAAGTTCGGGAACGGCACCATAAAGTTCGCCTGGCGAAAAAGCCGGAATCACAGCTCCTGTACGGTAGTCGAGGCGCGAAGCAATAGTGCCTCCTGTTCCGAAAAGTTTGACTTTCGGCAGTCCGGGAGTCATAGGAAACTGTTTTTCGGGAATTTGAAATACCGGTTGCGGCACTCTTACACCATTCATAGCCGTTATGGTCGTAACGTTGACACCGATGTTATAACCGGTGATCAATTTTAATACAATATGTTGATCGTCTGTGTTTTCTGCTCGTGGAAGTACTTTTCCCGAAAAATGACCGAGTGTGGTTTCTACTTCGGCATTGTCCCAGACGTGTACGTTATATTTTTGAAGTATCGCTAAAGCGGCACCTTTGTATCCTTGAAAATCGTTTTCGTTGCCCATTTCAGATTGCGTTAATTTTAGTAGCTAATTGTTTCATATCGACATTTCCAACGGCTTCTTTGCGAAGTTGTCCCATGATCCAATTTTGCTTGTTTTGCATTTGATTCGTTTTCTTGACAGGTTTGTAATTTGCTGCTAAATCAGCTATTTTTTTCTCCAGTTCTTCTTTCGGTATTTTACTGAAATTGATGGCTTTCAGTATTTCATCGAAACGTCGTTCGGGTTGCGCAATCAAATCCGGAAGCATTTGCCAAGCCAAACGGTAATCGATGTTTTCGCTCTTTAAAAATTCGAAGAGGTCGAAAATTGTCTTATCGCTTAATGTGGCTCCCGGATTTTGTCCTAAAAGATGTTTTACACGTTGTCCGACAAAAACAGCAAGTAATTTACCATCAACGCCAAGTTTTTCGTGAATTTCACGAATGACCGGAAAATAATTTTTCGAAAAAATATAGGTGTACGTATCTTCGGGAGCTCCCCATTTTTTCAATTTGTTGTAACGTTCGATGATGTCTTCGGGTAAGTTTTTTCTTTTCGATTCGATGTAATCAATTGCCAACGGAATCGGAGCCGAATCGGTGTCTGGATACATACGATCGGCTCCCGGAAGCACGCGCTCAAAAATCGTAGTGCCATTTTCGAACGATTTGCGTGTTTCTTCCGGAATGCCTTCTAAAGCCATTTTGCAACGTTCTTCGATGGTTTCGATGGCTGTTTCCATATCTTCGATGGGTCCGAAAACAAGAATCAACGCATCGCTTTCTTCCGCGTCAACAAGTTTCCCTAATGTTGCCCATTGCTGCTCATTGAGTGCCGGCTCGAACATTTCGGTATGTATCATGTTTGGTTTTTCGATGCATGCAATGACTTTCAGACGATCGCTGATTTCATTAGCGAATGTCATTTCGGGTTGCGTGAAATGTGAAAGCGCGCCTTTAAATTTCGGTAGCCGAACAATTCGTAAGGCTTCGCCTTTTTCGATTGCTTTGTTCAACGCTTCGAAAGTTGATGCTAACTGATTTGGGTCGATTCCGGCTGTTTGGACATGCCAGTTTTCTTTGTCCGAAATTACTTGATTGAGCTGGTCGCGCAACAGCAATAACGACCATTGCCGAAACGCTTCGTTGTGTGTTAGTTCGGGTATCCAATTGGTGTGTGCTACGCCTTTTATTTCGATTCGTGTACCGCCTTTGCAACTTACGTTTACGTCTTGACGACCGGCACCTATTCCGGTGCGTACTTTTCCGGTGCTGCGATTCAAGAAACGAATATAGTTGCATGTTTCTTTTACTTCGTCAGGATTTACACAATCGGGATAAGTTACCGTTTCGATCAGCGGCATTCCCAAACGATCGGTTTTATAAATCCGTTGATGTCCGATGTCAGAAATTTCGCGGCACGAATCTTCTTCGATGCTTAGCTGAATGAGTCGGATTTTTTTGTTCGGAAGCGGCAACTCGCCTTCGACACCAATGATAGCGGTGCGCTGAAATCCGGTAGGAATACTGCCATCGAGGTATTGTTTACGTGTGATGTGTACTTCGCCAACAATATTGAGTTTCGACAAGAGCGAAATGTCGATAGCATGACTTAAAGCTTCTCTGTTGAGCGGAAAAGGAGGCGTGTCGTCGACTTCATAGGTGCAAGCCGTTTCGTTCTTGATACGATAAATAATTTCTTTTTTTGTTTTGAACTCCATGAGTGCCGTGCCATCATATTCGCCTAATTCACTTAATGTGGGGCGCATGTGCCGAATAATTTCAGCATCGAAATCGTCGCTTTTATTGAATTTTCCGGCAGGACAGTGGCAGAAAAGTTTTTCTTTGGTTCGTAACTGTTGGTGTACTTCGAGCCCCGACATGAATCCGATACGATCGTATGTTTCTTGTGTGGCTTCTTTGCGATTCACATAGCCCGCTTCTTGTTTGGTTTTTTCATAGTTAGCACGGGCATCAAATTTGACTTTCATACGTAAATAATTTGTTTTTTAAAGGTCGTATAGAACTCGCATGATATTTTCATTGCCTTCGGCGTTTTAAGGAACATGCTTCGTTTCATAATGTGCTTTTAGGAAAACGATTTGAAGTGTGTAAAAATAGCTGAAAATCGTATGCGAACTAATAAACAGGTGTTATTTTTTGGCATATTTTTGTTCTTCGAATCGAAGCGATTTGCTTTTGTTGCAGCTGCTTTCGGTAAATTTCCTTTGAGCTTTACGCTAACTGCATGATAAACAAGAAAAACTATACGCCACGAAAGAATATCCTTATAGGGCTATTTTGCCTTGTTGGTATTGTTTTTTTGACACGGCTTTTCTATTTGCAGGTTGTTGATGATTCGGGTAGGCGCAATTCGGATAACAATGTGTTTCGTTACATCACACAATATCCGGCACGAGGAAAAATTTTCGATCGAAACGGTAATTTATTGGTTTACAACGAAGCGGCTTACGACTTGATGGTTGTTCCGAATCAAGTAAAAAAATTTGACACGGCATCGTTTTGTCGGTTGCTACATATTGAAAAGGAATATGTTGTAACAAAATTGAATAAAGCGAAACGTTATTCACGGTTCAAACCCTCTGTTTTTTTGGCGCAATTATCGAAAGAAGAACACGGGTACATTGTTGAGATGTTGTACAACTTCCCCGGATTTTATTTTCAAACACGTACGCTACGCCGTTATCCGAGTCCAATTGCAGCGCATATTTTAGGCGATATAGGCGAAGTAGGACAAAAAGAAATTGATGCAAATACGTATTACAAATTGGGCGACTATATCGGAAAATCGGGAATCGAACGCTCGTATGAAAATGAACTTCGTGGCAAAAAAGGAATGCGCATTGTGATGGTAGATGTGCACAACCGCGAAAAAGGAAGTTACGAAAATGGAAAATACGATACACTGCCTGTTCACGGAAACAATTTGTATTTAGGACTGGATGCCGAACTGCAACAATATGGTGAATTGCTGATGCAAAACAAAATCGGAAGCATTGTGGCAATCGAACCTTCGACCGGACAAATATTGGCAATGGTAAACAGTCCAACTTTCGACCCGAACTTGTTGGTTGGCAATGTGCGCGGGAAAAATTACAAAGAACTTTTAGCAGACAAACGCAAACCATTAATAAACAGAGCGGTAAACGGATTGTATCCTCCCGGATCAACATTTAAAATGTTAAACGGCTTGATCAGTTTGCAACGTGGAAGTATCACGCCAAACACAAGTTTTCCTTGTAACGGAAAAGAAAGCACGCCCATTCGCTGTACACACGATCACGGTTCGCCGGTAGCTTTGGCAAGTGCCATCGAAAACTCATGCAATCCGTATTTTTGGCATGCCTTTCGGAGTTTGTTAGACGATTCACATTTTCGGAATCAAAAAGAAGCTTACGAATACTGGCGCGAACACGTGTTAGCTTTTGGTTTGGGAAAACGATTCGACACCGATATTCCGTTCGAGCAATCGGGAAACATTCCAACAAAAGCGTATTTCGATAAATTATACCACGGAAAATGGAATAGCATGACCATTCGTTCGTTGGGTATCGGACAAGGAGAAATTTTGCTCACGCCTTTGCAGTTGGCAAATATGACGGCAGCAATTGGCAACGAAGGTTATTATTATTTGCCGCATTTTATTCGACATATCGAAGGCGATGCCGAAATAGATACGCGTTTTAAAACACGAATCGAGACAGGAATCGACAAACGTCATTTTTATTTAGTCAAACAAGCTATGCGCGATGTTTTTGAAGGAAGTCACGGAACAGCTCGTTTTTCGAAAATAGATAGTATTTCGGCTGCCGGAAAAACAGGAACAGCAGAAAATCCACACGGAAAAGACCATTCGCTTTTTATTGCTTTTGCCCCGGTCGAAAATCCCACAATAGCCATTGCTGTTGTGATTGAAAATGCCGGATTTGGTTCGACTTGGGCCGCACCGATAGCCAGTTTGATGATGGAAAAATACATCAAAGGTTATACAACGCGTATCGCGCTCGAAAAACAAATTGCAGCGGTCAATTTAATTCCAAAAAATCACCAGTAAAGCATGAGAGAAAAAAGTGTATTCAGTAGTATCGATTGGTGGACGGTGTTGATTTACATCTGTTTGATACTTTTTGGATGGATAAACATTTATTCGGCGGTGTACAACGAAGAACATCAAAGTATTTTCGATTTATCGCAACGTTACGGGAAACAACTTTTGTGGATGCTATTAGCTTTCGTTTTGGGATTTCTGATTTTACTGATTGATGCTAAGTTTTTCAACGCTTTTGCATTTCCTATTTATATTTTGCTTTTGCTTGTTTTAGCTTATGTCTTGTTTTTCGGAGACGAGATTGCCGGTTCGAAATCGTGGATTAAAATTGGTTCGTTCGCTTTGCAACCCGCCGAATTTGCAAAATTTGCAACAGCTTTAGTTGTAGCAAGTTATTTAGGTCGGCTAAACGTTAATTTGCGCGATAGAAAAACCCAATTGAAAGCCTTTTTGCTGGTTTTGATTCCGGCAGGAATGATTTTAGCTCAAAACGACACGGGTTCGGCATTGGTTTTTGCCTCATTTATTTTGGTTTTTTATCGCGAAGGCATGTCGGGATTGATCATGGTACTTGGCATTATTGCCGTTTTGCTGTTTGTGCTGACGCTTTATTTTTCGCAAAAAGTTGTACTGATTGGCTTGGTCGCGCTTTTTATTATTTTAAGTTTGTTTTTGATCAAACGAAACAAAAAATATATTTTGCGCTTGCTGGGCATTCTTGTGGTTTGCTGTGGTTTTGTTTTTTCGGTCAACTATGTTTTTGAAAACGTATTGGGTGCACATCAAAAAAACCGCATCAATGTGCTGCTGGGCATTACAAAAGATTTGAAAGGCGTTGGCTACAATATCAACCAGTCGAAAATAGCTATCGGTTCGGGTGGTTTTTCGGGAAAAGGATTTCTGAATGGCACACAAACAAAATACAATTTTGTTCCCGAACAAAGCACCGACTTCATTTTTTGCACCGTAGGTGAAGAATGGGGATTTGTCGGATGTTTCGCAACGATAGCTTTGTATATTACGCTGTTGGTTCGATTGCTTATTTTATCCGAACGCCAACGATCGACTTTCAGTCGCATTTACGGTTACAGCATTGCAAGCATTTTGTTTTTTCATTTTACCGTAAACATCGGTATGACAATAGGTTTAATGCCCGTTATCGGCATTCCGCTGCCGTTTTTTAGTTACGGCGGCTCTAGCTTGTGGGCTTTTACGATCATGCTCTTTGTTTTCATAAGACAAGACGCAAACCGACTACAAATTTTGTAATTTGACGCTGCTTTTTTAAAAATTAACACCGGCGTTTTGAGAGAACACGCTTTGTGGCATGTTTTATGTGAGTAATGGGAGCTTCTAAAAATTCAAAAGATAAGGCTTGCGACCGAGACAAAAGCGAAGTTTACTTGGTGTAAATGAGTATTTTGGCGAGGGAGCGTAACGCAGTATTTTGGATTTTTAGAAGCTCCCTAATAAAAATTCGTTGAACCAACTGAAAAGTTGAATTGTTATATAGATTATTTTAACCGGAAAAAGATGAATACCACCTGTAAAAAAAAACCATTACGCGTTTCTTTATTAATTTTATGGAGCATTGTTTTCAGTTCATTTGTATATGGCAACCCAAAACCATACGATTCGTATTGGAAAGAAATTGATCAACTGATCGAAAAACAATTGCCAAAATCAGCACTTCCGTTGCTCGACGAAGTATATGCGAAAGCCGAACAAGAAAAAAATCAGCCACAACAGCTAAAAACAATAACTTACCGATTTAAAATCTTCAATCAGACCGAAGAAAATCCTTTGATAACTTCTATCGAATATGCAAATGCACAATTCGATAAAATGTCGCAACCGGCAAAAGCAATCCTACATTCGATTTTGGCACAACTTTATCAAGATTATTATCAAGAAAACAGATACCAGTTTTTCGAACGCACATCGGTAACTGAAAACCAAGAAACAGATATCCGCCTTTGGGATTTAAACAAACTACAACAAACCATCGAAAAACACTTTTTGCTTTCGCTCGAAGAAACAACCATCCAACAAAACACCACAGCACAATATTTCGATGCAATTTATTCGAACAAAGACGCTGTCAATTACGAATTGCAACCATCACTTTTTGACGTGCTTACGCAACGTGTTATTGCGTATTATCTGGAACAAGATGCCGGAATTCATGCCGTTTCTGAACCTATAAAAATCAACCAAACAGTAGCTTGGCAGCCAATCAACAAATTTATTTCGGAAAACCTTCCCGAAACCAACGATCCGCGTATGAAAGCCCTGCGTTTGTTACAAAATGTCATGCAATTCAATTACGCTAAAAATCAAGTGCAAACATATACTTACAACGATTTGAAACGTTTGTCGCTCGTAAAAGAGATGCTTCGCAACGAAGACGGAACTTCAGAACGTTATCTTCTTGCTTTGCAAAAACTACAAACAGAAACTTCGGCTTATCCCGTTTCGGGCGAAGTCGCTGTTGAAAGAGCACAATATCTTGTCGACCAACAAGAAACAAATTCAACCAACGAATATTATTTGGAAAACAAATCCAAAGCATTGAAAATTTGTGAAGACATCATCAAACGTTTTCCCGAAACTCGTGGTGCTGTGCGTTGTGCCAACCTCAAAGAAAGCATCGAAAAACCTTCGATAGCCTTAGAAATACAAGAAGTTGAACTGCCAAACACACCTATTCCGGCTTTGTTAAGCTACCGAAATGTTACGAGTCCGACTTTCCGAATCGTTAAAATCGATGGAAAAGAATTTCAACAAATTAAAGGCTGGAACGGAGACAAAAGACGCGAAGAATTGCTAAAAAAGAATCCTTTGTACGAATGGTCGATCGAATTACCTTTCGAAAACGATTATAGCAACCACGCTACCATTATCAACTTGCCGAAATTGGAAAACGGAATGTACTACATGCTGGCATCATGCAGTCCGGAATTTTCTAAAAAAAATAATCAAATCGTTGATGTCGTATTTCAAATCAGCGAGTTAGGACTCATTTTAAACTCCGAACCAAACGGCACTCGCTTTTATGTGTTGAATCGGTCGACCGGAAAACCAATATCCGATGTCGAAGCAACGATCATGACGAGCAACTATGATTATAAAACCAGAAAATATGTCGAAGAAAAAAAGGCGCGTTTTGTCAGCAGCAAAGAAGGCGATTTTTTTGTCGATAAAAGTTTTGGTAATAGCCAAAGATATTACGTCAATCTTGCAAATGGCAGCGATACACTTTACAGCGACACGTATTTTCGTGTCAACAACGAAAAAACAAACCCAACGCGAAACGACCGCACCTGGTTTTTTACCGATCGAGCCATTTATCGACCCGGACAAACAATTTATTTCAAAGGAATCAGCCTTTACACTTACGGAAAAGAATATAAAATATCCGAAAAACAAAAAACAAAAATCACATTACTTGATGGCAACTGGCAAGAAATCGGTTCGGTTGACCTGATAACCAACGAATATGGATCGTTCGAAGGACAATTTGTGTTGCCGACATCGCTACTCAATGGAAACGTGATATTGAAAAACGAAAACGCCTCTATTTATCTTTCGGTTGAAGAATACAAACGTCCGACATTCGAAATAACGATTGACGAGTCAAAATCGGAATATAAAATCGGATCGCTGCTCAACATACAAGGTGCTGCACACGCGTATGCAGGCTTTCCTCTCGATGAAGTTTCGTATTCGTACAAAGTAACACGTAGCGTGAGTTTCCCGTTTTGGCGTTGGTGGCTTGGTTTTTATCCGCTTCACAACGAAAACATTCAAATTGCTTATGGCGAAGGAATTACAAACGAAAAAGGCGAATTTGATTTCGATTTCAAATTAATTCCCGATGCCGCTTACAGCGAAAAATCGAGCCCGCTTTTTACCTACACGATTCAAGTCAATGTAACGGACAAACAAGGCGAAACGCGCTCGGCAACTCAAAATGTTGTTGCCGGATACCAAGCACTTTCGATCAAAACAACGATTACGGAAAACGAACAAACGATTGAAAAAAATCAGTTGAAAAACTTTCGTATCAACGTATCGAATTTGCAACAACAGGTCGTAAAAACAGAAATAACACGCCGCTTTTACCAACTCGAACAGTCCAAAAAACCACAACGCGAATCGCTTTTCTCAACAACAATCGATCGGCAATACCTTTCCGATGAATCGTTGCGCGATTTCTTTCCGTTAGATAATTTCTACAAAGAAAAAGACCCGTCGAAACGTGCTAAAAAACTCGTTTACGAAGATAAAATCACTGTCGATGGCACAACGTCTTTGTTTCCTGAATCATTTTCCAATTTCGGACAAGGTGAATATTACGTCGAAATCGCAGCAAAAGACGCTTTCGGAAAAGAAGTGAAAACAACAGAAACGTTTGTTTATTTTGATCAGATATCGAAAAAAAATCCTGTCGAAGCCTTGTGCTGGACTTATTTTTCCGACAACAAAGCAAAACACGGACAAACAGTTAAACTCTCACTTGGATCGGCGGCGAAAAACGCACACGCCATACTTCAGGTGCGCAAAGGCGACACCATTCGTTTTGCCGATAAAATCGTGCTTAACGACGACGTTCACCACCTTTCATACACCATAAAAGAAACCGATAAAGGAATTGTAAATTTGCAAGCCGTATTGATGTTGCACAATCGCATTTATTCGATTAATAATCCGGTCGAAATTGCACACAACAAAGAACTTTCGATCGAAGTAATCACTTCACGCAACGTACTGAACCCCGGAGAAACAGAAAAATGGGAAATTCGTCTAAAAAACGCCGAAAATCTTCCGGTAAAAGCTGAATTGTTAGCTGCAATGTACGATGCTTCGTTAGATGTATTTGCAAAAAATACGTGGAATTTCAGTCCGATTCGAACCGAATTTTCGGCTACTTCGTGGCTTTCTGATGTCGGATTTCAAACGAAATTTTCGCGTGTTCTGAGTTATACCGAAAAAGACCCAATTGCAGTCAAGGCTCTTATAACTCCGATTTTTGACATTCAATCGTATTATCATTACAGCGGTCGCACCATGACGATGAAAGAATCGGCACCGATTGCTTCCGGAAATGGAAGCGTTGTTGAGGAATCTACCGATATGTTGGAAATTCCGATAACGGAGCAATTAATGGTAGCTCTCGAACCACCCGAACCGGAACCCGAAATCTCGACTTTGCGCACGAATTTCGACGAAACGGCATTTTTCTATCCGCAACTTGTTTCGACCGAAGACGGAAAAGTGAACATCTCGTTTACCATTCCCGATGCGTTGACACGCTGGAAACTGATGCTTCTTGCTCATTCAAAAAATCTTGAATTTGGTTACAAAGAACAAGAATTTACAACCTCCAAACCTTTGATGATTATGGCAAACATACCGCGATTTGTCTACGAAGAAGACACGTTGTGGATAGCCGCCAATGTGATTAACACCGGAAAAGAAACCATCAACGGCATGGCAAATCTCGAACTTTTTGATGCGTTGACAATGGAACCGATTGCGGTTGTTGTTGATGCACAAGAAAAAGTGTTTTCGAATTTAGACCCCGGACGCAATACCGTTGTAAAATGGAAATTTGTTCCGGCAAAAAACACCAATCTGATGGCTTTGCGTTTCAGCGCGAAAACAGCCAATTTTACGGATAGCGAACAAAAACTGCTACCCATTTTGAGTAACAAAGTGCAAATTACGCAAACAATGCCAATGCTTGTCGGAGGAGAATCGACCAAAGATTTTACCTTTACCAGCTTAAAAAATGCTTCGATCGATCGCGAAACACAAAGCGTAACGCTAAACATCAGTACAAATCCTGTTTGGTATGCCATACAAGCACTTCCTTATCTGGCGCAAGGCAAAGAACAAAATGCCGATCAATTGTTCTACACATTCTATTCAAACACGCTTGCAAGCTATATAGCAAACAAATTGCCACAACTGATGACTTATATCGAAAGTTGGAAACAGGACTCGCCCGAAGCATTGCTGTCGCAGCTGCAAAAAGACGAAAACCTGAAAGCAATCTTACTCAACGAAACACCTTGGGTGCTCGAAGCAAAAAGCGAACAACAACAAAAAGAACAAATAGCTTTGTTGTTCAATATCAATAAGATGCGTTATGAACAAAAAAACAGTCTGGATAAAATCGAACAAAAACAGAAAGCAAGTGGTGCTTGGGCTTGGTTCGATGGTATGCCTGAAAGCCATTACATCACACGAACAATCGTAACCGGATTCGGACAACTGAAACTACAAGGCGTTATCGAAAAACAATTTACGCCCGAAATGAATCAACAAATCGATCGGATAACAAAACAAGCTGTTTCTTTCATCGAAAAAGAAATCGTTGCAAATTATGAAAAATTAAACACCTCTAAAAAACGCGACGACTACAAAATTACGCCAACTGATGTGTATGATTTATACGCGCTCAGTTTCTTTGCTTCCACAACGACAGACAAATTGCTGGAAACAGCGTTGACTTTTTACAAACAAAAAATCAATGCCGGATGGAACAAGCTCGGCATCGGTCAACAAGCAATGGCAGCCTTAGTTTTGCATCGTTCGGGAATGCAACAACAATCAAAAGAAATTATCGCCTCGTTACGCGAACGTGCTATTTTCAACAGCGATTTAGGAATGTATTGGAATCAGAAATCGGGCTATTATTGGTATGAATCACCTATCGAAAACCAATCGTTGCTTATCTCGGCTTTCGATGAAATCGCAAACGAGAAAAACGATATCGATATGATGCGTATGTGGTTGTTGACACAAAAACAAACAACGGTCTGGCAAACAACCCGCGCCACTGCCGAAGCTATTTACGCACTTGTTTTGCGTGGTTCCGACTGGACTTCATCGACAAAAATTGCTACGGTGAAAATAGGACAAGAATTTATCAACATGAAAACGGCTGAAGCAGGAACAGGTTTTGTCAAAAAACAGTGGAATGGTACCGAAATCACGCCTGATATGTCTCAAATAGAAATTTACAACCCAAACAATCATTTGATGTGGGGCGGTTTGTTTCACCAATATTTTATTCCAATCGATAAAGTCAAAAAATCAGACGCGCCGTTATCCGTCCGGAAAGAAATTTATGTCGAAAAAAACGATGGCAAAAAAGCCGTTTTGATTCCCGTTGGCGAACAAATGCTAAAAGTTGGTGATGAAGTTGTCGTTCAGCTACTTGTCGAAACAACACACGATATGGATTTTGTATTTATGAAAGATTTAAGAGCCGCAACATTAGAACCTGTCGACCAGCTTTCGGGTTACGAATTCAGAAACGGAGTCGGATATTACCAAACAATGTCTGATGTTTCAACCGAATATTTCTTCGACCATTTACCGAAAGGAAAATACACATTCCAATACCGTATGCGTGTCAATCAGTCAGGTTCTTTCAGCAACGGACACGCGATAATCCAATGTTTGTACGCTCCTGAATTTTCGAACAACTCAAAAGCCGAAAGGATTAAGGTTAAATAAAAGTATAAAATCAAGGTGTTCGTTTAGAACACCTTGATTTTATCTATTACGACTTATTGCTGCGATTGCTTCTACGGCTTCGATAGCAGTGTCGACATCTGTTTCGGTTGTGAAAGCACCAATACTCATGCGTACTGTTCCATGGCAATCGATTGTTCCGATGCGTTCGTGCACTTTTGGTGCACATTGCAAACCGGTACGCACAGCAATGTCGTAATCCACATCGAGCATTGTGCCCACATCGCCGGCTTCAAATCCACGAATATTGAAACTCAAAACAGGATTTTTGTTTTCGTCTGAGTCGGCACAATACGTTGTAACGCCTTCGATATGTTGTAACGCACGACGTAATTTGTTCCAAAGCATCATTTCGCGGTTGTGAATATTCATCACACCTTGTTCCGTAATCCATTTGACACCGGCATTCAATCCCGCAATACCAACAAGATTCAAAGTGCCGTATTCGAGACGGTAAGGATATTCTTCCAAATGAGCCGGATAAGCCGATCGCACACCGGTTCCGCCTGCGCGTGTGAAATTGATATGAACACCTTCGCCCACATACGACCCGCCGATTCCGGTTGGTCCCATCAAACATTTGTGTCCGGTAAAACAGTAAACGTCGACACAACTCGCTTGCATATCAAAATCTACAGAACCGGCACCTTGACTGCCATCAACGACAAACAAAACGCCTTTTTCGCGGCATATTTTGCCAATTTCGGCTAAAGGTTGAATCGTTCCTAAAACATTCGAACAATGTGTTACGATAACAAATTTTGTATTCGGACGGATGGCTTTTTTGATGTCGTCAGGATCAACATAACCCGATATATCGAACGGAACATAAGTAACATCAATCATTCCGGCTTGTTGCGCTACATAAAGCGGTCGAAGCACCGAATTATGTTCTAACATCGTTGTAACAACATGCGATCCTTTTTCAACCAGCCCGTTAATAATTAAGTTTAACGAATCAGTAGCATTATAACTGAATGTAAGTCTTTTATGATCTGTTCCGGCGTTGAAAAGATTAGTCAACATACGGCGTGTATTGTCGATAATTTCTTCTGTTTCGATAGCTGCATCAAATCCTGAACGACCGGGATTGACACCGTGTTTTTTATAAAAATCGTGCATGAAATCATAAACCACATCGGGTTTAGGAAAACTTGTTGCTGAATTGTCCAAATAAATGAGTTTGCTCATAACTAATTCGTTTTATGTTGTTTATTCGTCTGATTTTTTCTCGTTTTTAGGTTCGAAAACCAAAGCGTCGGCTACGATTTCGGCTATGGTTTTAATGCTTACATTTAGTTTGTATTGATGGTTGAGCTGCATCAACTGGTCGACACAGTTGTGACAAGGCGTAATAACGATTTTAGCACCACTTGCTTTGATTTGATTGGCTTTTATTTCGCCAATTTTAAGGCGACGGTCGTTATATTCGCTCATTGCGAGCATGCCGCCTCCGCCTCCGCAACAGAAATTTTCGTTGCCACAAGGGTTCATTTCAATCAATTCCGAAACAGCATTTTTTACTACAAAGCGGATTTCGCCCAGTAAGCCTCCGTTTCGAACTAAGTTGCACGGATCGTGAATGGTAACCGGAACGTTGTTTTTTGTTTTATCTAATTTAATTTTGCCGTTGCGAATGTATTCTGCGATCAATTCTACGACTGTTATCGTGTCGACTTTGTAGGTTTGCTTGATCAAGTTCGGACCTTCCCAGCGCGTGGCTCGTGATCCGTGTCCACACTCACCCAAAACGAGCCGCTTTCCGTTCAGACGCAACACTTCGTTGTACAAATTACGGGCAATCGTAGCGGCTTCACTATTTTTTCCGTTGAAAAATCCATAGTTTGTAATATCGTACCGTGTCGATGAAATCGTCCAGCTTTCGTTTGCTGCATAGAAAATTTTTGCCATTGCACTGATCGATAACGGAAAAAATTTAGGTTCACGCGGATTGAGTGTGTAAAAAACATCTTTATTTTCTTTATCCAAAAAGATTCCCGCATTTGGATCTCCCATTTCGTCTTGAAGCTCTTCTTCCATCCATTCAATGGTGTCGACAAATTCTTCGGTCGGAATACCCATGTTGTTTCCGGTTGTAAGTGCCGCATCGACAGTCGATTGAAGCGTTTTAGGAATCATGTCCATTTCGGCGAGCATTTCGCGACCTTTGCGCACAATAAACGGAATGTCAACACCGATCGAACAATGCTTGACACAACGCCCGCACATGGTGCACGATCCAAAAAACAAATCGATCATTTCTTCGCATTGTTTTTCGTCCAGATCACGTGCGCCGCTGATTTTTGGAAGATGTTTTCCTAAAAAAGTGTTATAACGTTGGTAAATCGAACGAACGACAGCAACTTTATAGCCCGGAATGTATTTTTTTTCTTTAAAAGTCATGTAAAACATGCAACTGCTTGAGCACAGCCCGCATTTTACGCACGAATTTAAATGTGTTTCTAATTTGCTGTCGGAAGTTGTTTGTAACACCGATAAGCCACACGATTTCTTTTCTTTCGATAATTTTTCCATGTCAATGTATTTTTGCAGGAGGCCAAACGCCGCGTCTGCCGTAAAAAAATCCGAGATGGTAACGTGCGGCAAAAAAATAGAGTGCGTGCTTCGTTTTCCCGACAGGCATCCACAAAAAAGCAAGTGTCATGACAACACAATACCAAATAATCGTTTGCGGATAAAGCAAAAAAATGGCTGTTGCCAATTGCATTGCAGTAGTGATGAAATTCGAGAAATAATCGTCGAACGACGAAAAAAATCGCAATTCTTTGTTAATCAATCGTTTAATCAATACAGAAATTCCGCTCCCCGCTGCAACAAACAAAATACAAGCCGCCACAATATGTCCGATGCGTAAGTATTCGGGATAAATGGCGATGGTGTCATTTGGCGTGTAAATTCCTATTGCAAAAGCAACGAAAATCCAGACAAAAAGCAACAACGAAAGAAAAGTTCCGATGTGGTATAAAATACCGGCTACATAAGTCGGTAGATGTAAATAAGCCGATTCTTTGTTTTGCGGCATCATGGCAACGGTTGCCGAATACAGCACACCAGCCGATACTTTTCCTTTTGGGGTCGACAAATCTTTCGGTGCGCCACGTTTTACCAATCGAATAAGTTTTACGATAAACTGTAAGGCACACACAAGCAAGGCGGCTAAAGCCATCCAAAAATACCAAGCCATCATTTTGTGATTAAACGCAACCGTCGGGTTTTGGCAATCCGGCTATTTTACAAGCACCACGAGCCGGTCCTAATGGAAATAGTTCGTAAATATCTTTAAGCTTCAAGCCTGTTTCTTTGCAAATGGTGCGTACCATGGGTGCATTACCTTTTTCTTCGAAATTGTTGCGAATAATTTTTACGACTGCCCAATGGTTTTCGTTCATGTTTTCAATGCCATCGGCTTTTGCAAAAAGTGCCGCTACTTCTTCGTTCCAAATAGCAGGGTCGACCAAAAAGCCGTCGCCATCAACTTCAAAAATTTTACCTTCGATTTCTATATTTGCCATAATTGCTTTAATTTTTATAAACTCATTTAAATAGGTTACGAAAATAGGCATATTTACCTAAATGACATGATTATTTGACACAAAAAAGAACGAAAAGGTTGTTTCCAAAAAAAAGTTTTTTTGATTTTCGAACTTGTTACAGAACAAAATCTTCTGTACAAACGCAAAATTCCTTTTACCAGTAGGTGTTGACGTAGGTCGTAGGCATGACAATTTAATAACTGTTTTTTAAATCGAACGAACGAATCGCTTTGTGAATAGCACCTTCGCTACGCAAAATGCTTTCGAATAAGGTAATTTTCGTTACCGACTCTTGCACATATATTTTTTGTTCAATTGCTTCGACAACTTTTCGGAAATGCACTTTATCAACCAAATTTTTAATGCGGCAAATGGTCAGATGCGGCACAAAATTTTGGCTGTCGTGAGCGAAACCAATCGCATCAAAAGCATCTAAAACAGCATCGGAAAGCCTCAATAAAGTTTCCGGTATTTCGTTCATTCCGAGCCACAAAACACGCGGGGCATAGCGGCTTCCGAAAATTCCTGTTTTATCGAATCGAAGTTCGAAACGCGAATATTGCGGAATTATTTCGTTCATTTTTTCAATGATTTTCGAAATATCATCGCTGTGTGTATATCCGATAAATTTGAGTGTCAGATGCGGATTTTGTTGATTAACCCAGTTGATACGTTCGAAATGCAATTGTTTTTGTAGCGTGTTCGATAAATCGATAAATGGCATTTGTTTGCCTAACGGAATGGCTAAAAAAAGGCGTTTCATGAGTTACTATTCTCGATTTTTCAAATACAACGCCATCAAATCCGAAGCACCGACATAAGCACTGATTTTGTGTGAGCTGATTTGTTGTTCGATCAGTGGAAGTTGTGTTTTGACAAGCTGATTTTCGTAAAAATTTGTTTTTAACGTTTCATCAATACTGTCGTAAAGCACTTGCACGTTTTGCCGGTTTCTTTTTTTATCTAAAAATCCATTTTTCCGAATTGTATCAACGTGGTTATAAATCATTTGCCAAACAGATTCGATATTGAAATTTGTAAGTGCCGAAGCAATCATGGCTTGAGGTTCTAAGCCCGACTCGGGGAGCGGAAATAAACGTAATGCACTCTGAAGTTCGGCTTGCGATCGATTTGCTTTGTCGATATTATCGCCATCGGCTTTGTTGACGATAATGCCATCTGCCATTTCCATCACGCCGCGTTTGATGCCTTGGAGTTCATCTCCGGCACCACTAATCAAAATCAACAAAAAGAAATCGACCATCGAATGTACGGCGGTTTCCGATTGTCCAACGCCGACCGTTTCGACAAAAATCGTGTCGAATCCGGCTGCTTCGCACAACACAATGCTTTCGCGTGTTTTTCGCGCCACGCCACCTAAAGTTCCTGCCGAAGCCGAAGGACGGATATAAGCGTTTTTTTGCAACGCAAGTTGTTCCATACGTGTTTTGTCGCCCAAAATACTGCCTTTAGAACGTTGACTACTCGGATCGATAGCCAAAACAGCAATTCGTTTACCTTGAGCACATAAAAACATTCCCAAAGATTCGATAAAAGTACTTTTTCCGGCACCGGGAACACCTGTAATTCCCAATCGAAGTGCTTTTCCGGAATAGGGCAAACAAGCAGCAATAATTTCTTGGGCAAGTGCTTGGTGTGTTGTCAGTGTGCTTTCAACAAGTGTAATGGTTTTGCTCAAAATAACGGTATCGCCACCCAAAATACCATCGACATAATAGTTTAACGGCATCAGTTTTTGTCTGCCGGCTTTCAAGCGCTCTAACGCCTGCGGATTGACTTGCGCCGGTTGCTCGATACCTTCATTTACCTTGAGTTTCGAATCCCACTCGTGTTCAAGATTCTCGAAATGTGTATGTTCGGACATAATCCTTTTATGTATTTCGTTTGTAAAAGTACAAAAATGCTTCTTAAGAAGTTTTTAAGTAACAGCAAACGCGAATTTAGTTTGGTATAAGCCCCTTAAATTTGTTTTGTGCGCGCTTTAAAAAAAGTGTAATTTTGCCACGCTTAAATCTCTCCGTAGCTCAGTTGGTAGAGCAGCTGACTCTTAATCAGCGGGCCACAGGTTCGAGCCCTGTCGGGGAGACTTTTTTATAAGGGAGCTTCTAAAATTCAAAATACCGCGTTATGCTCCCTCGCCAAAATGCTCATTTCCGCCATTCTCACAGGCTTAAAACGAATTAAGACACCCAAAGTAACAAAGTCAGGAGTCATTACGAAGGTCTGAATCTATTGTGCAAATAAGCACCTTATCCTTTTCTTTACAATGGATGCCGTTCTACAACGGCATGACTGAAGGAAGGGAGAGTCATTCCGGCGAAGGTCGGAATCTATTGTGCAAACAAGCAATACCTTTTTCTTGCC
>JAISHW010000066.1 GCA_031262365.1 Lentimicrobiaceae bacterium
CCGAATATGCGTTTGAAGGTTAAATCGTTTTTTGGGTCTAAGTAGCGAGGCATAAGCAGGTATAATTTGCTGGTTATTAATTAGGTGCAAAGATAAAATATTTTTTTATTCAAAAAATAGGTATATAGGTCAAAAACAGCCTGATTTTTGACCTATATATCAAATTTCCCTTTGCACGATTTTTTTTGATGAAATACTTTCGGAAAACGAAGATTTTAACCGCTTTTGTTGTTGACTATTGTTTCGTGAGAAAATTATTCTTTTTTGGCTTTCTTTTCCATGCTTGTTTCGATAATGAAAGCGATTAAAAGTCCAAGTCCGCCAAATAAAAGCACAGAAGCTCCGTAAGTTACGCTGATAAATTCGCGATTCATCCATTCATTTTCAGGAAAATAGCCGCCTGTATTCATCAAACTGGATATAAATAAGCCGACTAACAATCCGAGGCCGATTCCGCTCATCAACGAACTGATTCTTAGTGCTGAGTATGAAGATTTCTGCATGTAACTCGACAAAGCTAATTTTCCGTCAAAATTAGGATCGTTGATTTTTTCACCGAGCTTTTCGATGATTGTAAGGCGTTCTTTTCGACGAGCAAAAAGTTCGAATAATTTGTAAATAGCAGTGAGAACGATTCCCGTTACTATCGGGACTGAAATGAAATCCATCATGGCAATTAATTTTTAAATGATTATTTATTATGTTTGTTCATTTGACGCAACAGTTTCGATCAGGTTACATTTCGAAGCGAAAAAAAATTATTTTCAGGTGTAACCTATTCGCAAAACATGCGTCCATAAAGTATGGAATTGTACACCGATAATTATTACGTGAAACGAATACAGGAAGGCGATGATGCTTGTTTTGCCTGTATTCTCGATAAATACGGTACGCAAATTCATACGTTGATTGTGCGAATTGTGGGCAACAGCGAAGATGCCGAAGAATTGTCGCAAGATGTTTTTATGAAAGTGTATAAAAGTATTGTGTCATTTAAAGGAACGAGCCGTTTTTCGACTTGGATTTATCGAATTGCTTACAACACGGCAATTTCGGCAACGCGTCGTCGAAAACAGGTATATTTGACGTTAGAAGAATCGCAATTGACGAATGTGTCGGACGACGAACTAAACGATTCGATGAGCAGTTTAGAAAAATCAGAACGTCTTGAACGCTTGGAGCATGCACTTGAATTGCTGTCGCCCGACGAACGCGCACTGATTTTGATGTTTTATATGCAAGAAAAAACGATAGACGATTTGGTACAAATTACCGGATTAAGCAATTCAAATGTTAAAACAAAATTGCACCGGATACGAAAAAAATTAGTTGTTTTGTTACAGGAAATGGAGGAAAAAGAATGAAAGATGACAAAGATATATTGCAAAAATTATTTTGGCAATTGCCCGAAAAACCGCTTTCAGATGATTTTCGCTTTCGGATGATGCAACAAATATCAGCCGAAAGAATCCGTGCGAAAAACCGTGCCGAGCGTTGGACGTGGTTTGCCGTAATAACGGCTTCTTTAGCCATTTTGGCGTTTGGTGTTTTGGCGTTTAGCTATTTGGAAGTACCGAAGCTTTCGCTTTCGAAGCAAGCACTCGAAACCTTGCCTTTTTATCTTTATGTCGCTTTTTTAGCATTGCTGCTGTTGTTTGGCGATTTCTTTTTCCGCAGAAATTATTATAGTAAGAAGCAAGGATAAAGAAATTTTAGCTAAAATACTCTTGCGTTTTTTTATTTAAAAGATATTTGATTGAATTTATTACGATCTTATCTGCTAAAAAAGTTTGAACCTTACCCGCGATATTATGGAGGAAGGTCTTGTCCTGAAATAGGTTTATACCAAAAAGAGTAAAGGGAACTTCTAAAAATTCCAATCTCTGCGTTACGCTTCTTCAACAAAATGCTCATTTACGTTAGTAAACTCCGCTTTTGTTTCAGTCGCAAGCCTTGATATTGAAATTTTTAGAAGTTCCCTAAACTTATTTCAGGACAATACAACTTCCGAAGTTCTACAAACGGTTGAACTCATTGGTTGAACGTTCGCCCTTGTATTTGCTACGCGTCGCGTTGAAATTGTAAGTAATCGTCATCTGTACGTTCGTACCGTTCGTGTCGATCCACTGTTGCACCTGCCCGTTCATTTGTTTCTGGATGATATGCCGATTATTCTGGTTGAATATGTCCGAACCCGACAGGTTTACGCGCAGTTTGTTGTCGAGGAACGTCTTACTGAGGCGTACGTTCGTCCGATACAAGGGACTTGCTATTTCCTGCATATCGGTATTTCCGGTAGTAACGCACATGAGGTTGATACCCGCCTGCATTCCCCACGGGAGCTGAAATGAATTTTGCAGCATCAACTGCCAATATGGTTCGTTGAACGTCATTCCGTTGTACGAGATAAAGTCTTTGCTAAACGATACGGTAGGCATGACGGTGTAGAAACCTAAGTTGAGCGTATAGTTGGCGGTGATATTCAAACTTTGCGCAGAAGATAAATTCTGAGATCTCATGATTAGTATCTCTTCATTGTTTGAGTCCGGCGAAATATCCCAGATTATTTTGTCATTATACATTTTATAGGTAGCTGAGAGCATCAGTTTTTTCCACATCCCTTGCAAAGAAATCGAATTGGTGTACGACGGTTTCAACAACGGGTTACCTCCTTCGTACAGGTAAGGTGTATCGTACTGCAATCCTTGTCGCAATTGGTAATAACTGGGTCGATAGATGGTGTTGCGATAGGCAAACATCAACTGAACTTGGTCGCCCGAGTAAGTAATGCCCGCGCTCGGGAAGAAACGACCGTACGTTTTACTCTCATCTGTCTTCGTTCCGTTCTCATCGAAGTAGTCGAAACCCGTATACTCGTAGCGTAGTCCGAGATCGACATTGAAACGGCCGAAAGGTTTGGAGAAACTGACGAATCCCGCCGCAAGATTTTGCTTACTGCTGTTTCCTGCGGACGTAAGTATCGTACCTCCTTGTTGCGGCACCTCGAACGAGTTGGCGTTGTAAGTATGTGAGTATTCGCCGCCATAGGTAATCGCGCTCCCCCAAAGTGGGCTGGTGAACGTAGCTTTTGCTGCATACAAATCATAATCCTGTAATTGGTTGGTAATGACTTGCTGAGTATTGTCGTCGGCTGCGGTTTCCGTCGTAGCGTCCTGATGCATGGTAGTTACGCCGTGCGCATAGTCGGCATCCACCTTCAAACTGAGCCAAGATGCCAACCTGCCGGTAAAGTAAGCGTTCACGCTATGAGAAGAAATGCCGTTACCGGCCACCCAATCCGAAGTAAATTCGTTTATCAGCGTCTCCGTGTTGCCGGTTTTCTCGAAAACCGCACCATCGAAGTATAAACCGGCCATTTGCGGGATAGTACGAGAAAAAGTGTATCGGGCACCGAAGTTTCCCTCGTCGCCGAACGACTTATTGAAGCCGCCTCTGGCATATACGTTTTGGATAGGAAC
>JAISHW010000110.1 GCA_031262365.1 Lentimicrobiaceae bacterium
ATGTTCTGCCTTTCAGGCAGCGTTTGTCCTATATTTCCCTCCACAGGTTACGCTTTTGCTTACCTGTGGTTATGAAAATATGGCTTTTCAAGCCACGGGCTTATCCCGAACTCAGGTTAACAGAATGCCCATTTTTCATTCATCCATTTTTCATTTTTCATTCCTTAAAGCTCTTCTATACTTTTTTTTGATTTATGTATATTTCGTTCCTAAAATTGAACTTTTAGCTTCTATTTCCGCCACTGCGCCAAGTGCCAAACCGTTACACATATTAGGTTGGCAATGAAACTTACTTTTTGACAACTATTTTCCGAATCAATTTTGCCATTTCAGTAATAGGAAACGGAAGCAGGGATAAGCCAATAACCCAGTACCAATGCGTATTTGTGAGCGAAGTAACGCGAAATACACTTTGTAAAGCCGGAATAAGTAACACAACAATCATTAAAGCAAAAACAATTGCAATAGCTATAAGCAGAAATTTGTTTTTAAACATTCCATTGAAAACCGTATGATATCCCGAACGAATACTGAAAATAATGACCATTTGCGAAAAAGCCAGTACGGCAAAAGTCATTGTTTGCGCCGTTTCAATATTTGTTTGTAATCCAACGGAATACGCAATTAGTGTTAAAACAGTAATCATAATTCCTTGCAAAAATATCCTGATTGTAAACGGGCGTGTCATAATTCCTTTTCGCGAATCGATTGGCTTGCGTTGCATAATGTCTGCCTCAGCCGGATCGAAACTTAAAGCCAAAGCGGGCAAACTGTCCGTTACCAAGTTAATCCACAAAATATGAATAGGCAACAAAGGCGATTTCCAGTTTGCCATTACAGCAATAAACAAGACCAAAATTTCGCCGATATTGGTCGAAAGCATGAATTGAATGGCTTTCAAAATGTTGTCGTATATGCGCCGTCCTTCTTCGACTGCCGATACAATTGTTGCAAAATTATCATCGGTCAAAACGACATCTGCTGCTTCTTTTGAGACATCAGTTCCTGTAATTCCCATTGCAACACCAATATCAGCAAGTTTTAGTGCCGGTGCGTCGTTAACACCATCGCCCGTCATGGCTACAATGTTATTATTTTGTTGAAAAGCTTTTACGATACGCACTTTATGTTCGGGCGAAACGCGGGCATAAACAGCGATGTTCGGTACATTTTTCTCCAACTCTTTTTCCGACATTTTTTCGATTTCCAAGCCTGTAAATGCCCGATCGTTTTTCTGCATAATTCCCAACGATTGCGCGATAGCAATTGCCGTTATTTTATGATCGCCGGTTATCATTACCGGTTTGATTCCTGCATTGCGGCATTTTTCGACAGCTGCTTTAACCTCTTCACGCGGCGGATCGATCATGCCAGCCATTCCAACAAAAATCAATTCTTTTTCGAGCAATTCGGGAATCATTTCTTCGGGAAGCGAATCGATTAATTTGAAAGCAACGGCTAATACGCGCAATGCATTTTCAGCCATTTGTGTATTAGCTTCAAAAATCGACTTTTTATCTTCATCGGTTAATGGTCGGATTTTTTCATCCTCATAAATTCGGTTGCAGCAAGTCAATAATTCGTCTAAACCTCCTTTTACAGCAACTAGCAATTTATCGGTTTCGCGATGAATGGTCGTCATTAGTTTGCGGTCGGAATCGAATGGAATTTCGGCTATACGTGGATATTTTTGTTCTACTTTGTCTTTCGCCATGCCGTATTTTAGTCCTAAATCCAACAAAGCAGTTTCGGTTGGGTCGCCGATGTTTTCCTTTTTATTTTCGTTGCTTTGTCTTGCATCGTTTGCAAGAATTGCTGTTCTCAGTAAATTTTCGTGTGTGTTTAAATTTCCTTCGTAAGAATTCGGAACATCTTGAAGTTTTCCGTCGGCATAAAGTTTGACAACTGTCATGCGGTTTTGCGTAAGTGTTCCGGTTTTGTCGGAGCAAATAACGCTTGTGCTACCAAGTGTTTCGACAGAAGGAAGTTTACGGATTATCGCATTTCGTTTGGCTAAATGTTGTACGCCAACAGCCAAAACGATAGTAGAAACGGCAGGCAATCCTTCTGGAATTGCGGCTGCTGCCAAACTTACGGCAATCATAAACATTTCCAGAATGCCACGACCATATAGCACGCCAACAATAAATATAGCGACACAAATGATTAGAGCCGAGACAGCAAGGATTTTTCCCAATTTATTGAGTCGTTGTTGCATGGGCGTTTTTGTTTCGGGAACAGATTGAATCATTGAAGCTATTTTTCCAACTTCCGATTGCATTCCGGTTGCCGTAACGATTCCTTTTCCTCGTCCGTAGGCGACATTACTCGACGAAAAAGCCATGTTATGCTGGTCACCTAACGCAAGCTCGCCTTCGATTGGCTGTGTAAATTTTTCTTCAGGTACCGATTCGCCTGTCAAAGCTGCTTCTTGAATTTTCAGGTTGATTGCTTCGATCAGACGCATATCAGCAGGAACCATATCGCCTGTTTCGAGTATGACAATGTCGCCAATGACTAATTCGCTCGATTCGAGAATAACAACTTGTCCATCACGAATGACTTTACAGTGTGGTGCCGACATTTTTTCTAAAGCATCGAGCGATTTTTCGGCTTTTGCTTCCTGAAAAACACCAATAATGGCATTGAGAATAACAATAATTAGAATAATCAGCGCATCGCTAATGCCTTCGCCTTCCAACAGACCAACAATGCCCGAAATTATTGCAGCGGCAAGTAATACGAGAATCATAAAACTTTTGAACTGGTCGAAAAATTTTGCGATCAGGCTCCGGTGTTTTTTCTTTTCAAATTCGTTGTAACCGTTTTTCAGCAGTCTTTCTTTGGCTTCAGCATTGCTTAAGCCAGATGTTGTATTTGTTTGAAATTGGTGTTCAACTTCTTCGATAGAAGCGTTATAACTGTTTTTCGGCATCATTTTCTTTGGGGTTCTATTTTAGCAACAAATGTATTTGAAAGTATTGTAACTTAATAAGGTCTGTTAATAACAAGGTTTTAAAAGCAGAAAACTGCTTCAAATGGAATATTTAAAGCAGTTTTCTTTGTGTATTTTAATCACAATTTTCTAGTTAAAAATATAGCGAATGCCTATTTGAGCACTCCAACGCGAGCCATAGATATTGCCGTCGGTCAAATTGTAAATTTTTTCGACATCGTCCGATCCTTCATAGTTAAATTGAGCTTTTCCATCGGCATCTGTTCCAACATATTTTATCAACTGGCATGCATCATAATTAACATAACGGCGCATACCCCATTCACGGTTCAATAAGTTTGTAAAGTTGAAAATATCAAGTGTCAGTTGCAAATTATGACGTGTTTCTCCAAACTTTAAATAAAAGTCTTGTACAAATCTTAAATCTATAATGCTTTCAAAAGGCAAACGTGCGCCATTTCTTTCGGCATACGATCCTCTGTTTTCTCTTAAATATTTATCGCTTTCGATGAAACTATTCAGGTTTTCCCATTGTTGTGCTGCGGTAATAACCTCGCCATTTGTTTTAACAATATCAATCAGATTGATCTCGCTTTGATCTTTTGGAATCCAAATAAGGTTTTCGACATCTTGATTTTCGCCATTAAACTGTCCCCAGTTGTCGTTGTAAACATACGAATAACGGCGACCACTTTGTCCGTTGTAAACCAACGAAAATGTTGAAGCAAAATGTTTTCCGTATTCAAATTTATACGAAATAAAGGTCATCACGCGCGATCCTAAATCAAAATCAGAATAAGATAAATCAATGTTATTCAGTCCGTTTATGTTTTCCATGTATTTCCATTGTGATATGTTTTGCGACGAATTGGCTTCGTTCATCACTTTCGAGCGTCCAAAAGTATAAGAAACGGTTCCGTAAAATCCTTTTTCTTCCGGCTTAGTCAGCTGGAATGTTAAGTTATACGAATGTCCTTTGTTAGTATTTGTTCCTAATAAAATTTGCGTAAACCGGTTATCAATTTTTGTATTTGCGTCGTAATAAGGTCTATTGTCCGGTCCACTGTTAACTGTTTCTGTAGCTGGTATTTGATTTACATTATAATAAATCACATTATTGATGTTTTTCGTATAAATTCCTTCTACCGAAGCAATTAACCCAAACCAAGGCAGTTTTTGATCAACGGCAAGACTTGTTTTCAATACTTGTGGATTTTTGAAATTTTCGGAAAATAAATCGAGCTGTCCGCTTGGTATACCGTCCGACAAGCCCAAATCCGAAGGCATATATTGATTGTCCCAATCGGGAATGAAAGGAATTGATCCTCTGCTATATAGCGAACCTATTGTTACGCCATTGTTAATAAACGATCCCGATGTCCAAACCAATGGAATACGGCTTGTAAACAGACCGGTTCCGCCTCGCACCTGTGTTTGTTTGTCGTTAAATACGTCCCAGTTGAATCCGATACGCGGATCGATACTTAATGATGGTTTTGGCATTTTGCCCAATTTTGCTCCGTCAAGATCGTAGTATTTTTCAATTTTTGGAATGATAGTATCATTAAAGCCCTTCCAAACAGCTTCATTAGCTCCTGCATCAGGCGAATTTAAATAATGATTGAGGTTAAAACGTATGCCAAATGTCAATTTTAAATTGTCTCTCAACTGCCATTCGTCTTGCGCATAAATGCTGTTATTCAGTGTTTTTACATCAACGGCAGCTTTTGATCCGTCGCCGATTACCTGATCTAAAAGTGAATAGCTACGTTCGTAAATACTGGCTGGATTTCCCGACAAAAAATCATCTAAATTGTTAAATGTATAATAGCCAAATGCATTTCTGATGTAGAGATTATATACTGAGGTGTATTCTGCATTTAATCCCATTGTAAGCGTATGCGCTCCTAAATAGTAGGAGAAATTTTCGTTTAAAGTAAGTACTTCTTGTGTCAATTCGTTTCCGGTTGAGTAGCGTTCGGAGCCAGCCCAAATCGTTCCAAGTCCATCATAAATACGGATTGCTGGAAATTTATCACCGAGATAATCTCTGTTTTCTTCAACACGTGTATAGCCAATAACGAGGTTGTTCGACATACGATTCCAATTGCTCCGCAACTCTATTGCTGAGGAATTAGTTATACTTGGAAAGAAATAACCGTTGTTGAAGTAATTGATATTGGTTTTGTTCGATCTGTTTGGCGAAGTGGCTCTGCTATCGACATACGAATGTCGAATAGTCATTTTATGATTACTGTTGATATTCCAGTCAATACGCGCCAACATTTTTTCACTTTCTAACTTTTTGGTATTGTTTGCAAAATTTCCCGGATTATAACCATATTCCGATAATTTATCTGAAAAAGCATGAAAATCTTCTAAATTTGAGTTACCCGTATAATCTTTCATATCAAAAGGTTGCGGTGTTTCGTCTCGTTGCAATTCTGCATTTAAAAAGAAAAATAGTTTGTTTTCAACAATCGGTCCGCTAACACGTAGACCATAGGTTTGTGAACTAAAATCATCTAATTTTTCTCTTTTTTCGCCTTCTTTCAGTTTTCCGGGTGTTTTTCCTGCCATGTTTTCATCTCTGTAGAGCATATAAACCGAGCCTTCGAACTTGTTTGTTCCTCTGCGTGTTACAGCATTAATACTTGCTCCGGCAAAACCACCTTGGCGTACATCGTAAGGTGCAACATTTACCTGAAACTGGTCGACAGCATCTAAGCTAATAGGATTTACGCCTGTCTGACCACCATTCGTTCCTGAAGCCGACAAACCAAAAACATCATTGTTTACAGCACCATCGAACGAAATGCGGTTGTAACGGTTATTGACTCCGGCAATCGAAATTTCGCCGGTAGATCCGTTGACACTTGCTTGCGGTGTTAATCGTATGTAATCAGCTAAAGAACGTGTAATAGAAGGCAAGTTCTGAATATTCCTGTTGTTGATATACGTTTCGGCTCCTGTACGGTTTCCATCGATTAAAGCACTTTCCGGAGACATTGTCGCGGTAACAACGACATCCGGCAAGGTCAAAGTCTTTTCTTCCAATTTTACATCAAGTTTGTACGTTTGTCCCAATGCAAGAAAAATGTCATTTTTAACAAATGTTTGGTAGCCTAAATAAGAAACGGCTATTTCATAAGGTCCGCCAACGTTCATATTAGGAATCCGATAAAATCCGGCATTGTCAGATACCGTTCCGTAGTACGTTTTAGAGCGCACTTCCGTAACAATAACGGTTGCTCCGGGCAAAGAAACACCTTTTGCATCGAAAATTCTTCCGTTGATGGCAGCGGTTGTTACGGTTTGAGCATACGTTTTACCCGGTAAAAAATGCGCTACAAATAAGAGCATGAGCAATAAAACCCCTAACTTTTTCATAGATTAAATTTTAGTTGTATTTTGTTTATTAATAAGTAGTTGTAAGTTTGTTTCGTATTTATAATACAAAAAAAACAGCAAATTGTTTTTTAGATTGATTTGGGGGCGCAATTTATTAATTTTTTTTGTTCATAAAACGACATGGTCATAAGATTTTAAAACGACAAACGAAGTCCAACATCAAGCGTTCTCCCAAACGACCAAAAACCGGTAAATGAAGTCAAATCGTGTGTAGCACCGTCAGTACCTTTCAAAATGTAAATATGGTCGAATAGGTTGTTACAATTGGCATAAACCGTCAATGTTTGTTTTCCGATTGGGTGATTAAAACTCAAATGCGCATCAAAAACTACTGCCGACGGCAAGCGGTACGATTGTGATTTATCGTTTGGATTGTTTCGTGAAGCGGGTTCGAAATCGGCGTAATGTTTATCCATATACGTCATATTCAATTCCAAATTGATTTTTTTTAGTATCTGAAATTTCGTAAAAATTCCCGTTTGAAATTGAGGTGCTCCTCCTACTTTCAAGCCATCGGCGAAAATGTGTACCGTGTCAATCGGAATGTAATTATTATCGAGCAAGGTGGCTTCGACATCGTTTTTCCATTTCCAATTGCCAATCGAAAGTGTGGCACCAAGATGAAACCAATTTGTCAGCACACTTCCTATCTCAACTTCAACGCCTTTATGCAAGGCATTCAAGCCGGTAATCATCGCTCTTGTTTTTTGGTCGTTTTCGAGTTGAATGTTTTTATCCGACAACAACGAAACATCTTCCCACGAAGTATAATAAACATTTGCCAACAAATAGTTTTTCTTGTAACGCAAATTATAGCCAAGTTCAATCGTTTTAACTTTTTCGCCTTCAGTATCTTTTACAGGGTCATTCGAAGAATTTCCGAACACAAATTTATATTGTGGTGCTTTATTGAACCAGCCACCGTTCAGATACACATTTTGATACGAATCGATATTAAAATTTACGCCTCCTTTGGCATCGTAAGCCAACACATCGACCCACTCGCTCCATTTGTTGTCAGGATAATTATAATTGTCGTAACGGCGATAAAAATTATCAGACAACGTTCCGCCTAAGAAAAAATTAAACCGTCCGACTTTTTGTTCCAGCTGTACAAAAACGCTTCCTTGATGTAATAACGCACCGTTGTTTCTTCGAATAATATCACCGACTTTTTTGATTTGATCGCGACCTGAAACGCCTGCCAATGAAGTAGAAAAATCGTCGATATAAAATTCGCCGCCCAACAAATCGGTCAACTCTTGTTTGCTCGACGATTTAAAATAACGGTAATGTACGCCAGCAATCAATTTGGTGTTTACAGCCAACGATTTTTCGATCGAACTCAGCAAACCTCCCCACGTATGATTGGCTATCATATTGGTTTGTACAATTTTCGAATAGCCGTTGACTACGCTACCGTCTGCTAGTTCATAAAAGTCTTCGTTGTTGGCATTGTAAGCATAAATAGCGTCCCAATCGACTTGTCCCGACGGATTGACAAAATCGAATATCCCTTTTGCACCTTTCATATTATCTTTCCACTTGCCCCCTCCTATTCCGGGCGAAAAATAAGCCGAAGTCGAAAGCATTGTTTTTTCGTCGATGTTCCAATAATGATTGAGTGCAAAATGCGGTTTATGGTAAAAATTTTCCGATGTATTGTTGGTTTTACCGTTGTAACTTCCCCAATCTTTGTTGTACTTAATTCCGTATTTATCGATTTCGTCTTGCGTTAGTTTCAAGTTTCGTTGCCCGTGTCGTTCGGGACCTCCCATTACCGAAAAAACGAATCGCTGACGCGCATTGATGTTTTTTGAAACATTCAAAAAATACGACCAACCGTCAACGTAAGTTGCATCGACATAACCTGTTCCTACATTTCGCGAACCTAAAAACGATACATTCCAACCATTTGGAAGTTCGCCCGTGCGATATGATAAAGTATATTTTTGATTTCCGTAACTCGTTGTCGAAACACTCAAAAAACCGCCCGGATCTTGATTTGCTTGATAGGTAATAATATTTACGGTTCCGCCAACCGAATTCATAGCCACTTTCGAAGCACCGATGCCTCGTTGTAACTGAATATTCGCCGTTGCATCAGTCAAGCCGATCCAATTATTCCAATACATCGATCCGCTTTCTGCTCCGTTAATCGGAACGCCATTTAAAAGCACTGTAATGTTTTCTTGTTTAAATCCACGAATCGTGAGTGTTGCATCGCCCGATCCGCCGCCATCGCGACTTGAATACGTTCCGGGAGTTCGATTCAGGAGCAACGGAAACGGATTGTCGCCTAATTGCGTCGTGATGACATCAGAACGAATCGTTGTCAGCGCAACCGGATTGTGCCGTTCGCGTGCTACATCGGCAAAAACGCTGATTTCTTTTAGATACACATCTTCCTGTTTCAGAAAAATCTCAAGAGTTTCCGATGTCGGTTTCGAAATCACAAGCATTTTCCGTTCGTGCGAAAGATAATTGAATGTCAGTTCGATAGGAAACTTTACATTCTCCATTTCGAAATTTCCGTTTTCGTCGGTTATGGCATACACCGATTGTCGATTTGTTGTTATTGAGACATTTGGAAGTGTTTCGCCTGTTTGCATGTCTTTTACAACACCCCGAATGTTGTTTGTTTGCGCCGCAACAAGTAAGAAAGAAAAACTTGTCAGAAGTGTTAAAATCGTTTTTTTCATCATTAATAATATTAAAAAGCCCCATAAAACTTTCATTCTACGGGGCTATGAAAAAACTTACCAAAAACTTATTTTTGACAATTTATATTTATTAATACAATTGCATCAATAAATCATTCTTCTCTCATCCAGACTTTAACTGTCGGTACCGTAGTTGCAACGGTTCAATCTTGCTCGTGCAAGAGTCGTGGACTTTACCACCGATCGGGAATCTCACCCTGCCCCGAAGAATAGAATGCAAATGTAAAACATTTTTTTATTGCGTATGCAACTTTTTAAAGGTTACAAATGAGGGTAGAATTTCATTATTCAAATGATTTCAGTTTTCGTCTACGTTACGACATATACAGCTGAATTGCAACGAAATGACTAGAATCTTTTGTGTTTTATTGCATATTTAGCTTGCTGCTTGCAACTGTTTTCATTTTCAAATTATCTCATTCTCTTTTTTCACTTTCGCTCTTTTATCTTTTAACTCTATTCTATTTATTGTATCTTTGCCACATCTGAGTTCAGAAATTTTGTTGCATAAGACGACCTTTCTTAGTTTTTTACAATTTTAAGTAGATTTTCTTTCCTATTTTTTTTCTCAGTTTTTTTACTAATTATAATTTTATTTATGAACATTTACATTTCAGGTTTAAGTTATGCTGCAAACGATGCTGACTTAAAAAATTTATTTGCTGAATACGGAGAAATTTCTTCAGCAAGAGTGATAATCGACAAATTTTCGGGAAATTCGAGAGGATTTGGTTTTGTAGAAATGCCGAACCAAGAAGAAGCGTTGAAAGCTATCGAAGGATTGCACGATACAACACACGACGGAAAAGTTATTTCGGTTAGCGAAGCGCGTCCGCGTGAAGAACGTCCGCGTTACAACAACAGAAACGGCGGAAACTCCAGAAGATACTAACTTCAGCATAAAGAGCCCGCCAAAAAGTAGAAAATTATAGGGTCGTAGAACGCTTCATTGACTTAGCGAGACACGAGTTCGAATATGGAACTTTTTAGACGGTTTCTTTATCTGATACAACATGTTTTTATGATTTTTCATGTTGTTTCGAAAAAATAAAGTACATTCTTTCTTCAGGGAACTTCTAAAAATCTCAATATCAAGGCTTGAGACTGAAACAAAAGCGGAGTTTACTAACGTAAATGAGCATTTTGTTGAAAAAGCGTAACGCGGAGATTTGGATTTTTAGAAGTTCCCTTCAAAAAATCATCAAACAATAAAGTTCATTACCACCTCTTTTTTTATGTAAACCTTACAGGGTTTCTTCATTCAGAACAGATCTTACTAAGCTTTCTTGTTTGGCATTGTTTTGAAAAATTCAAAACAAAAAGTTTAACAATAATCTTATTCTGTTATGAAATCATTTCACATTGGAAACATCGAAATAAAACTTCCTATCATACAAGGAGGCATGGGCGTAGGCATTTCCTTATCAGGACTTGCATCAGCCGTAGCCAATGAAGGCGGAATCGGTGTCATTTCTTGTGCCGGATTAGGACTGCTTTATAAAAAAAAAGTAGGCACATACAACGAAAAATGTATTCACGGACTTCGTCAGGAAATTCGCAAAGCACGCAAAAAAACAATCGGTATTATCGGAGTCAACATCATGGTTGCCCTGTCGAATTATATTGATATGATAAAAACGGCTATTGAAGAAAAAATTGATGTCATTTTTTCGGGAGCCGGCTTACCGCTCGATATTCCAGCATATCTGACAAAAGATTCGAAAACAAAACTAGTTCCGATTGTTTCGTCGTCGCGAGCTGCAAAAATCATTTGCGAAAAATGGAACACCAATTATAATTACTTGCCCGATGCCATTGTCGTTGAAGGACCAAAAGCAGGCGGACATCTCGGTTTCAAAAAGGAGCAATTGGAAGATGTTCATTATTCTTTAGAACAACTGATTCCAGAAGTTGTATCCGTAGCGGCAACATTTAAAAATCAAAAAAAAATTCCCGTAATCGCCGCCGGAGGCATTTCGACGGGTAGCGATATTTCGCATTTCATGAAATTAGGAGCTTCGGGCGTTCAAATGGGTAGTATTTTCGTTACGACAGACGAATGTGATGCTTCCGAAACATTTAAAAAAGCGTATATTAACTCATCAAAAACAGATGTGCAAATTATCGAAAGTCCGGTCGGAATGCCGGGTCGAGCCATCATCGGCGAATTTATTCGGAACGTACAAAAAGGTTTGGAAAAACCAAAAAGCTGTCCGTTTCATTGCATCAAAACCTGCGACTACACCAAAAGCACTTATTGCATCATCAAAGCACTTTACAATGCTTACAAAGGAAATCTGAAAAAAGGATACGCTTTTGCCGGCACAAATGCTTACCTTTCACAAAAAATAAGCAGTGTAAAAGAAGTTATTGAAGCACTAAAAACCGAATTTATTCTGGCTACACATCAAATTTTATAAACCATTTAACAAAAATTAATCGTAACAGTAGCCTCGCCGAAAAAAGCTGTTTACTGTTATTTACGTTCATCAATTACTGCACTTGATCCACATTCGATAGCATTATTCGCATAAAACGCAACAACAACAAAATTAACAATATGGCAAGATCGACATCGTCAAACAAAAGAGACAACGAGAAAAAGAAGATTGCAAAACGCAAAGAAAAAGAAAAACGCAAGGAAGACAAAAAGAACTCGAATCAAGAAAAAACTTTTGAAGATATGATTGCTTATGTGGACGAAAACGGACAAATTGTTTCCGAACGTCCCGAAATAACAAAAAATAATAGTCCGAAAGTAGAATCGATTCTTATCTCAACACCTAAAAAAATTGAAGAAGATTCTGATGCAATCAAAGGCAAAGTCGAGTATTTCAACGCACCGAAAGGTTATGGATTTATTAAAAGTAGTGCCAATGATGAAAAATATTTCTTTCACATTAGCAACAGTCCCGAAAACATCGCGGAAGGTAATGTTGTTTCGTTCGAAATCAGACGTGGGTTAAGAGGAGCTGAAGTTTTTAATATTAAGATTGAATCCTAAAAATCACATTTCGATAAGGGTAGCAATCTATAAAAAACAGTTACTCTATCAGAGAAAGTCTAAATTTCTGCAGCTTACACAAAATACCTAATGCAAACCATCAACTATGTTTTGCTTACAAAACAAGAAACTGCTCCGGAAAATTTCTTTTCGGAACAGTTTCTTTCTTTACAAAATTCATCATAAACACCTGTTACAGTGTTAAATATTATTAACCAAAGGGAATTAACGATCCAGATACATGAAAACACCATTCAGGTCGAAATACAAATCAATATCGTTGTTGTTTCTGATAATTTCGACTTTGTATGAAGCCGTCTTTTTTTCCACTTCCGAAATATATGCCGTTGGATAATTTTCGGTTATATAAGTCGAAATTCCGATTGGCAAGGTATTGATAAACGATTCGGGAAGCACTTTGTCGTCGCCGTTAACGCTCAGCCAATTTCCGTTTGCATCGAAATCGATTTCAGCACCGTTGAACAATTCGATTTCGTACAGCGTACCGTCGGAATCGGGATGGTTTTTCTTTTCTATTTCACGGCACAACACACCTGAATAATATGTATTTAGAAACGTTTTTACAGTTTCAGGCAATTCTTCGAAACCGATATTACCGTCATTTCCGCCGTTATTACTTCCTGTGAGATTGCCATTTGCATCGAAATATAATTCAACATCATTTGCCAACTCGATTTTGTAACCGAACAATGTTTTCTGCACTTCGACCACGAAAGTCGATGCGTAACTAGTTGTTATATAACTCGAAATACTTTCAGGAATCAATTGTAAAATTGATTCGGGGATCGCTAAATTGTAATCATCGTCGCCTTCTACTTCACGCCAATTATCGTTACTGTCGAACACGATTTTGTAACTTTTTTGATAACCATTTCGCAAATACACTTTTGTGCATAACTGTCCGTCTTCGTAATCGGATTTAATATAAACGATTGTATAATCAGGAAAATGTGTTCCAACAAAATTCTCGATCGTGTTTGTCGCTGTTCCGTTTCCTGTTGTCGAACCTTGTCCAATCAGGTAATCGTCCAAAATATCGCCGTTTTTGTCGAACAGCAATTCTTTGTCGTTCAATAATTCGATTTTATAGCCAAAAACTTTCTTTTCAGTTTCATTAATTCCAATATTCGGATAATTTACTTCTAAATATTGCTGAATACCTGTCGGCATAAGTTCGAAAAACGCTGTCGGGAGTTGTTTTCCGTCGTTGAGACATTCTATTTTAGTCCAATTTCCGTTTGCATCAAATTCGATTTTTATTGCCGAAGCAATCGTTACTGAATTTGTTTCGTCTTTTTGCAAACGACATTCGTAAATCGAACCGTTTTCATTTACTTCGGTAATTTTCGTTACTTTATTGACTGTGTATAAGTTAAAGTAATTCGAGATAAATGTTTGCGCTGTCTGTGGCAATCGGTTTATTTCTAAATTGTTGTTATCCGAATCTGATTTACACGCCGGAAACGATACGAAAATAAACGCTACTAATAAGATTAAGATTTTGTTTTTCATCATCTTATTTTTTTAGAAATCAATATCAATGATATTAAAATTCGAATCAAATTCTAAATTGATGCCGTTGGCTAAATCAACTTCGTGGCGGCTCAAATCTTCTTTTTCCAATTTCACGATTTTAATTCCTGAATAATTTTTATTTACATACTCTTTTATTGGTTGAGGAATGAGTTGCTCCGGAAATTGCGTGTTTTTGCATTGAATTTCTTGCCAAACGCCTTTTCGGTCGAATTCAATTTTATTGCCGTTGGTAAATATCACTTCGTACATCGTATCAAAAATGTCGGTGTCCATTTTTACCAGTGCAATTGCTTGGTCAGCGAAATGCTCTTTGATGAGTTGTTGCGATTGTTGGGGTAGTTTTTCGAAGCTGATCGCTTTGTCGTTCGATGCTTCAGCGGTTATTTGCATTGTAAGCAAACACGCCATAATGATGAGAATCTTTTTCATAACTTTATTTTATTTTAAATTTATGATGCAAAGAAACAACTCAATTCTGAAAAGAATATGAAATGATGAAATGCTGTTTAATAAAATTTCAATGAAATTGATTGCTGCGTACAGCGACCTCTATATCTGATTATTTTTCTTCGTGCGAAATTTCGAAGCAGTGCAACATATCTTTAAAATGGTACGTGCATTTTAGATTTTCTAGGTCGCAAATTGATTTTACCAATGAAAGTCCGAGTCCTATTGATCCTTCTTTTTTGTTTCCTTGATAAAATCGTTCAAAAATAAGGTGGGTGTTGAGTGCGAAATCTTGTCCCGAATTTTTGAAAATCAGCTTCGAAGGTGTTATTTCGATATGTATTTTTCCGTTTTCAACATTATGAATGTAAGCGTTTTTTATCAGATTATTCATCAGAATTGAAGCCAAGGTTTCGTTCATCACATTTTTAAATATTCCTGTTTCTGAAACAGTTATCATGATATTTTGATAGGAATATGCTTCTTTATAATCTTGAATAAATTTAGTGATGATCGGATTGAATTCAATTTCGGTTTTTTCGATAAATTGCCGATTATCAATTTTCGAAAGGAGTAGCAAGGTTTTATTTAGTTTGGTGATATACGCTAATGTTTGATGTGTTTTTGCTAGCTCATTCAACTGATTTTCAGATAGTGACTCGTCTTCCATCAAATTTTCCAAACGGTTGCGGCAGACAGCTAAAGGCGTTTGAATTTCGTGCGAAGCATTTCCGATAAATTGTTTTTGTGCTTCGAAAACTTCTTCGGCGCGTTGCATATTACGGATTGCCGCTTCGTTTAGTTTTTTAAACTCGACAACATACGTTTCATTCTGCAAATGAGTATTATTTCCTCCAACTTCGTATTTGTCCATCCAAGCGAGCAATTTGTATAATGGTCTGGTACTCATTTTATAAATCCAAATATTTATCACAATAATGATAAGCAAAAGTCCTACATACAAAAAGATGATCCAAAAAAGAATGGCTTTTTTTAGGTCTTTTTTCTCGATTGTCGGTGTCGAAACAACCAATTTGTAATACGTTCCGGAGGTATTTTTATAAATAGTTGTGAGAATCCGCGCCGGCTCTGTTTCTTGTTTCAACGGAATGTAAACCATCGAATCGATATAGCTGATGTGCGGTTTGCTTTGGGCGTTTTCCGGCGTTATTTCCGTCAAATAATATTGGTTGTTTGTGTTGCTCTTTTTCGACGAAATTTCTTCGCCGGAAAGGAAACGCATGATGATTTGTTCGGAATAATCTTCGAGCGAATCGTCGATTTCGTCATTTATTTCGTCAATCATGGCAAAATAAAACAGTGCTGCCCAAACAGTTAACACAACACTCAAAACGATAGAAAGCCGAATAATAATGTGGTAAATTAATTTCATACGTTATCTTTTCATTCAACAATTCATTCAACAATCATTTTATATCCGATGCCGTAAACCGCTTTGATTTCAGGTGTCGCACCGGCTTCTTTCATTTTTTTTCGCAGATTTTTTATTTGTGCATAAATGAAATCGAAATTATCGACTTGATCGATATGATCGCCCCAAATCGATTCGACCATGGTGTTTTTATTGATTAATCGGTTGCAACGGTTTGCCAAATAAAGCAAAATATCATATTCTTTTCGATTTAATTCCAATTCGTTACCATCGACAAGTACTTTAAACGAATCCGGAAAGATTTTAATATTTCCAATATCGACAGTCATTTCGCCGTTGTTTTGTTTGCGTCGGATAACGCTTTTTATACGTGCAATCAGTTCGACTATATGAAACGGTTTTGCCAAATAATCGTCGGCACCGAGTTCCAATCCAAAAACTTTATCATCTAACGAATCCTTTGCCGAAACAATGATTACGCTGTCTTTTTTGTGCAGTTGTTTCAGTTTTTCGAGCAGCGAAAGTCCGTTTCCGTCAGGAAGCATAATGTCGAGTAAAATGCAGTCGTAATCATACATTTCGATTTTCTCTAAGGCATGATTATAATTCGAGGCACATTCGACAATATAGCGTTCTTTCCCTAAAGCCTGTTGCATAAGCTCTCGCAAAGAAGGTTCGTCTTCGATTATCAATATTTTCATGATTCAACGTCAATGTTATAACAATAATTATCACAAAAATAGCATTTTAAATCTGAAAAGAATCTGAAATAAAACGACTTCTTCTTTTTAACTGTTTTTAATAAAAAAATACTTTTCGAAGCGATTGGTTATCGGTGATGTCTTTTGGAAAAATAAAGGGATATTGAAATCCGGGATAAACTTTTCGGCGTCCTTCTGTAACATCGATTCCAACGTTCTGATACACAAAATAAATCAATTCGGTACAGTACATTTTTGTCGAATCTTCGGGATTGTATTGGTGGTCGAAAAGCAATTCACGCTCGAAAAGTTCTTTCGCTTTTTGGGCTGCTCGATAGCTGATTAATGAGGTTGTGTCTAAACGAAAAATTGCTCCTGAAACAGATTTTTCAGGAGCAAAAAATTCTTTTAAGGTTTCTTTTTTTATTTTTTCTTCCGGATGTTCTTTTGTTGTTTCTCCCGGAACAGAATGAATTACAAGCCACTCGGTAGAGTCTTTAACCAGAATTCCGACATGCGAATAAAGTTCATTTTTTCCTGCTACCAATACTGTCCGGCTCGAAAGACTTACACCTCGCCGAAAAATCAAGTCGCCTTCTTGTAAAAGGGCTGTATCGACCGTTACAACAGAATTTGATTTTTCTTTACAAGCGTAAAAAAGCAACAGCAGAAAAAAGAAACCAAAAAAATGTCTCATCTATGCTTTAGAAGAGCGCGATTTTCCATTTTCCACCTTTTTTAACAAGGTTAAAGGAATCTTCTTTTGTTTGGTCATTACCGTAAGTGAGTGTTGCTTTCACTTCTGCTTTGGCTTCAATTTCTTTTTCGTTTTCTTTCAATTCGCCTACTTCGACCGAAGTAATTTCGTAGCTTTTCAAACCATCTGATTCTTCGTTACTTTGTTTTGTTTTTTCTACAAGCATTTTAATCTGTTCTTCTTCTGCTTCAGAAGCATTGATATCCAAATAATCAATTGATTTTTCGTACTCTCCGGCTTTAAGCGCGTCTAAGTAGTTTTCGACAACTTTTTCAGGTCCTGTAGTTGATGGCGAACAAGCTGTAAAAGCAACGATGCACACAGCTACCAACAAAAATCCAAATTTTTTCATGGGCTTATTTTTTTGGTTCAAGATGATTAAAGATTGTTTTTTCTTTTTTGAAAAGAGAAAAACCGTTTGAACCTTTGTCAATTTTTCTCGTTCTCTCAAAGTTTTTTTTACTTTTTCAAAGGCAAAGTTACACTATATTTTTGACATATAACAACTATTTTTTAATATTATAAATACTTATATAACAATAAGTTATATGTTTTTTAAAGACGATTTTAATGTTTTTTTCTTATAATTTTAAGTATATATCAATACCCATCTTTTAAAGGGGACTTATAAAGTTATTTAAGAGAATGGTGTTTCGGCATGTCAATTAAAACATTACATTTGTTTCATGAAAACGTTTTTTACTGTTGCGCTTTCGCTTATAAGTTTGTTTTTGTTCGGACAAGTAACAACCAAATATAGGGTCGATACTTTGATTGCCGGATTGTACGAAACAGGTGCTATTGCGGTTTCGCCCGATGGCAAACAATTGGTTTTCGATTCAAAAATAGGAGGAACACGGCAACTTTTTTTGTATACCTTTGAAACCGACGAACTGAAACAGTTGACAAACGAGCCTAACGGATCCGAACAAGCCTGCTTTCATCCAAATGGAAAAGAATTGGCTTTTGTACGGATTTCGGACAGAAAACTTTGTTGCTATAAACTCGAAACAAGTAAAATATCCGAACTTTTAGATCGAGACGTACAAGCATGGATGCCACAATACAATGTAGCAGGTAATTTGTTGGCTTTTTCCGGAATGAAGCAACACATGGATGCAATTCAAATTTTCACATACGATTTCAAATACGACAATTTGAATCATCTGACCGATCAACCTACTCATTGTTTGTATCCGCAATGGTCGCCATCGAGTGAATTGTTGAGTTATGTTTATTACGATCAAAATACAAAAACATGGTGCACAACATTAATTAATTGGTACGGAAAGCATTATGACGATTTACATGAGACGTTCAAAAATACTTACGATCTCAACTGGTCGTTGTCGGACTACAAAATCATTTATGTAGAAACCGAAAAAGCAGATTGCAACTTAGTAATAAGTCGAAAAGATCGTTCGAACCGTGAAGTGTTGCTTCGATCGCCTTTTACAGTTAAAACACCTTGTTGGATTCCAGAAAGCAATCAAATTGTTTTTGTCACCTCCGATTTGGCCAAAAATCATTACAACATCTTACGCATTGATTTAGAAGAAGAAATAAATTTTTAAATTCATTTTTATAAACAAATAAACAAAAAGAAACATGATGCAGTACACACAAGAATCTCCACAAATGAACATGAAAAAGATAATGCCTTATGCAATTATCATAGGCGCGTTATTGCTATTGCTAATTTTTTGGAATAGAATTACGGTAACTATTCCGGCCGGACACGGCGGCGTATTATTTAAACTCTTTGACGGCGGTGTGCAAACCGACCGAACTTACAACGAAGGCTTTCATTTTATTGCACCTTGGAACACGATGTACGTTTACGAAACACGTCAACAGGAAATCGCTGAAGAAATGAACGTGTTATCGTCGAACGGACTGGAAATCAAAGTTGATTTTTCGGCTTGGTATCAACCGAAATGGGATCAAATGGGCGAATTGCATGCGCAAATCGGGACAGATTATTTACGCCGTGTGGTCTTGCCCTCGTTGCGATCGGCAGCTCGAAGCGTTGTCGGACGTTACACGCCCGAACAAATTTATTCGACCAAAAGAGATGCTATTCAAATCGAAATTTTTGACGAAACAAAAAAACTTCTCGACCAAAAATTTGTACAACTTAATCAGGTTTTGATTCGCTCAATTACCTTACCTCCAACAATCAAATCGGCTATCGAAAGCAAACTGAAACAAGAGCAGGAAGCATTGGAATACGAATTTAAAATCGAAAAAGCACAACAAGAAGCCGAACGTCAACGTATTGATGCCGAAGGAAAAGCGCGAGCCAACACCATTCTAAGTGCCAGTATTACCGACAAAATTCTACGCGAAAAAGGTATCGAAGCTACATTGAAATTAGCCGAATCGCCTAACTCAAAAATTGTTGTTGTTGGAAACAGTGGCGATGGTTTGCCTTTAATTTTGGGCGATATCAAATAATTATCGGTAGCTTCTAAAAATTCAAAAGACAAGGTTTGATATTGAAATTTCTAGAAGTTCCCTTTATACGATGGACTCTTATTTCAGAAAAAAGATTATTTGAAGTAGAATTATCAGTAAAAACCTGACAATAGAAATATAAAATATCTATTTCGCTACATTGGAATGGTAATTCAGTGCTTGTTTTGGAATTTTTTAGGTATAATTAATTGCTTTCGGATTTCACTACATTTAACGATAAACGTAGACGTTCATTGAAAGAGATTTTGATGCTATTTTTACCTGTTAAAGACCGGTTGCCAGTGGCATCAATTTACCGAAGATTGATCCGTGAGTATGAGTTCAAAACGCGATATGAAGAAAATATGATTTACCTCACAATAATTAACCTGATGGTCAGATGATTATATAACTAAATTTTAAAACAAACTCTTAAACTTTCGGAATTTCAATCATTCCGTATTTAAAAATACTTATAATGTTTTTAATAATCGCATTTTCATAGTCTTTATCAATTGCTACCCCATACTCATTTGCAAAATATTTGAAATCTTCACGTAATTTTCCCCAAAGAAATAATGAAATACTTTCGATATTATTATGCATTAATAATTGGTAAGAATGAAGTGTGGATTTTTCCAAATAGGTGATTATTTCATCATAATCGTTTTGTACTAATTCCTTGAACACAACCCAACATCTTAAAACCCAATATTCTATTCCTTTTTCTCGGTTTTTATCTTTCGCCATCACACATTCTCTCATATACCTTAAATCAGAAGTTAATAGATTGATATAATTTTTCCCAATAGGAGTTAATTTCAAAATGTGAGGTTCAGAAAGCATTTGCTCAGTATATTGAAGACAGCTATCACTCCAAATTAAAGCCGTTCTCCTACGCAACATATCATTCAAAGCCTCACGAATTTGAACATCATTATACCCAAATAATTCCATCTTATTTCTTACTTCGCGAACAGAAATTCCTGTTCCTTTTGAAAGGAGGTATAAAATTCTCAATTTAATATTGGAATAGGTAACTCCATCGTCGGGCGTTTTTAAAGAAAATAAATTTACAAAATTACTTTCATACATAAACTGATTATCTATTTCAGAGCAAAAGTAAGCTTGATAAAATTCGTTGCTTTTCATACTATTGATTTTCAATTTTTCTTCCTCCCAATACACAAGAGGGGAAAGTAAGAAATTATAAAAATTTCTAAGGGCAAAACGTACACTAAATCCGCAAGTTTGTATAAAAAGGTCTTTTGCATATTTTGTCCTAACAATAAAATTATAAACCTCTAATAGTTGTGCTCCAAGAGTATTTTCCTCTTCATCTTTGGAGTCAATCATCGTTTTTATTCGAAATTCAATAACATTGAAAATATCAGGTTGCCAGTGAGACATGACCTCATTAAAATTTGCAGCATCAGAATTAATGCTAAAAGTATGAGGTCGCATAGGAACAAAAACTTTTGCAGATAGTGTTTCTCTTATTTTTTCAGAAAGGCGTAGTGCCTCCCTTTGAAGCGTTGGAGCTAATGAATCAAGATTGTCAAAAATTGTTAAATGACACAACCCCTTATATTCTCTCCTGCAAAAAGCAATTTGTAATAGTTTGTACAGAAATCCTTTTTCGTAGTTTCTATTAACGCTCAGAATCTCTCTCTTTATATCATCATAGTTAATATCGGTAAGTTTTTTTTCTTTAATTCTTTGTTCATATCCCGATAGAATTGAAAGCAGATCCATATATAAATATCTCCTGAAATCAGAAAGCAGCCATCCCCAAAATTCGTTCTTCTCTTTTTCCTCAGATATTTTGAGGTCTCCATTAGGCGTTTTAAGTTCTTTATCTAATTGTAAGTGCAACTCTTTCCAAAACTCTTCTTCCGATAATCCCTCTTGACACTCATTTTCTTCAATTTCCGTATTGGGTGCTTGTACACTTCCTAACGCATTTAGAAAATCAAAATAAATAATCATTGGAGTGTGGTCACAAACTTCATCTGTTGTACAGGAATGGCATTTTGTTGCTTTTTCCAAAATATATTTTAAGGAAGATGATTTTCCAGATCCAGTATCTCCTATTATAATCAGACCTGAGTGATTGTTGTTTCTTGGTTCGGATTCAACAAATTTTATTAATGTATTTTCATAACTGCCTTCAGTTACTTTTTTTAAATTAATAAGCTCCCAAGTGTATGGGATAGAGGTTTTAATATATTTTTCTACATCAAAGTTTTCTGCCGTAAAAGAATCAATTAATAATTCTTTTATTTTCATTCTATTTTCACGAAATTTGTTTTCTATCATGATATTATACTATTTTCTATTTAGATTTATTTAATATTTGATGTAATAGTTCTATATGCTGTTTTTGATAGTCCATTGCTTCTTTTTGTGCCTTATTACTACTACACAAAGTGAGCATTGTTCCCAAAAAAGTTACGATTGCCACCACAATAGTTATAATACTCAACCATTTTGTGGTTTTTGCAGAGCGAGTAGCTAATCATTTTGAACGTTTTGAATAGTATTGATAGTCGCCTCTCTTTTTCCAGTAGTTGTTTTATAATCGTTAATAATATTAAATGATTATCCGCCGTTATACCTAAATTGATTTTTGTAGCTGACGGCAGCCACCATCAGTCTATCAAACAGGCATTCGCCGAAATATCGTCTATTAAATTTGTAGCAGAACT
>JAISHW010000017.1 GCA_031262365.1 Lentimicrobiaceae bacterium
ATATTTTATCTTTGCACCTAATTAATAACCAGCAAATTATACCTGCTTATGCCTCGCTACTTAGACCCAAAAAACGATTTAACCTTCAAACGCATATTCGGCGAACACAAACACCTGTGTATGAGTTTGCTTAACAGCATATTGCCGTTGGACGTGCCTATCATAAGCATTGAATATTTGCCGGTAGAATTGACACCCGAAATTCCCGAAAACAAAAATTCAATCGTCGATGTGCGTTGCATCGACCAAAACGGCAGGCAATTTATCGTAGAAATGCAAATGTACTGGACAGATGCGTTTACTTCCCGTGTATTGTTCAATGCCTCAAAAGCTTATGTACGGCAATTGACAAAGGGCAAAGATTATAAGTATTTGCAGCCGGTGTATGCGTTGGCATTTGTGAATGAAATTTTTGAACCCACAAAACCCGAAGAATATTATCATCACTACAAAATAGTGAACGTGCAAGACACAAACGAACAAATCAAAGGCTTGGAGTTTGTATTTATCGAATTACCCAAATTCAAACCGGGCAACAAAGGCGAAAAGAAGCTGCATGAGTTGTGGCTCGATTTTTTGAATATAGAAGATGCCACGGTACACGTTCCCGCAGAATTGTTCGACGAAGCAGCCACTCGCGAAGCCCTCGGATATTTGGAAGAAGGCGCATACACCGAAGCACAAATGAATGCTTATGACCATTATTGGGATGTAATCAGCACCGAAAAAATGTTTCTTTCCTCTGCCTTTGCCGACGGAATGGTTGAAGGAATGGCTAAGGGAGAAGCCAAAGGGAAAGCAGAGGGAAAAGCCGAAGGATTGGCTGAAGGAAAAGCAGAAGAACGTTTTGAAATTGTACGCAACAGTTTACGTGCAGGGTTGCCGATAGAAACCATTTCCCAAATAACCGGTCTGTCGCCTGAAGAAATTGAAGCATTAAAATAGTCGGTCGCCGCGCCAAAGAGAACCTGAATAAAGTTACCGCTTTACTCAAGCCGTTTCTTCTTCAATATCTTGAAAAAGAATTTATTAGACTTTATTCAAATGATTCTACACCTAAAAAATCAGCTGTTTTAGCAGCGAATAATATACTTTTTTAACATTTCCACGTAAAGAAATCATCGTAAATTTGCAGCATAGAACGAAAAGCAATATATTCGAAAAAAATATTTCCTATGGAAACGAAGATTCAGGAACTTACAGATAAACTTTATCAAGAAGGCGTAGAAAAAGGCGAACAAGAAGCCGAGCGCATCATTCAAGAAGCATACTCAGAAAAATCGGCTTTGTTAAAAAAAGCGCAAAAAGAAGCTGAAGAAATCGTCGGTAATGCGCAAAAATCAGCATCAGAATTGAAGAAAAACACAGAATCAGAGTTGAAATTGTATACCCAGCAAGCTGTAGAAGCTATTAAAACAGCGGTTGCCAATTTAATTACTGACAAAGTAGCGGCTTCGGCAGTGAAAGCAGCTTTCGACGAAAAAGATTTTATGCAAAAAATGATTCTTTCGATCATTTCCGAATGGTCAAAAAAAGAAACTCTCGTCATCGAAACCTCCGATGCCAATGCGTTGAAAAAGTATTTCGAAGCAAACGCGAAAAATCTTTTAGATAAAGGATTGAAAATCGAACAAGTAAACGGAAAAAATTATTCGTTTACGATAGCACCTGCCGATGGAACGTACAAAATAAACTTCGGCGAACAAGAATTTATCGCTTATTTTAAAGATTTTTTGCGTCCGCAATTAATTGACCTTTTGTTCTAAATGAAATACTACGCGTTCATAGCAGGATTGCCCGACCTTTTGTTTGAAGAACACAAAAAAGTTTACACGACCGAAGCATTCAAACAAGAGTTGGATCAGCTTTTGCATTCTTCCGATAAAAAGCTAATTGAGAAACTTTTTCTAAAATATGATAACGAAAATATATTGTCGCTATTTAGAAAAGGCGAACAAGAAATGACTTTCAACAAACTCGCAATTTATTCGAAAGAAGAAATCGTCGAAATGGTTGAGGTTGTGAAAGACGAAGACCGAAAATGGGATAGGAAATATCCGGCATATTTGGAAGTTTTCATTCGTGAATATCTTGCCGAAGAACAAGAAAACCCAAATATTTTTTGGGAAGACCGAATAGCAGGATTGTATTATGATTATTTAGGAAAAACAAGCAATAAATTTGTCAGAGAATGGGCAGAAATGCATGTAAATTACCGAAATGCTTTAACTGCACTTTCGTGCCGACGCAACCAAATAGCCTACAAACATTTGATTGTCGGAAACAACGAAGTAGCACATATACTTAGAGAATTCTCAAACCCAAATCTTTCAGATTATATTGAGAATTATGAATTTATTCGCGAAATCAACGAAATGACAGATTTGATCGGACGAGAACAATATTTAGATCAACAATTTTGGAGCTGGATCGACGAAAAAAACACCTTCCATTATTTTGATATTGAGAATATTATCGGCTACTTATTTAAACTTCAGATTATCGAACGCTGGCAAAACCTCAACAAAGAAAAAGGTGCGAAACTATTTAAAGAATTAATTTATAATCTGAAAAAAGGCGTTCAAACGATCGAAAAATTTTGATATAATTAAAAGAAAGAATATATGGCAACGAAAGGAATAGTAACCGGAATTGTATCAAACTTGGTCACGGTAGAAGTAGATGGACCGGTTTCCCAAAACGAAATCTGCTACATCACGTTAGGCGATACCAAATTGATGTCGGAAGTCATTAAAATAGTAGGAAAAAATGCCTACGTGCAAGTTTTCGAAAGCACTCGCGGACTAAAAGCCGGCGATAAAGTAGAATTTTCGGAACACATGCTCGAAGTTACTTTGGGACCCGGAATGCTTTCGCACAACTACGACGGGCTTCAAAACGATTTAGATAAAATGACTGGCGTTTTTTTGAAACGCGGCGAATATACTTATCCTTTAGACAAAGAAAAACTTTGGAATTACACACCAATTGCTCCAGTTGGCACAACTGTAAAACCCGGCGACTGGATCGGAGAAGTGATTGAAAACCACCAAAAACTGAAAATGATGGTGCCTTTCAATTTTCAAGGCGACTACAAAGTGAAAGAAGTTACAAAAGCCGGAAGCTATAACATTTTTCAAAAAATAGCTGTTTTAACGGATAGCACAGGCATTGATCACGAAATCAATATGATTCAGAAATGGCCTGTAAAAAAAGCCGTTACAACGTATAAAGAAAAACCACGTCCGTTTAAACTTCTCGAAACAGGTGTGCGCCCGATCGACACGGCAAATCCAATTGTAGAAGGCGGAACAGGATTCATTCCGGGACCTTTCGGAACAGGAAAAACAGTGTTACAACACGCAATAGCAAAACAAGCTGAAGCTGACATCGTAATTATGGCAGCTTGTGGCGAACGTGCAAACGAAGTTGTAGAAATCTTTACCGAATACCCGCACTTGATCGACCCGCACACAGGTCGCAATCTTTCGGAAAGAACGATTATTATTGCCAATACGTCAAATATGCCCGTGGCAGCCCGTGAAGCTTCTGTTTACACAGCAATGGCAATAGCAGAATATTATCGTGCGATGGGCTTGAAAGTACTTCTGATGGCAGATTCTACTTCACGTTGGGCACAAGCTTTACGCGAAATGTCGAACCGTTTGGAAGAACTTCCCGGACCAGATGCATTTCCAATGGACTTGTCGGCAATTATCGCTAACTTCTATTCACGAGCAGGATATGTGATTTTAAACAACGAAAACACCGGTTCGATTACTTTTATCGGAACAGTTTCGCCTGCGGGAGGTAACTTGAAAGAACCGGTTACGGAAAATACAAAAAAAGTAGCCCGTTGTTTCTATGCATTGGAACAAGAACGTGCCGATAAAAAACGTTATCCGGCAATCAACGTCATCGATTCGTATTCGAAATATTTGGAATATCCTGAATTTAAAAAATATATAGCCGAACATATTGAAGAAGATTGGATTGAAAAAGTAAACGATTTAAAACTTCGCATGCAGCGCGGAAAAGAAATCTCAGAACAAATCAATATTTTGGGAGACGACGGTGTACCAATCGATTACCACGAAACATTCTGGAAATCAGAGTTGATTGACTTTGTAATTCTGCAACAAGATGCCTTCGACGCTATTGATGCCGTTACACCAATGGAACGTCAGAAATACATGCTCGATTTGATCATCGGCATTTGTAGAAAGCACTTTGTGTTTAATAACTTTGACGAAGTTTCAATATTTTTCAGAAAACTCATCAATATCTGCAAAAACATGAACTACTCGCATTTCCTCGACGAACATTTCAACGAGTACCTGAGTCAGCTCGAAAAAACGCTCGCAGAACAACCACAGAAAGAAATTAAGAATTAAAAAAATCAGAACTCTGCGAGACAGTAAATTAAACAAAAAAGTAAGGACATGACAAAAGCATTCCAAAAAATATACACCAAGATAACCCGTATTACAAAAGCGACTTGTACGCTGAAAGCAAGCGGTATATCGAACGATGAATTAGCGTCTATCAACGGGCGACTGGCTCAGGTCGTTAAAATCGATGGCGACGAAGTCGTATTGCAAGTCTTTGCCGGAACAGAAGGCATTCCGACAAACGCAGAAGTTACCTTTATGGGAAAATCGCCGAGTTTGAAGGTCGGCGAACAACTTGCCGGACGTTTTTTCAACGCTTACGGCGACCCAATCGACGGTCGTCCGGAGCCTGAAGGCATCGAAGTTGAAATTGGCGGACCATCAGTAAACCCTGTACGAAGAAAACAACCTTCGGAACTCCTTGCAACGGGAATCGCCGGAATCGACTTAAATAATACACTGGTAACCGGACAAAAAATTCCATTCTTCACCGACCCCGACCAGCCATTCAACGAAGTAATGGCATTGGTGGCACTTCACGCCGAATCGGACAAAATTATCCTTGGCGGAATGGGAATGACCAACGACGATTATCTTTTTTACAAAAACACGTTCAGCAACGCTGGTGTGTTAGACCGCATTGTTTCGTTTATCAATACGACAGAAGACCCATCGGTGGAAAGACTTCTGATACCCGATATGGCTTTGACCGCGGCAGAATATTTCGCAGTCGAAAAACACGAAAAAGTATTGGTGCTGCTTTCGGATATGACAAACTACGCCGATGCTTTGGCGATCGTTTCGAACCGTATGGACCAAATTCCATCGAAAGATTCCATGCCGGGTTCTTTGTATTCCGACTTGGCAAAAATTTACGAAAAAGCAGTACAATTTCCCGATGGCGGTTCGATTACCATTATCGCAGTAACAACTTTGTCAGGCGGTGATATTACACATTCCATTCCTGATAACACCGGATATATCACTGAGGGTCAGTTATATTTAAGACGTGATACCGATGTCGGAAAAGTTATTATCGACCCATTCCGTTCACTTTCGCGTTTGAAACAGCTCGTTATCGGAAAGAAAACACGCGAAGACCACCCACAAGTGATGAATGCAGCAGTGCGCCTGTATGCCGATGCCGCAAATGCCAAAACAAAAATGGAAAACGGTTTCGATTTAACAGATTACGACAACCGCACATTGGATTTTGCACGAGATTATTCAAACGATCTGTTAGCAATCGACGTAAACCTGAATACCAACGAAATGTTAGACGAAACTTGGAAACTTTTTGCAAAATATTTTTCGCCGGAAGAAGTAAATATCAAACAAGAACTTGTAGATAAGTATTGGAAAAACAAATAAGTAACCAAGTAGTAAGGAACAAATTACAAGCAGAAAAAAAGACTTGTAACTTAAAAACTTTCACCTTGTAACTTGTAACTATAAGATAATGGCAATAAAATTTCAATATAATAAAACATCGCTTCAAACGCTCGAAAAGCAGTTAAAAGTTCGCATACGTGCATTGCCCACGATCAAGAGTAAAGAGAGCGCGTTGCGAATGGAAGTTCAGAAGACAAAAGAAGAACTGCAGCTGCTTGAAAACCAACTTGAAGAACAAATCAAAAAATACGATTATCTCGCGGCTTTATGGAATGAGTTCAATCCTGAATTGATTGCAGTAGAAAAAGTCGAAATAGACACAAAAAAAGTCGCCGGTGTCATGCTTCCCATTTTTGGCAGTGTTGTTTTCGAAGAAAAACCTTACAGCCACTTCAATGCGCCATTTTGGTTTGCCGACGGAATTAACTTACTTAAAAACCTAGCTGAAACAGGAACCAGAGCTGAATTGACGCAAATGAAACTCGAACGTTTGGATCATGCACGACGAAAAACGACTCAAAAAGTAAATCTTTTCGAAAAAGTACAGGTTCCGGGCTATTCAAACGCTATTTTGAAAATAAAACGCTATTTGGAAGACGAAGAAAGTCTTTCGAAATCATCACAAAAAATTATGAGAACCAATCTCGAAAGAGCACAAAAAAAGGAGGAGGTTGACGCATGATTGAAAAGATGAAAAAATATGATTTTCTGATTTATCATAAAGATTATCAAGATTTCTTATACAAATTGAGGGAGTTAGGAGTCGTTCATATAACGCAGAAACAAGCAGGAGCTTTGTCGGAAAACGAAAGTCTTTCGTCGTGGATGGATATGGACAAACGCTTTTTGACAGTCATTAAATCTTTAGAAAAAATAAACGAAGAAAATCATGTAAAAGAACTTGCACCTTTGACAAAAAAGGACAATCCGTCAGATATTATTGAATACGTTGAAAAACTTTTAAAAGAAAAAGAAGAATTGACGTTCGACAAACAAGGACATTTGAAAGAAATCGAACGCATTACTCCTTTAGGCAGTTTTTCAGCAGAAAGCATCGAACGTTTCAAAAAAAGAGACTATCACATCAACTTTTACGCCGGTACCGAATCGCGTTTCAATCCGCAATGGGTCGAAGATTACAATGCAATTGTTGTAAACAAAATCGGTACACAAGTTTATTTTATCACGTTCACACACGGAGAAACACCTCCGCCGATAGAAGCCGAACATATTCGTCCTTCCGAAAAATCGCTTGACGAGTGGAAAAATCAGGTGCGTATTGTTGATGAGAAAATTAAACATATCGAAACCGAGTTATCGGAAATAGCTCAAAATGAACTCGAAACCATTTATTATTACGAGAAACGCGTAAAAGACCACATTAATTTCGAGAAAATTGAGTTGAGTGGCGATGCAAAAGCTGCTGAAAAACTGCTGCTTTTAGAAGGTTTTGTTCCGGTTACTGACGAAAATCGGGTAACCGAAGCCTTAGAGAAAGAATCTGTTTATTTTCAAGTATCAGCACCATCGCCGGAAGAAAATCCTCCTATCCTACTCAAAAACAATAAGTTTGCGAGATCTTTCGAGATGATCGCCGATTTGTTCGACAAACCGAGTTACAACGCTTTTGACTTAACGCCGTTTTTTGCGCCGTTTTATGTCATTTTCTTCGGACTTTGTTTGGGAGATGCTGGTTACGGACTACTTATCTTATTAGCTTCGTTTCTTTTAAAGAAATCGAAAGATGCCTTCATGCGTTCGGCAGGAAATTTGGCAATGTGGTTAGGACTTGGAACAATTATTTTCGGATTTGTCAGCGGCACATTTTTCGGAATCGAACTGCTGAATCAAACATGGGCTTGGTTGCAACCTCTAAAAGCTATTATGTTAGATTCCAATCAGTTATTTACGCTTGCTTTAGTTTGCGGAGCTATACAAATAACATACGCTTGGATTATAAAAATTTTCATCACTTCGCTCCGTTTCGGATTCGTTTATGCATTAGACACCTTAGGTTGGATGATTGCCGTTTGGGGAATCGGAATGGCATTCTATTTGGAAAGCACAAAAACAATCAGCACCGAATTGATGCAAACAATATGCATTGTATGCGGTTCTTTAGGTGGTTTCATGATGTTGTTTTTCAACAATCCACAAAAAGGTTTGAAAGGCGTTCCGGGAAGTATCGGGTCGGGTTTGTACGGCGTTTACACAAAAGTAACGAATCTTTTGGGCGATATGCTTTCATATATTCGTTTGTTTGCTTTGGGAATTTCAGGTGCCGTAATGGGAATGGTATTCAATGATTTAGCTGTTGGTTTTGCGCCAGATATTATCATTGTAAAACAATTAGTCATCATTCTTATCGTACTTTTCGGACATGCAATCAATATATTTCTCAACGGGTTAGGAGCTTTCATTCACCCAATGCGTCTGACATTTGTCGAATTTTACAACAATGCCGGATTTGAAGGAGGCGGAAAAGCTTATACACCATTTAAAAAAGAATAATTTTAAAATTAAATAAATACTAATTAATTAAGTAAGTAAAAATACAAAGTTATGACACCTATTTTATTAGCCTACATTGGCATTGGTCTTATGATTACCCTTTCAGGAATTGGAAGTGCGTATGGAGTAACTATTACAGGAAATGCTTCGGTTGGAGCAATGAAGAAAAATCCGGACAAGTTCGGTAACTACATGATTCTTACAGCACTTCCCGGAACACAAGGTTTGTACGGATTTTTAGGATACTTTTTGCTTTCGGCACACCTGACACCTGAAATTACCGTAGCAAAAGCAGCTGCTATTTTCGGTATTTCGGTTGCTTTGGGATTGATCTGTATTTTTTCGGCAATTCGTCAAGGGCAAGTAGCCGCAAACGGCATCGCCGGAATCGGTTCGGGATTTGATATTTTCGGTCGCACAATGATTCTTGCCGTTTTTGCCGAGCTTTACCCAATTATTGGTGTAGCTGCGCTATTCTTGGTAAACGGATCGCTCTAATTTTCAGCAAGAAAACACATTTATTCATTCATAAAAAGGCATTCTTTCGAATGCCTTTTTTGGTTTGTCAGATGTCTTTTAGCGGTGTGGCAAGACACACGCTACCACCCCAAGCACATTCATAGCCCACGAATTAATTCGTGGGCTATGAAATCAATGGGTTCAATGATTTTTTCAGCAAAAAAAAAGACAGCTTGTTGAGCTGTCTTTTTTTTTTGCTATCATGCGTATTGTTTTACTTTACAATAACGTTTTTAACATACCAATTTCCTGCACCAGACGTAGTACTTGTGTATTTAAAAGCAACGCGTACTTTGCTTTGTCCGCAATACGATGTTAAATCTATATCACCTGCCGACTTGAATGTATTTGTTTCTCCCGCCAAATGATTGGGTATCGATAAGGCTGTCCAATCTGCCGCATTGATATTTCCACCTGAATAAGTTGTTGATACTTGAATCGTCAAATTTGAAACCGGAGCACCAAACTGTTTGCCGGCATGTTCAAAAGTAAAAATAGCCGTAGCTACTTGAGACAAATCAATCTCAGGAGAAATTAACCATGACTCTGTTGCATAATTTACCTCACTAATATAAGCTCCTGCAGCCATTTGGCTGTATTGAGAATTATGTCTCCAAACATTTTCTACTTCTGATGGTTTTACGACATTTTGTATTATAAAATTTCCTTGACTTGTAGCAAATGTTTCTGAGAAAATCACGTCACCAGGCTCCGGACCTGGGTCTTCGCCTTCTAATTCATAATCTGTTAAGTCTCTAACCCCGGATATATCAAAATAAGTCCTTAATGTTCCGTTGATTTTTAGTTCTTTACTTAAATTATCCGGATTATCTCTTAAATTCACCGCTGCTCTAATAGGTCCTGAAGGCAAGTTTACGACAACACAGTTGGTGTAATCGGTTTCATCTTTTGAATCGGCTATCAAAACAGATGTAGCACGTATATTGGTGTTGCCAAAAACTACATCATCCGATGAAGCGATAACTGAAATGTTGTCATCGTTTTTAACGCCACCTACGATGTATCCTTTTACCCAAGCAGTTTGGCTGTTTTGATTTTGCATTGCCTGTGCTACATTGTAAGGATTTTCAGCACTTCCGTCGCCGTCGCCCGGCTCCGGACCTGGGTCATCGCCATTTATTGTTGTAAACGATTTTTGTTCGCCATAAACGATTTCGTTTCCATGTTGTGCAAAAGCTCTGTAGTAATAAGTGGTTTCCGGCGAAAGTCCGGTTAGACTACATTCGTAAGAACCTTTAATAACACCTTTTTGCTTTACGTTATCTTCTATCGTAGGCATTTCTTCAGTACTCCAGCAAATACCGGATAGAATTTCCGTTTTGTCGTCATAAGTCATTGTACCCGAAGCTGTAGCTGTTGTAGCCGTGATGTCGGTAACTGCACCTGTTTCAACCTGTAAGGTGTAGGTTGGATTGTCATCGTCTTTTTTACAACCAAAAAAGGTTGCTGTTAAAAGCAGAACTACAAGCCCTGCGTTTAAGAAGTGAATTCTTTTCATCTCTAAAATTTTAATTTGTGTTTTATTTGATTATTGTTTTACAACAACGTTTTTAATTTCCCAAGTAGCTGATTCCGAGTTTGTCGAAGTATATTTATACGCAAACCGAACGGAAGCGTTATTCATTGCAGAAGGTACGGTTACGGTAGTTGAAACAAATCCCCAAGCTGTTGTCCCAAAATTTGGAATTGTTACTTGTGTCCAAGTTGCATCATTCGGATTTCCAGTTGTATAATTCGTGCTAAACCATAATGTAAAGTACTTTTTATCGATACCCATTTGAGCAGCGGGTCCGATGGCGTGTTCAAATGTTAAAGTTGCATCATTTTCGCCTGACAAATTGATTGCCGGCGAAATCAGCCAACCTTCGGAAAGATAATTAGCCCCACTCACATAAGCACTTGCTTTCATGTATTTATACGAAGCATCGTGCGTCCAAATATATGTTACAGGGGCATTCATAATCGGGTTTTCCAATGTAAAGTCCCCTTGACCTGTTTCAAAAGTTTCTGAGAAAATCACGTCACCGGTCGGAGGTTCTTCGCCACCGCAACGTTCACCTGTCATGTTGATTTCCAAAGTATTGCGCACTAAAAGTTGCCAAGTTGTGTTGTATTTCGAAGCAATTGCAACGATACTTCCTTTTCCTGAAGGAATGATATGCTTGGCAAAAGATGCGTAGTTGCTTGTACGAACAATTACCGAGTTGCCATCGCAATCTTCTAAAGTTCGTTGTCCGTATCCGTCTAATTCAGCATAAGGTAATCCTAAATCGCCTGTGTTAAACTGTACATCTTCGAGTCGAATTAATTTTGCCACTGGAACGCTATTGTTTGCAAAATCAGCCATTGTAACCAATTCCGGTTCAATATCTTTCGCGTTTGCTAAAATCACAATGTTATTATCCGGATGTACTTGATCTAATTGATGCATACCTCCGTATTTAGAAAGTACTGTTCCGGGCAAATAAACACGAATATAATCGCCAACACGCATTCCGCTTGTAGCTGTCATACGCACATTTAACGCGCCGGTAGCATCTTCGATATAAATAGTTTTATAAAGATTTCCAGAAGCTTCATCGGCTGTTACAGTACCGTAAACAGAAGCTGTATCGACAAATTGTGTTCCGGTTTTGGTAATCAATTCGCTTATTGTGTACACTTCGCCAATAGGAAGCGTAGGAATCGGCGGTGTGTCGAGATTGTCTTTTACACATGAGCTAACAAAAAGCATGAATGCCGCGATGATAGCTAAAGAGAATTTATTTTTCAACATTTTAATAAAGTATTATGTGTTATTATTTTCTGATTGTTAAACTGATAAAGTAATTGATTCCGTATAAATAGGAATATTTAGCAGGGAAACGATCCGGATTGTTTGTGTCGAGTCGTAATTGCTCGTAACCGCTCATGATGATACCTTTGTCGTTCAAGATGTTGTTTACACTCACATTCAGAGCGATGTAATATCCTTTTACAACCCACGATTTTCCGCCGAAGAAATCGAGCGTGAAAGCCGGATCAATTTTCGATTCACCTAAAATTTTATCAATACGTGTATCGCCTTGATAGTAAGTTGCCATTAATTCTTCGGTGAGTTTGTCCGGATTTGGCTCGAAGTACATGTTATCGAAATAGTTAGCCGTAATGCCGGCAAACCAGAATTTTGGCGAATTGTATTTCAAACCGATCGATCCGGCTGTTTGCGGAGCCCCGCCAACGTAATAATTTTTTAGGTATACGCTTCTGTTTTCAGCTAAAAGTTCAGCACTATTATCTTCTGAAATCGTTACCGAAGGACGGTTTGTATAAATATGTTGTCCGTGAGCACCGGCAAGCGTTACTGCCCAAGCATTTGCTCTGTCGATGTATACTTCAAGTCCTAATTCAAGACCTTGATTTGTTTGTTCAATTCCCGACATAATGTAGTTGACGTAAGTAGCCATACTTTCGTGATAATAACTACGCACCCATACTTTATCGCTGAATTTGGTGTGATAAGCCGTCAGGCGTCCTTTGATTTTAGGTGTACGCAATACATAACTAATATCGCCTGTGAATATTTTTTCACTTTCCAAGTTATCGACCAACGAATTGCGTGTTCGCGGCGAAATGAAAGCGTCTCTAAATTCAGGTGCTTTCGTAACGAAAGCCGCATTTAAAACCAAATAATTCCGTCCATCAATAGCATATTCGATACCGCCTTTTACACCGAAGTCAAAGAAGTTCGATTTTTCGGAATCGCCGTATGAGTTGTCCGGATGGCTTCCGTTTCTCATTTTTCCTTTGCGCCAAAACTCGGTGTATTTTGCCTCTAAAGCACCGAAAAGTCCGAAACGACCTACATTGTATTCGGCTTGTCCCCACAAATTGTATTTGTTGACATTTGCAATGTAATCGTAACCGAACGTGTCTCCTTGGCGAACCACACGGTTTGGTTTATTCAAGTCGGAGTGTACCATATCGCTGATCGAATCGCCATATTTGTCGATATCTAAGTAAAAATCGCCACCAAGAAGGTCGTCAACGACCTTATAATAATGTGTTTTGGAAATACTTCCATTAGCACCGGCACTGATTTTAAAGTTCGGATTGATTACATGTTCGAGGTTGATGTTTAAGCCGCCTTGATTTTTGTCGTTACGACGTTCTTCGACGATGTATTTCGAACGTTTTCCGGAAATTGTATTTCCTTCGATTCCGTTTGCATTGTATATTGTGCGGTATTCGTCGGAGTTTGCAAAGTAAAAGTGGTCCCAATCAAGTTGGCTGACTTTCGAATCCGTTTGCCACAAATACAACAAATCGCTATAGCCTTCAAAATCTTCGCTTTGCAGCAGATAGCTTGGTAAGTTTCTGTAGTAGTCGGGACGTGGATCGGCTGCATAATTCCATTCTAAAGCCGTCGATCCTCCTCTTCCGAACCAATAATAAGCTGTTGTTGTAATCGACGTTTTGTCGGAAGGTGTCCAATAATCCGTCAACTGAAACATCGGTTGGTGGTAGTTGCTTACACGTGCATTACGTTTTTCTCCGTTTTGGTATCCCCAATTCGGATTGTAGTAATTTGTTCCCATAATATCGTACACTTCTCGCACAACAGCCGAGCTTGTTGCTCTTTTCGTTGGTGCGCCAAAAACCGTAAATCCCAAACTTTGTTTTTCGGAAAAACGTTTTTCTGCCGAAAAGAAATAACTCCAAGCGTCGTACCAAGTACCATCGATATAGCCTTCTTCCGCCCAACGACTCGATCCCGATACGACAAAAGCCCAACCGTTAGGCATCATTCCGGTGGCTGTAGTTGCCATGATACGGTTGTTGTAACTTCGATTCGATCGGGCGTAGCTTACCGACGATTGATTTCTATACGTTCCTGCACGTGTGTTGATTTGAGTCGACCCGCCAATATTTCCAAAAGCGTAATCAAAACTTTCGATACCGTTAGAAACGACTGTGTTGCGCATGGCATCGTTCAATCCGCCCCAATTCGACCAGAAAGCACGTCCCGATTCGGGATCGTTCATCGGAGTTCCATTAATAAAAACACTGGTATATTTCGAGTCGTTTCCACGAATACGAAACCGCAACTGACCGAAGTTATAACCAGCCGTATTCAAGAAAACATCGCGCGACGACTGTAATAAACTCGACACGTCATTGGCGTTTGATGCTTCATCGAGATCCGAATCAAGCAATATGACCGTCGTGCTTTCAGTCTGAACTAATGTGGTGTCTGTCTGCGCATTAATCGTTGAAAACATTAACAGTACAACAAACAAAATGAAACATTTTTTCATGAATTTAGTATTAATTAACCCATTCTATAACATTCTTCAATAGGGGATAACAAAAGTAGTAATTTTAATTCTGTTTCTACATTTATTATTTAACAATATATCAACTTAAAAAGTTATTTTTGCATACGATGCTACCTTAAAAAGTAGTTTCTTATTTTTTCTAAAATAATTGAAAATCAATCAAATGAAAAAAATTATTCTTGTTAGTTTTCTTTTGGCGGTCATACAAGTAAGTTTATTTGGTCAAGAAAATCGCGCATTAAAAATTGGAATTATCGGATTCTACAACATCGAAAACTTATTCGATACGATTGACGATCCCAATATCAACGACGAAGAGTTTCTTCCTATCGGGGTTAACAAGTGGAATACGGAGAAATATACGCAAAAACTGCAACGGCTTTCCGATGCTATTTATAGTATTGGGACGGATTATTCGCCTGACGGCGCAGCTGTTTTGGGACTTTCGGAAATAGAAAACAGCTTGGTACTCGAAGATCTGGTTGCCACAGAAAAACTTGCCAAACGTGGTTACAAAATCATTCATTACGACGGTCCTGATCGTCGTGGTGTTGACGTAGCGTTGCTCTACCAACCCAAATATTTCACACCAACATCGACCAGCTCGATTCGTTTACATGTTCCGGATAATCCTGATTTTCGCACACGCGACCAATTGCTTGTTTCGGGCATGTTTGATGGCGAAGAAATGCATTTTATTGTCGTTCACTGGCCTTCGCGTTATGGTGGCGAAAAACGTTCGTTACCGTTTCGAATTGCTGCAGCGGAGCTTTCGCGACATATTACCGATTCGTTGTTGCAGATCAACCCTAAAGCAAAAGTGATGATTATGGGCGATTTTAACGATACGCCGGCTAATAAGAGTATTTTAGATGTGCTGAAAGCAAAAGGCAATGCGCAAAAATTGAAAGCCGATGAGTTGTTTAATCCGATGTACGACTTACATAAAAAAGGTATTGGTTCGAATGCCTACCGCGATTCGTGGAGTTTGATCGATCAGATCATTGTAACACAAGCCTTGCTTCCAACCGATTTTTCGAATTATCAATTGCGCCTCACGAAAGTACACAACAAACGCGAATTGGTGCAACAAAGCGGACGTTACAAAGGTTATCCTTTCCGCACATTTTCCGGAAGCGTGTGGCTTGACGGCTACAGCGACCACTTCCCTGTTTATATTATTTTGGCTAAAGACGTGGCTGCTAATTAGTCGCTCCTTAAAAACAGATTAAACGACTATTTAATCCCGTTGCTTCCAAGTCGAAAACTGCCAACGGACGTTTCAAGTTTAGTTTCATCGTTACGTTTCGTAATGCTCTTGCAAAAATAGGGCAAAATTGAGACTACAAGGGCATGCAAGCAGGGTAACGTGTAGTAAAGAGTATTAAAAATTCAACTTTCGCAAGTAGTTTAAGTTGCTGATTCATATAAAAAAAGTCGCATCAAAATTCTTTAATAAGTTAAAAACAAAACTGTCTTGTCCTAAAATAGGTTTACACCAAAAAGAGTAAAAATGGCTCAAAAGAGTAAACTTATTTCAGGACAAACAGGCATAAAAGTATTTATGCCCGGGTCGGGTAAACACTAT